>JAICVS010000186.1 GCA_025935195.1 Ktedonobacterales bacterium
CGGGCGCATCCGTAGCAATCCGTAGCAATCCGTAGCAATCCGTAGCAATCCGTAGCAATCCGTAGCAATCCGTAGCAATCCGTAGCAATCCGTAGCAGCCGGGGAGTTCCGCCGGTTCGTCCGGCGCGGCTCCCCGGTTCGCATATGCGCGGCGGGAGGAACGGGGAGAACTGACATGCCGCATCCATCGAAGCCGCCTGGGAACATGGGCGACGCGGCGCGGTCCGCCGGCGAGAGCGAGACGACCGCGAACGGCCGCATCAGTGTGCTGATCGCGGAGAGACGCGCCTCGTACCGTATCTGCCTGAGCCAACTGATGAAAGCGACGCCCGATCTGCGTGTGGTGGCGGCGCTGGCCGATGGGATGGTGGTCGTGCGCGAGGCGCTGCGCCTGCGGCCGCACGTTGTGATCGCGGCCGCGCGCCCGCGTGGCATGTCGGGCGTGGAGATCGCGCGCTGCCTGCGGGCGCTGGCGCCGGGAACCGCCACCATTCTGCTGCTGGAGCGGGCGGACGAGCGGGAGCTGCGCATTGCCCGCGACGCGGGGGCAGTGCCGCTCGTGCTGCCCGATGTGGATGTGCTCGACATCGTCGGCATGGTGCGCGCGCTCGGCCAGGGGCGCGCGGTGGCGGAGGCGATCGCGGCTGAGGTTGGCGCGGTGGGCTGACGATCCGCCGTCGCCAGCTAACCCATCCAGAGAGTCTCGTTTGGTCCCACGCTCGCGCGCTGCTAGAGCGCATGGGTGCGGGGTCGCCGCGTATGCGAGACTGGCGCACG
This sequence comes from Ktedonobacterales bacterium, assembly GCA_025935195.1. GTDB lineage: Bacteria > Chloroflexota > Ktedonobacteria > Ktedonobacterales > JADMIN01 > JAICVS01. Next base: position 778 of record JAICVS010000186.1, read on the forward strand.
GAAGGCGCGTAGACCAGGCCTTATTTGCTCTCAGTGCCTTTAGGGCTGTTGGCGGGTACCGGCACCCCCTGATCGCGCCTTGACGCGCCCGCCTGAGCCGCCTGAGCCGCCTGGATAGCCTCAGCCACCGCGAGGGTTTGGCGCACCGCCAGCAACAGATGATCGATGGCGAATGGTTTGTAGACGATACCGATGCCCTCGGAGCGCAGGTGATCCTCTTGCTCGCGCGCCTCGCGCACCGCCGCCGTGCAGATGATGATGGGCAGCTCGGCGGTCGGGCGATACAGGCGCAGCTTCTGCATCATCTTCCAGCCTTCGAGCTGCGTGCCGAATTTGAGATCGAGCATGACGAGATTCGGCCGGCGCATCTCCACGGCGGCGGGGTGTTCGAAGGCGAGCTTCGATGTGATCACGTCGTAGCCCTCTTCGTTCAGGATGGCCTCGTAGAGGTCGAGAATATCCTGGTCGTCGTTGATGATCATGATGCGGGTTGCCATACTACACGTTCTCCGAACGCGGCGCGGCCCACCTAGCAGATCTCCTTGTGCTCCACATGGGCCTGGCCGTGCCGCCACTTTGCCAATGCCTATCAGAAGCTCATAACAAGACGCATGCCAGTGCGCATGGTTCTCACGGCCACAGCGCTACCGATCCTCAGGCCACCGTGCCCCTTCCCTGCGCCGGTGCGCAGTCGCGAAGGTGGAGATCACCGCGCCCGCGCGCTGTCGGCGCGCATGGACGCGGGACCGCTGCGTATGCGAGAATGGCGCACGGCACCAGTGCGACGCGATGGGGGCGTGCAATGACGACACGCGACGAGACGGGACGGGGGACGCGCATGGCGAGTGACCGCGCACGCGCGAATGGGCGAGACGGGCGAGACGGGCGAGACGGGCGAGACGGGCGAGACGGGCGCGGCGTCCGGGTGGGGGCGAAGGCGGAGGCGGGGCCGCTGGTGCCGGCAACGGCGCGCGGCGAGGCGACGCGGCGACGCATTCTGGATGCCGCCGAGGAAGTCTTTGGCGAGCTGGGCTATTACGAGGCAGGGGTCTCGGAGATCACGCGGCGCGCGGGGGTGGCGCAAGGGACGTTCTATATCTATTTCCACACCAAGCGTGAGATCTTCGAGCAGCTCATCTTCGACCTGGGCGAGCGGCTGCGCGCGGCATCCAGCGCGGCGATTGTGGGGGTGGAGGATCGGCTGGAGGCGGAGCGGCGCGGCTTCGCGGCTTTCTTCGCGTTCGTGGCCGAGCACCGGCTGCTCTATCGCATCGTGCGCGACGCAGCGATGGTGGCGCCGGAGGCGGCGTACGCCTATTACAGCCGCATCAGCCAGGGCTACCAGCGCGGCCTGCGCGCGGCGATGGAGGCTGGGCAGCTCGCGCCCGCGGACCCGGAGGCGCTCTCGTACGCGCTGATTGGCATTGGGCATTTCATCGCGCTGCGCTGGCTGATCTGGCCGCAGGAGGGCGTGGCGCCGGCGCCCGATACGCTGCCCGAAGGGGTGTTTGACGCTGTGCTGGATTTCATCACGCGCGGGCTGGTGGCGACACAGTAGAGGGGCGCGCGCCTCAGATTGCCGCGTCCGCGCCGCTCTCGGCCAGTTGGTGCGCGTGTTCGATCAGCAGGCGCACGCGCTCGCCGAAGATGGCGAAACGCTCGTCCCGCGTCTGCCCGCGCGACCAGCGGGCGAAAATTTGCTGGATGATCACGGCCAGCTTGAAATAGGCAAAGGTCATGTGGAAGCCCATGATCGGGGTGGAGATGTCGCGGCCGGTGCGCGCGGCGTAGCGCTCGACGAACTGGCGGCGCGTGTAGAAGCCGGGAAGGGTGGTGACGGTGGAGAGGCCGGAGCGCATCTGCTCGGGGTCGTCGGCCTGAATCCAGTAGCTGAGCGAGACGGCCAGGTCGAAGAGCGGATCGCCGATGGTACACATCTCCCAGTCCAGAATGCCGGTGACGCGCGGCTCAGGGCCGAGGTCGAGCAGCATGTTGTTGAGCTTGAAGTCGTTGTGGATGATGGTGGCTGGTGGGCTGGGCGGGACGTGTTCGGCCAGCCAGCGCATCACCGGCTCGGCCGCCGCGATCTCCATCGTGCGCGCGCGCTGGTAGCGATCGATCCAGCCGCGCACCTGCCGCTCCAGGAAGCCGTCGGGGTGGCCGAAGGACTCCAGCCCGGCCGCGCGCCAATCAATCGCGTGGAGCTGGGCGAGCGTGTCCACCACCAGCTCGGAGAGGCGCGTACACAGCGCTGGAGTCGGCGTGACGCCGGGCGGGAAGCGGTCATCCACGACGATGCCGCGCCGCCGCTCCATCACGTAAAACGGCACGCCGAGCAGCGATGGATCTTCCTCGATGGCGTAGGGCCGCGGCGCGAGCGGGTAGACGGCGCTCAACTTCGCCAGCAGCGTCGCCTCGCGCACCATGTCGTGCGCGCGTGGGGGGACGGGGCCGAGCGGCTGGCGGCGCAGCACGCCCTCCCACTCGCCCGCGCGCAGCAGATAGGTCAGGTTCGAGCGGCCGGAGGGGAACTGGCGCACATCCAGCGGCCCCGCGCCGATGCCGGGAATGTGCGCGTGCAGGTAGCGCAGCACAGCGTCGTGGTCGAAGTCCTCATCGCGGCGGATGGCGATGGTCTCGTCGTCGCTCGGCTGGGCGTCCCGCGTCTCGTCCCGCGTCTCATCCGGCATGCGCCACCTCCCGCTCGCGCTCGCGGGCGAACTCTTTGAGCAGCCGCTTCGCCACCACCTGGCGGTGCACCTCGTCCACGCCGTCGTAGATGCGCGCGGCGCGGGCCTCACGGTAGTAGGCTTCGAGCGGCGTGTCTTTGGAGAAGCCGAGCGCGCCATGCACCTGGATGGCGCGGTCAATCACGCGCTGGAGGGCATTGGCGCCGTGGAACTTGATCAGCGAGATCTCCGTGCGCGCCTGATCGCCCTGGTCCATCCGCCAGGCGGCGTGCAGCGTGAGCAGGCGCGAGGTCTGGATGTCGGCGTACGAATCGGCGATGTAGCTCTGCACGGTCTCGAACTCGGCCAGCTTCTTGCCGCGCGTCTCACGTGTCTGGGCGCGGGCGAGCATCAGCTCGAAGCTGCGGGTCATCACGCCGATCCAGCGCATGCAGTGGGTGATGCGGCCGGGGCCGAGCCGCGCCTGTGCCAGCAGGAAGCCGGCGCCGCGCCGGCCGAGCAGGTTGGCGGCGGGGACGCGGCAGTTCTCGAAGCGGATCTCGGAGTGCGCGCCGAAGTCGTCGCCCATCACCGGCACATCGCGGATGAGGTTGAAGCCGGGCGTGCCCTTCTCGACGATGATCATGCTGGCGCGCTCGTGCGGCGCGCGCTCCGGCTCGGTGACGGCCATGACGATCAGGAACGAGGCGCGGCTGCCGCTGCTGGTAAACCACTTGTGGCCGTTGATCACCCACTCGTCGCCGTCCAGCACGGCGGTGGTGCCCATCTCGACGGGGTCGGAGCCGGAATACTCCGGCTCGGTCATGGCGAAGGCGGAATAGATCTCGCCGGCCACCGAGGGGGTCAGATACTTCTCTTTCTGTTCGGGCGTGCCGGCCAGCCAGAGAATCTCCTGATTGCCGGTGTCGGGGGCGTTGGTGCCGAAGGCGCGCGGGGCGATGGGGCTGCGGCCGAGAATCTCATTCATCAGGCCGAGTGTCACTGTGCCCATGCCCAGGCCGCCGGCCTCTTTGGGTAGGTGCGGCGCCCACAGCCCCGCGCCCTTGACGATGGCTTGCAGCGCGCGCATGCGCGCTTCGGGCAGGCCGTGATCCTCGCTGTATTCGGCCTCGGCGGGGTAGATGTGCGCGCGCATGATGGCGTTGGTGCGGTCGAGCACGGCCTGCTGCTCAGGCGATGGGCTGAAGTCGTACATGGGGAAACTCCTGTGGTGCGGGCCGGCGGTTCAAACCGCGCCTGGTGGGCCTACGGCCGCGAAGTCCACCTGCGTGGACTGGAGAGTGGGATCAGATTTGGGTGGAGGCGTGGGCGGTTGAGGCGGCGATTTGGCGTTCGCGCTCCTGGAGCTGGCGCCACTGGATTTTGCCGGTGGCGGTTTTGGGCAGGGTCTCCACGAATTCGATGAGACGTGGGACTTTGTAGGCGGCCATGCGCTCTTTGGCCCAGGCGGTGATGGCGTCGGGCGTGATGGTGGCACGGTGGCTCTCGCGCGGCACGATCAGGGCTTTGACGGTCTCGCCGCGGCGCTCGTCGGGAGCGGCGATCACGCAGGCTTCTTGTACGGCGGGGTGGGCGTAGAGCAGCGCCTCCACCTCGGCGGGCCAGACCTTGTAGCCGGAGGCGTTGATCATGCGCTTGAGGCGGTCGGTGAAGAAGTAGTAGCCGTCTTCGTCGTAGTGGCCGAGGTCGCCGGTGCGGAAGAAGCGCTTGCTGTCGAGCGTGAGGAAGGCTTGCGCGGTCTGCTCGGGCTTCTGCCAGTAGCCTTTGAAGACCTGCGGGGCGGAGACGACGATCTCGCCGTCCTGGTTGGGGCCTAGCTCGGCGAGCGTGGTGGGGTCGATCACGCGGGCGTCTACGTCGAAGACGGGGATGCCCAGGCATTGCAGCTTGGGGCGGTCGGGCGGGTTGGAGTGGGTCTGGGCGATGGTCTCGGAGAGGCCGTAGCCCTCACCGTAGCGCAGGCCGGTCATGGCGAAGAGGCGCTCGCCCACGGCGGCGGGGAGCGGCGCGCCGCCACCGCCAATCGCGACCAGCGAGCTGAGGTCGTATTCCTCGATGCGCGGGTTCGCCAGGAAGTCCACCAGCATCGTGCTGATGTTGGCCCAGCCGGTACAGCGGTAGCGCTGGATGGATTCGGCGGCGGTCTCGCGGTCCCAGCGGGTCATCAGCACGATGCGGGAGCCGAGGTAGATCGGCACGTTCATGCAGTGCTGCATGCCGGTGGCGTGGAAGAGCGGGAGGGTGCCGAGGCCGACGCCTTCTTGGGTGGCGTGGCCCCAGACGGCGCCGCCGACGAGCGTCGCATGCACGGTGCGGTGGGTGTGGATGCAGCCCTTCGGCTCGCCGGTGGTGCCGGAGGTGTAGATCAGCAGGGCGGTGTCGTCCGGCGTGGTGGCGACGGGAGCGGGGGATTCGCCGGCGGCCAGCGCGTCGGCCCAGAGGGTGACGCCCTCGGCGCGGATGTCCTGGCGCGGCGCGGCGACGACTTCGGGGATGCGGATGCCGTCCATGTCCGCGCCGCGATACTCGTCATAGGCGGCGACGACGAGATGTGTGAGCGGGCCGTCGGCCAGCAGCGGGGCGAAGCGCGGGTAGACGTCCTGCGCGACGACGGCGACGGCGGCCTGGCAGTCGCGGGCGTAGTAGCGCTGCTCGTCGGTGACGTTCATGGGGTTGAGCGGGACGACGATGGCGCCGGCGCGCAGGATGGCGTAGTAGGCGACGACGAACTGCGGGCAGTTCTGCATGCAGAGCGGTACACGGTCGCCGGGGCGGATGCCGAGCTGATGCTGGAGGTAGCCGGCGAGCAGGTTGGCCTGGCGCAGCAGCTCACGGTAGGGGAGCTCGCGGCCGTAGTAGACGAAGGCGGCTTTGTCGGGGAAGCGCGTGGCGGAGACTTCCAGGTTGTAGAAGAGGGTGGTCGCGGGCAGCGTGAGCGAGCGGGGCACGCGCGCGGGCCAGTGGGCGAAATGCAGATCCGGCATGGCTTCCACCTGCCTCTTTGCCGTGGATGGCGGGCGTCCGCTGTCCGCGGGACGCTACGACGGGCGTCCGCGGGACGCCCCTACGACGGGCGGGCGTGGGTGTCTGTGCCGCACGCTCGCCACACCTCCAGGGGATCGCTTCGTGCCGGGGATGAGCCGGTGTGGCCTCAAGCATATCCGACACGGCGCGGCAATACAAGGTTGCCGGCTACCTATGGCTTGTGAAGCGCGGGCGCGGGACGGCGGGCGGTTGAAACCGCGCCTGAAGGCTGCGCCACAAAACCGGTCTGCGCCGGTTGGGGAGAGAGCGCAGCCTGTGCTGAGTCGCCGGCGTATCGCCCAATCCGCCGAGACGCACCGCGTGCGGCAATGTTGACTGGCGCGGTCACCATTGCCGTTTTTGCCGCTTTTCGATCGTGTGTTGGAAGTAGCCTCCTCTCGAATGCGGAATTCAAGGTGATTCGTGAGGATCGGGAACTTGACGTTTGGGGTTCTGGGTGGCAAAAGCGGCAAGAAACGGCACGTTGTGGCAAGGGATGCGGCAAAAACGGCAACGTTTAGGAGGCGATCTGGCCGCATCCAGGCTGCCACGTCCACGGGTGCAAGCGCGTGGGAGGGGCGGTTTGGCGCGATATGCGGTTGTTCAAGGTGCTGGCGGCGTGAGGTGGCGTCGCGGTAATAGAACTAAAATATTATGAAAGAGGTGGGATGTCAAGGGTGGGCGGGCGGCGGCTGGCGAGTAGCCGCAGGGCATCAGCCGGGGAAATCGGCGGGGATGCTGTGCATGCCGAGGGTGAGCGAGAGCTCGCCGCCGTGGTGCAGGTCGTGTTCGAGCACGTGCCAGAGCACCCAGGCGCGTGATAGCTCGACGCGTTTGCCATCCCAGTCGTCGGGGAAGGTCTGTTGCATGTCGGCGGGGCTCCAGTGGGCCAGGCAATCGGTCATGAACTGCCAGGTGCGGTCGAGGCCCTGAATCAGCTCGTCGGCGGTGCGGGTGGGCGCACCCGGCACATCCCAGTCCGCGATTGCTTTCATGTCCGTGCCGCCGTCCTCGCCCAGGAAGTTGGCGAACCAGCCGGCACGGCAGCCGATGATGTGCGCGGCGTTCTCGCCGATGGAGCGCAGGTTTGGCGCGGCGCGCAGGGCGAGCTGCTCGGCGGTGAGGGGGACGAGCGACGTTTTGATGTGATCCTGGTAGGTTTGCCACGAGGTGTAGAAGGTGGTGAGGGTGGAGTTTTCTTCGGCCATGTGTCTTGTCTCCTGGTTGTTAGTCGTGCGCTCCCTGGCATGGAGGCCAGTCGTGCGCTCCCTGGCATGGAAGCTAGTCGTGCGCTCCCTGGCATAAATGCCAGGGGTAATCCCGTTGTTTCTCGTTCGCACGTGTGAGGCCGGGTGATGCGTGCGTCGCCCCTACCTCCGCCGTTGTGCGTCTGCGTGGTAGGTTCTCAAACGCCATCATGCCGGCGGTAATCTCTGGCGCGACGCGAGTGGTGGAGACGCCTTGGAGAGCATGTCATACGGGTTGGTGCGCCGTCCAGGCAGATTTCTGGGTATGGTTGCCGTCGCGCTCGGCCGGCCGC
>JAICVS010000088.1 GCA_025935195.1 Ktedonobacterales bacterium
CGCCCACCAGTGGATGTTGCTGATGTAGGCGAGGCGCCGGTTGCGCACCAACTCGTGCAGCACGTGCGCGACGAAATAGAGCAGGATCGCTGGCAGGAAAATGAACGTCTCCTCGTGCGAGAGATACATCACCACGATGGCGCCCATGGCGAGGTAGATGTCGCGCGTGCGCACGGCCGGCAGCATCGCGCGGTAGAACAGGTAAACGACCAGCAGCGCCGTCAGCTCCGCCTGCTCATACATGCGCGCCTCGCGCCCCCAGCGCAGCGCGATCGGCGAGAAGACCACCACCGCCAGCGCGATCAGCGCCGCGCGCCGACCGACGAAATAGCGCGCGATCAGGTAGACCAGCGGCAGCATCACCACGTACTCGACGGCGCTCAGCGCCCGCCCAGCCAGCGGGCCGCTACCGAAGATGCCCAGGATCGGCGCCAGCATGTAGTGGAAGAGCTCGGCCTTGGGATAGATGAACCCGGAGAGCAGATTGGGGTAGCCGCGCTGCAGCACGCCCTCGGCGGCGTAGATGCTGGTCAGCTCATCTTGCCAGTAGGTCTCGTAGCCTAGCTGGTACGTGACCATGTATAGGCCGAGCAGCGTCAGCGCCGCGACGACGAGCGCCGTCACGATCTGCCCGGCACTGAAGCGCCAGCGGCCCAGACGTAACGTACGCGCGGCGCCTGCCCTCAGGCCCGCGCTCGCGCTCCACTCCCCGCGTACACTTCGCGCGGGCAAGAACGCCAGCAGCGCCACCATAACCGCCACGCTCGCCACCAGCACACTGAACCAGAGCGGCGTGAACGGGAAGGGACGTGGCATCAGCGGCTCGACGCTCAGCGTCAAGAGCAGCAGCATCAGCGCCAGCGCCGGCAGGAAGGCGAGCGCCAGCCGATCCAGCGCGCGCCCAACGCCGCCCACGCCACGTTGACGCACCAACAGCAGGGCCACCGCCGCGGCGCACGCCAGCGCGAAGATCAGCGCGGCGAAGAGCGCGTAGGGAAAGTCCGTCGTCGTGAGGAAGGTGATCACGTTGCCGACCGGCGAGGAGCGCGGCCCGGCGATCTGATCGGCGTTGAGTGGCAGGCGATAGGCCGCGTCGCGGCTGACTACAGAGTAGTCCACCTGCTCGGCGGTCGGCCATTTCGCCGCCGCGCCCGCGCCGTCAGTCCAATCGGGCGCGGCGACGGATGAAGCCGTCCATGAGCCGCCCGTCGCGATCACCAGCGGGCGCGCGGCGCCGGTGTCGGCGACGAGATCGAGGCCGAGCGCGGCGGCCTGCGTGTTGATGGCGGTGACGTGGACGGCGACGCTGTTGCGCCCATCATGCAGGTACGGCGTCACGTCGTACATGCCGGCGGTGACAATCACGTGCCCCGGCACCGGCTGGAGCACTGGGCCGGTGGAGCGCAACGGATGGATGGCGACGCGCCGACCGTTGAGGTACACGTCTGCGACGCCGTTGGAAGCGACGCGCAGCCACACATCACGCGCGCCGGCCAGTGTCGCGCCGCCGGCGAAGAAGGCGTCGTGCGTCGGCCCGGCGGTGATCCAGCGCGTGGGCAGCGGCGTCTCGTACAGTTGCGGGTTGATGTGCAGCACGCCGTCGAGGATAGCGGGGCCGCTATAGCGCGCCGCCATCTCCCACGGCGTATCGCTGAAGTCCGGCGAGGTCCAGTTCGGGCCGTCGGCGCTGGCGTAGGGCTGCGTGAACGCCGGCTGATCGGTGGTGCGCCAGGATGCGCCGCTGGGGAAATACACCTGCTGGCCGCCCAGGTTGATGCCCAGCGCCGCGCGCAGCGCCGGCACGCCGTCGTCGTCGTGCTCCACCCGCAGCGCGACGGTGTTGACGCCCTCGCGCAGGAACGTGCCGACATCGTAGATGTGCGCGAGGTTGACCGTGCCCATCGTGTACTCGTCCTGCGTCTTGTCAATCAGTTGGCCATTGACGTAGAGGTTGTACGTCTGCGCGCCCTGGGCGACGATGAACGCGCCGGTAGGCGCGCCTTGCAGCGTCACATTCTCACGGAAATAGACGACCGCCTGATGCGTGCCGCCCGCCGTGATCCACTGCGCGCCGTGCCAGTTGGGCGCGTAGTCACGCGGCTGCGGCACGTAGAACGCCTGGTAGGCGAAGGCCGTGAAGCTGAGCAGCGCCAGCGCCAGCGCCGCCCACGTCATCAGGCGCGTGCCGCCGCGCGCGAAGCGCCAGTCCGGGCCGGGCCTGCCCATCCGGCCGCCAGCGCGATACGGCTGCCCGCGCGCCGGCTCCGCCGCGGCCTCAGTGAAGACCTGAGGCGGCCTGTCGGGCCGTCGTATTGTAGTAGCCATCATCTAGCTCCACGGCTTGTTGCAAGAGCACGCGCTCGGCGGCGTAGTCGCCCAGTCCGGCCCGGCAGAGCGCCACGTAGGTATAGGCGGCCGAGCGCGCGTAGGCGTCGTGCGAGACGGCCAGTATCGCCTGGAAATCCTGCCCGGCCAGCTCATAGGCGTGCAGGGTGAAGAGGGTGCGACCGCGTAGATAGCGTGCGTACACGTTCGACGGATCGATGCGCAGCAGCGCGTCCAGCCAGGGCATCGAGGAGTCCACCTCATCGGTCTTGAGGATGACGGTCGGATTGCGGAAGGCCGCCTCGTCGTCCACCGGCGTCAGCCCGACGTTCGTGCTCGACTCGATGATGCGTTCCAGCGTGAGCAGCGTGTCTTGCCGGACCACCGCATCGTCGGGGTGCGCCTGCAACAAGGGGAAGTCGGCGCCCCAGGCCAGCAGATAGCTGCGCTGCGTGCGGTACTGCCCGGCCAGGTAGAGCGAGGCGTCTTCGCTCGTGCGCGCGCCCATCACGTACTGCGCCTCGCCCCGTTGCGTACGGAAGGTGGCGAAGGCGGCCATGTTCGGGTTGAGCCGCTCGGCCCAATCGAAGCGGTCGAAAGCGGTGGCGTAGTCGCCGCCCGTCACGGCATCCTGGCCCAGCTTCTCGAAGGCCAGCCCGACGGGCGCGCGCGCCAGCATGATCACGCCAACGGCGACCACCGCGCCGAGCATCAACCGGCGCACCCGCCGCGCCCGCTCCATATCAACCGGCGACAGTGGCTCCGCGATGGTATCACTTCGTGCCAGCCAGGCGCCGTACAGGCAGAGCAGGCCCGCCAGCGCGGGCAGCAGAATGCCGATGGTGGAGACCTGCACCAGCAGCAGCAGCCGATCCGTGACCGTGGCGGTCTGCACCTGGAACGGTTGCAGCGTGCGCAACTGGCGCGGCAGGGAATAGCCGAGATGGTAGCGGATGAGCAGACTCTGGTTCTCTTGATCGGCCCAGACGCCGATGAGGCGGAAATCCGCCAGTAGCGCCTGGAACACGTACAATGCCGTGATGGCGAGCGCGAGCGCGCCCAGCGTGACGAGCAGCGGTGCGCGCAACGATGACAGCGGACGCCCCAGCGCGCGCGCGCTCACGCCCGGCAGCAGCGTCCGCGCGCCCGCCGCGCAGCACACCGCCGCCACCAGCAGGCAGAGCAGCCCATACGAGAGGATGCTGGCATGGATGCCCCAGCCAAGCTCCAGCGGCAGGCCCAGTGCGCCCGTCGCCCCGATCAGCGGAATACGCACCCAGGGCAGCGCCACCGCCGCGATCAGGCACGCCGCCGCCAGCAGTGGCCAGATCGCGCGCGACTCCAGCAGCGCGCGCATCGGCTCGACCGCGCGCGCGAACAGATCGCCCCGCCGCGTACGCATCTCGATCGCCGCGCCGGCATCCGCCCGCTGCAACGCCTCATGCGCAAGTGTCATCGCCTGCCCACTCCTTCACCCCCATGCCTGCTCCCCATGCCCGCTCTCAGTCCGCGACGGCGGACGTCGCGGCGGCACGCCCCTGGGCGCGGGTGTGCCCGCCTGCCCGCCTGCCGGGCTTCGCGCCGCCCACTGTTACTTCCCCGTCACCTGGACCGGCTGATTATCCGTGAGCTGATGCTGCCCGACCAGAATGACCTGATCGCCTTCCTGCAGCCCAGTGACGATGCCGAAGCGATCGCCGTCGCGCGCACCGATCACCACATGACGGATGTGCGCGCGGCCTTGCGAGTAGAGGAAGACGATGGAGTCCGAGTCCGGGTTCACCACGGCCAGCTCCGGGATGGTGAGCATCGTCTGCTGCGTCGTGACACGCGCGTACACCGTCTCGCCTGTGAAGAGCTGCTGATCGGCGTTCTGCACCGCGATCCACACCTCGAAAGTGCCGCTGCCGTTGTTGGTGAGCTGCGGATTGATGGCGATCACTTTGCCGGGCAGCGTCTGGCCCGATGTCGCCACCGGGTCCACCTGCGCGTCCTGCCCGACCTGGATCTGCCCGCGCTGCTCCAGGGGGAACTGCGCCTTCACGATGATCGCGCTCTCGTCCTGCAGCGTCACCAGCGTGCCGTTCGGTGCGGCGATGCTGCCGGAGGTCACGTTGACGGCGGTGACGACGCCTGCGAATGGCGCGAGAATGTTGCCCTTGCTGTAGGCGGGCGAGTTGAGCTGCGCGTTGAGCGCGTCGTAGCGCCCCTTCGCGGCCTCGGCGAGCTGTTGCGCGTAGGCGATGGTGGCCGGGCTGGTGCCGGGCGTCGCGTAGAGCGTGTTCAGGTACGACTCGGCCGCCTGCCACGCCGTCTCCGCCTGCTGGAGCTGGAAGGTGAGATCGGCGTTGTCCAGCGTCAGCAGCGTATCGCCCGAATTGACGCTCTGGCCCACCTGCACGTTCACATTGACCACGCGCGCCGAGACCGGATAGCTGACGTTGAGCGACTGGTTGGCGAACGTCAGCCCGCCGCCGCCGAGCGAGCTGGTGAGCGTGTCCGAATGGATTGTGTAGACCGTCACCCGCGCCGTGCCACCCGGCAGCCGCCCGGATGCCAACACCGCGCCGACACCGACCACGATCAGCAGCGCGAGCGCGATCACGACGCGCGCCGCGTTCGTCTTCATCCAACTGCCGGAGCCGCCGCCGCCTCGCCCCACGCCAGAGAAGGAGAGCGGCGGCCATATTCCGCCGGATCCGCGGCGCGACCGCGCGGGTTCCGCCGGCTCGTCGGGATCGGCGGGATCGTCAGGATAGGCGGTGCGTGCGGGAGCCGGGGACGGCGGCGGAGCCGGTGGCGCGGTGCGCGTGCGGGCGGGCGCCTGGATCGCCAGCGGTTGCGAGGGTACAGCGGGCGCGGATGGCTGGTATGGCTGGTATGGATCCGGGTCAACCGGATCCATGACGAAGGCATCGAGCGTCGGGAACTCGGCGGGATCGCCGCGGTACAGGTCCGCCTCCACCGGCGCGTGCGTCACCACGCCGCCCATACGCAGGTATTCCTCGCGCGTCATTGGCCGGATAGAGCGGCGCACGCCGCGCGGCGCCGGCCCCCCCGATGGCGGCGGGCCGGAGAGCGGGCTGCTCGGCGTGTAGCGTGGCGGTGTGGTCGTCTCCGCGCCCCACGTCCGTGGCGGCTCCGCCGGAGAACCCCACCGCTCGCGATCGTCGCGCTCCATCAGACTATCCCTCCCGCTCCGCGTCTCACGCGCTCGCCAGCAACACGGTATGGTTGTACCCGCTGACTGTAGAACGAGCGGCGCCGTAAAGCGTTTCGAGAAACGCCCACTCGGCCTCCACCCCCTGCCGTAGCGCGACCGTGGGAACGAAGCCGAGCATCCGCCGCGCCCTGGACGTGTCGGCGGCGGTGTCGCGCGCGTCGCCGTGCGCCGCCCGCTCGTGCCGCACGCGCGCCGTCCGCCCGCTGACCGTCTCCATCATCGCGATCACGTCGCGCAGCGATGCCTGCGATCCACCAGCGATGTTGAAGACCTCGCCCTCCACGCCCGCGGCGCTCGCTGCCCGTGCGGTCGCCTCGACGACATCGCCTACGTAGGTGAAGTCGCGCGTCTGGCGGCCGTCGCCGTAGACGACGATCTCACCGCCTTGCAGCAGCGCCTTGCCGAAACGATGGAACGACATATCCGGCCGCTGGCGCGGCCCGTAGACGGAGAAGTAGCGCAGTGAGACGGCGGGCACGCCGAAGCTGTGTGCGTAGAGTGCGCAGAGATGCTCGGCCGCCAGCTTGGTGACGCCATAGGGCGAGAGTGGCCGCGCCTGCGCATCCTCCGTCACCGGCAGCCGCTCGGCCTCTCCGTAGACGGACGAGGACGACGCATACACCAGCCGTTGCAGCCGTGGCGCGCGCATGGCCGCCTCCAGCAGCCGTTGCGTGGCGGTGATATTACAGGCGGTATATGCCGCGAACTCGCCGCCCCAGCTCGAGCGCACCCCTGCCTGCGCCGCCAGGTGAAAGACCCACTCCGCATCCGCCAACAGCGGCGCCAGATCAGCACGGGACAGGTCCGCCTCCACCAGCCGAAAACCGCGCGCGGCCAACAATCCGTGAATATTCGCCAGCTTGAGCGCGCGCGCATAGAACGGCGTGAAGGCGTCAATGCCCACCACATCGTGCCCGTCCGCGAGCAGGCGCCCGGCCAAGTGTGAGCCGATGAAGCCCGCCGCGCCCGTTACCACACATCGCATAGATTCACCTGCCTCCGCCGCATCCATCCTGCGCATCCACTCGCCAACATCGTCACCGCGTCCGGCGCCTACCGCGTCGTCAGTGCCTCACGCACGTCCAAGAGCGATACCACCTTACCCGGCGCGGCCTCCGCGACATTCGGATCATGCGCATCATCAGCGCCCTCAGCCCCATTCCATGACACGGACGCACTGCCGCCTACCACCCGTACGTTCTGGCGTCGCGGTTGTTCGCTTGCGGCGGGCCCAGCGGTGATAATCGTGCGGATGTGATACGTTGTCTTGCCCTGCGACTCGTAGTAGGTTCGCATGATCAATTCGGCCAGCAGCCCCATCAGGATGACCTGGATGGCGACGACGAACAGGATCGCGGAGAGCAGCGTCAGCGGATTGTTGTGCATCTTGACGTACGGCGACAGCAGCGCCTGCGCCACGCTCAGCGCCACACTCACGAAGCTCGCCAGGCCGAGCAGCATGCCGACGAAGCCGAAAGCGTACAGCGGCTTGGTCGAATACGACCCGAGGAACTTGACCGTCAGCAGATCGAGCAGCACACGGAAGGTGCGCGACAGCCCATATTTCGACGTGCCGAACCGCCGCGCGCGATGATTGACCGCAATCTCGGTGATCAGCGCGCCGTTCCACGAGGCGTACGCCGGCAGGAAGCGGTGCATCTCGCCGTAGAGCCGCATCGGCCGCAAGACCTCGCGCCGGTATGCTTTCAGTGTGCAGCCGTAATCGTGCAGCCGCACGCCCGTCACCTTCGAGATTAGCGCATTCGCCACCTTGGAAGGCAGCCGCCGTCGCAGGTAGGTATCCTTGCGCTCGCTGCGCCAGCCGCTCACGACATCGTAGCCCTCATCGAGCTTCTCCAACAGGCGTCCGATGTCGTAGGGATCGTTTTGCAGGTCGGCGTCCATCAAGACGATGATCTCGCCCCGGCTGCGATCAATGCCCGCCGCCAGCGCCGCCGTCTGGCCGAAGTTGCGCCGGAAGCGCAGCACCGTGACTGTCGCATCGTGCGCGGCGATGGAGGAGAGCCGCGGGAAGCTCGCGTCGCCGCTGCCGTCGTCCACATAAATGATCTCGTAGCCGCGGCCGGTCGTTTCGAGCGCCTGCTTTAGCTCGGCATGCAGCAGGGGGATATTATCTTGCTCATTGTAGACGGGAAGCACGACCGAGAGGTCTATCGGCTGCATCGCGCGCCTCCCGTCCGGCCGTTATCCCAGCGCGCGCAGGCGCGTATCTCTGCCATCTAGCATCCCACCCCTCATCTCAGGCTCCTCATCACGGCCCCGGTCGCCCACCAGGAACCGCTCCGCCCATAATTGGAACATCAGCAATTGCCAGAGCTTATGCGCGTGGTCGCGCGTCCCATCCAGATGCTCATGCACCAGCCGCTCGACCGCCGCCGGCCGGAAGATCGCCTGTTGCCCAAGCCGAGCCGGCGCGAGCGCATCCAGCATCAGATCGCGCAGATCCCCCCGCAGCCAGTGCTTATAGGGGATGTTGAACCCCAGCTTGCGCCGCCGCAATATGTCAGGAGGCAGATTTTTGCGCATCGCCAGCCTCAAGAGACGCTTGCTGTCCAGCCCGCGCCAGCGCAGCCCTGGCGGCAGCCGCGCCGCGAACTCCACCAGTGTGTAATCCAAAAACGGGCCGCGCGCTTCCAGCGAGACCGCCATGCTCATGCGATCCACCTTGAAGAGAATGTCGTCCGGCAGGTAGTCTTTGATGTCGGCGTACTGCTGCTGATCCAGCGGATTCCGGCTGCCGCTGTCCGCCAAGAGCGCCCGCGTCGCCGCGAAGTCGCCCGCCAGCTCCAGCATGCCGTCGTCCACCAGCAGCGCGTCCAGCTCGCCCGCGCTCCAGAAGGTGCGCCAGCGCGTGTGCTGAAGCTCCGGCGGCAGCGCCGCGCCTTCGAGGAAGCGCCGCGCCACATTCAGCGCGCCCTTCTTCGCCGGCCCCGGCGGAATGCGCGCCGCGAGCGCACCCAGCCGTGCGCGCAACCCATCGGGCAGGCGATCCACGCTGGCCGCCGCCATCCACCGCGCGCCGTACCAGTCATACCCCGCGAATAGCTCGTCGCCCCCGTCCCCGCTCAGCGCGACGGTCACATGCTCGCGTGCCATGCGCGCGACCAGATAGGTCGGCAGCGCCGACGCGTCCGCGAACGGCTCATCCAGATAATCGGCCACCGTCGCGATCAGCTCATGCGCATCTGGCCGCAGGATCGCCACATGATGATCGGTATCGAAGTGATGCGCCACCCGCTCCGCGTAGCGCAGCTCGTCGAACGACGTCTCCTCGAAGCCGATAGCGAACGTCCGTGGCCGCTCGCCGCCCAGCTCCGCCATCAGCGCGACCACGCTGCTGGAATCGAGGCCGCCGCTCAGGAACGCGCCCAGCGGCACGTCGCTCACCAGCCGGCGCGCGACCGCCGCCCGCAGCAGCCCGCGCAGCTCGTCCGCATACTCCTCGTCGGAGCGCGTGCGCCCGTTCTCGCCGCCACCGAACCGCACATCCCAGTAGCGTTCCGGCCGCCACTCCTCCGTCGCCCGCCCGCGCGCGGCGCCGTCGAGCGGCACACGCAACACATGCCCGGCGGGCAGCTTGCGTATGCCCGCGAAGATGCTGCGCGGCGACGGCACGTACTCGTGCAGCAGGTACGAGACGAGCGCCTGGCGGTCCAGCGCGCGCGGCACGTCTGGATGCGCCAGCAGCGCCTTCAGCTCGGACGCGAAGGCGAGCGTGCGTCCATCGCTCCAATAATACAGTGGCTTCACGCCGAGCCGGTCGCGCGCGAGCAGCAGCTCGCGCCGCCGCCGATCCCAGAGCGCGAACGCGAACATCCCGTTCAACCGCTCCAAACACGCGCCGCCCCACTCCTCATAGGCGTGCAGGATCACCTCGCTATCGCAGCGCGAGCGGAAGCGGTGGCCGGCTCGCTCCAATGCCGGCGTCAGATCGCGAAAGTTGTAGATCTCGCCGTTGAAGACGAGCCAGAGCGCACCGTCCTCGTTCGTCATCGGCTGATGTCCCGCGGGGCTGAGGTCAAGAATGGCGAGACGCGAGAACCCGAGCCCCACGCCCGGCTCCAGGTGGCAGCCCGCGTCATCCGGCCCACGGTGTCGCTGCGCCGCCATCATGCGCCGCACCACTGGCTCGCGCACGCTGTCCTCGCCGCTCAGATCGAGCTCGCCACAGATACCACACACCGGCTCTTGTCTCCCCCTCAGCTCCCCATGCTCGCCCGCGCTGCCGCTCCAGCCACCGCCGGACGCTCCGTCACCCAGCGATACGCCTCGGCCGTGCGCTCCAAGAACGCCTCGTCGCTGTACTTCGCTGCTGCCAGCCGCCTCGCCCCCTCCGCCAGCCACCGCCGCAACACGCCATCGCGCAAGAGCGCGATCGCCCCCTCCGCCAGCGCGGCGCTCGTCGGCTCGACCAGCAGCGCCTCCGCATCTGTGAGCGTCTGCGTGTGCGACTGGACGCGCGTCGCCAGGATTGGCCGGCCCGCGCGCAGATACGAATAGATCTTCAGCGGCGTGTTGGTGCCGGCCGAGCGCGGGCTGAGCAGCACATCCGCCAGCGCCATCAGCGCCGGCATCTCATCCGGCGGCCGCTGCCCCGGCAGCCGCAGCGCGTGCCGCACGCCCAGCCGCTCGGCATGCGCCGCCAGCGCCGCGATCTGCTCCGCCCGCCCGCCCGCCAGCACGTACGTCACGTCCGGGAATCGCTCCAGCACCGCTGGCATACTCTCCACCAGCAGCTCCAACCCTTGATATGACTCGAACGTGCCCGTATACAACAAGACCGGCCCGCGCCGCTCCACCAGCCCCAGCTCGCTTCGCAATCGCTCCGTCTCGCCCGCCGCATCGGCGCCTGTATCAGCCGTGTTAGCCATGACAGCGGTATTCTCGATCAGCACCACCAGCTTGCCCGGCGCGATGCTCGCGACCACATCTTCCAAATCCTGGCAGATCACGATCACGACACGGGCGTTCTGGATGATCGCGCGCTCCACCCCGCGCATCAGCCCGATCAGCGCGCGGCTGCGTGTGAAACCAAAGGTGGTAAGCTGCCGCGAGAGCTGCGAGTGCATGTCGTAGACGTGCGGCACACGGAAGAGACGGCCGAGGACGGCGCCGAAGAGGCCAGCTTCCTCGTGGGTATGGATGCAGTCGTAGCGCCTGCGCAAGAGCAACCGTAGCGTCGCGGCGAAGAGCAGCGCGTCCAGCGGGAACTTCACCAGCGACGGCCCGATCTTCACTCGCCGCACGAAAGGCAGGCGCGGCGCGCGGCGCAGCGTCACACGCGGCAGCGTCACGTCCGTGCCGATGTGATACGTCAGCAGGTCAATCGTATGGCCCAGCTCGCCGAGCGCGCGCGCCCGGTGATACACGCTGAACGGCGTACCGCGCGGCTCGAAGAGCGGCTCCGGCGCGACCATCAGAATACGCATGCGCCCTCCCCCACCACCCCATCTGCCCCGCAAACCTCGCCTCAATCACCGCGGCGCATCGCCCATCTCTTCAGCACGCGCTCCGCGCCAAGGCTATTCTCGCATCCGCCCTGGCCACCTGCAAAACCCCTAGCCCGGATTCGTCATAGCACCATAACCCCCTCTCCCCGCGGGGAGAGGGGGCTGGGGTGAGGACTTCCCTACACCCCCGCTGGCTTCAGCACCACCTTGGTGCAGTTCTCCCGCTTGTCACGGAAAATCTTGTACCCGTGCGGCGCCTCATCCAGCGTCAGGTGGTGCGAGATCACGAACGAGGGATCGATCTCGCCGCGTTGCACGCGCTCCAGCAGCGGACGCATGTAGCGGTGGACGTGCGTCTGCCCGCTCTTGAGCGTCAACGCCTTGTTCATCACCGCGCCCATCGGTATCTTGTCGTCGAACCCGCCGTACACCCCCGGCACCGAGACCGTGCCGCCCTTGCGGCAGGCCAGGATCGCGTAGCGCAGCGCCGTCGGGCGGTCCGATTCCATGCGTGTCGCCTGCTTCACCGTATCGTAGAAGGCGTCCAGCCCCGTCCCATGCGCCTCCATGCCCACCGCGTCAATGCATGCATCCGGCCCGCGCCCCGCCGTCAGCTCCTTTAGCGCGTCCAGCACGTCCGTTTGCGTATAGTTCACCGTCTCCGCGCCGCCCCTGGCTGCCAGCAGCAGCCGCTCCGGCACACGGTCAATCGCGATCACGCGCTCAGCACCCAGCAGCAGCGCGCTACGGGTCGCGAACTGCCCAACCGGCCCGCAGCCGAAGACCGCCACCACATCGCCCGGCTGGATGCCGCAGTTCTCCGCCGCCATGTAGCCCGTCGGGAAGATGTCGCTGAGGAAGAGTGCCTGATCGTCACTTAGCTCCTCCGGCACGGGGAATGGCCCGACATCCGCGAACGGCACGCGCGCGTACTCGGCCTGCCCGCCCGCGTAGCCGCCCATCATGTGCGAATAGCCAAACAGCCCGGACGGCGATTGCCCATACAACTTCTCCACCATCCATGCGTTCGGATTCGTGTTGTCGCATAGTGACCAGAGATTGTGCTGGCAGAAATAGCACTTGCCGCAGGAGATGGTGAACGGCACCACCACCCGATCCCCCTTCTTGCGCTCGCGCACCGCCGGGCCGACCTCCACGATCTCGCCCATGAACTCGTGGCCCAGAATGTCGCCGCGCTCCATGCTCGGAATGTAGCCATCGTAGATGTGCAGGTCCGAGCCGCAGATCGCCGTAGACGTGATCCGCACGATACAGTCGTGTGGATTCAGTATCTTCGGCTCGGCCACATTCACCACGCGCACATCCTGCGCGCCGTACCAGCAGACCGCCTTCATGGTCCAGCCCTCCCCATCCAGAATTGTCAATCATCCATGCCGTGCTCCGCGATCATCGCCCCGCTGGCTGCCCGGCGGTGGTCGCGACCTCGCCCGCCTCCAACACCTCCTTGAGGCGGCGCATGTCGTCCTTGACCTCCTGCGCCGGCACCACGTTCGCCAGCTTCGCCGCGACCTTCCCCGCCGTCCCCGCCGGCAGCTCATAGCGAATCGTCGCATGCACTTCGGTCCCGCGCCCGCCCGGCGCCGGCACGAAGCGCACCTCACCCTGGTTGGCGATGGTCGCGCCCGCCAGCGACCGCCACGCGATCAGCTCATTCTCGCGATCCGCTGTGATCTCCGCATCCCACTCAACAGTGTTGCCGGCCGGGATGCGCGCCACCCAATGCGAGCGCCCGTCGCCCTGCGGCGTCACCCGCTCCAAATGGCGCATGAAGCGCGGCAGATTGGCAAAGTCGTGCCAGAAGGCATACACCTCGCTCGCCGGCCTGCCAATCGTCACGCTCTTCGCGAACCGCATCGGCCGCGCGCCGCCTCCGCCCCGCCCAGGCGGCGCACAGACGTGCGAACGCCCCCGCGCGCCACGAACCGCCAGCAGAGCGCCGGCCGCGGCCAGCGCCATCCCCGCCTTCGAGGCGCGTGTCAACCCGAAGATCGCCAAACCCGCTCCCCCGGCAACGGCCAGCCCCCGCTCGATGGAGCTAACCTCCGTCTGCCGTGGCGCGGACTGGTCCGCGAACGAGTTCATGCCGTGCCCAGCGAGAGCCGATCGCTCCCCAGCGGGCGTCTGTCGGTCGGAGGCAAGCATCCCCAGCTCCTTCATCTCGCGCCGCCGGCACATTATCTCCGCATCCGGCGGCGTCGCGTCCATACCGTCCCTACTACCGGCAGCATCGCGCCAGAGCGGGCATGATTCGTACCACCCACACCACGCCCACACCCTCAGCTTGCGGCGGCTTGCTGCTTCGCCTTCGCCTCAATGGTGTGCAGCAGCGCCAGTAGCGCGCGCTCATCCGCGTGCAGCCCGCCCCGCTCACCCTCACCCTCGCCCGCATGCGCCTCGCCTTCCATCCGCCCATCTTCGGCAGGTGGCAGCATCCCCTCGTTGTAGGCTTCCAGCAGCCCCGGATGCACGTAGCACTTGCGGCAGATCGTCGGCGTGTTCCCCAGATGCTCCGCCGCCACCTTGATCGCCTGCGCGATGTTGTGTTTCTTTTCAGTCTCCGTCTCCGCTTGTCCGAGCGTGCGTAACGCATCAGCCGCCTCAACCGTCCCGGCCCATGTCCGGAAATCCTTGGCGGTGAACTCCTGGCCGCTCAAGAGTTGCAGATACTCGTTCACATCCGATGACTCGACCATCCGCCGCTCACCCTGGTCATCCACGTACTGAAACAATTCGTAGCCTGGCAACTCCTGGCAGCGCCGGACGATCTTCGCCACGCGCCGATCCCGCACGTCCACCTCCCGCTCCTTGCCGCTCTTGCCGCGGAAGCGGAAGCGCACGCGCGTGCCGGCGACCTCGGCATGCTCATTGCGCAGCGTGGTCAGTCCATACGATTCGTTCTCACGCGCGTATTCCTGATTGCCAATACGCAGCGATGTCTCGTCCAGCAGACGCACCACCGCCGCCAGCACCTTCTCCCGTGGCAGATCATGCAGCGCTAGATCGGCTGTGACGCGCGCACGGATCGCCGGCAGCGCCTCCGCGAAGGCGATCATACGGTCATATTTCGTGGCGTCGCGCACCGCGCGCCAGCGCGGATGGTAGCGGTACTGCTTGCGCCCTTTCGCATCCTTGCCCGTCGCCTGCAAATGCCCGCGCGGATTCGCGCAGATCCACACATCCGTCCATGCCGGCGGGATGCCCAGTGACCGGATGCGCTCCAGCGTCTTGCGATCCCGCACCGCCTCCCCCCGTGCGTCCACGTAGCGGAAGCCGCGTCCCGCCCGCTTCCGCCGGATGCCAGGCTCGTTCCCGTTGACATATCGGAGGCCGGCAGCCGTCGCGGACTCAGCGGGATCGACTTGGATGGGGCGTGCCGCCCATCTCTTTGAGTGACGCGGCATGCTAATGGGCTGTGGCACGTGCGCATTCCTTCCTTGACTCGGCCGATATCAGGCGGGGAGCTGACCCGCTCTCTGCGCGGCGCCGCCACCCCACGACCGCCGGAACGCATCACCTATGCCATCCGCGCCTGCCTCGACGCGCTCGCCGCTCTCTATGCGGGTTCTCCTCCGTTCGCCGGCCCTTGCTGGCCGCGCCTTCACCACTTTGCGCTCGCCGTTCCTTCATCCTGTCTGCTACAGTATCCATTGCCCGTCGTCGCCGTTCTTGGCTGGGAGACAAGCCGTGTCCACGCCATCCAAACCATCCAATCGCCCACGCCCATCCGACAGTGGCGACCGCGAAAGCCCGATGCGCCGCGCCGAGCTGATCATCAGCGGCGTGCTGCGGGGCGGTGTCGTGCTTAGCGCCGCCGTCATCCTGCTCGGCGTCGTGCTCTATTACCTCCGCAATCCCCGCGCGAATCCCGCCATCGCCCAGCCGGAAGCGTTCCCTCACAGTCTTGCCGCCGTCCTCGCCGGCCTGGCCCACGCCGACGGGCTTGCCATCATCGTCCTCGGTCTGCTCATCCTGCTTGCCACCCCCGTCATCCGCGTCGCCGTCTCCATCGTCGCGTTCGCGCTCGAAGGCGACCGCCTGTACGTCGCCATCACCGCGCTCGTCCTGCTCATCCTCGTCGTCAGCTTCATTGCCGGCCGGGGAGGCGCCTGAGATGCCGACCCACCTCAACCTCGTCTTCTTCGCCCTCGTGTTCGCCGCTTCCTTCGGCGCCGGACTGATCGGCTCGCTGGTCGGCCTGGGCGGCGGTGTGTTCGTCGTGCCGCTGCTGACCCTCGTATTCGGCGTCCCGTTCCCTGAAGCCGTCGGTGCCTCCATTGTCTCGGTGATCGCCACCTCCAGCGGCGCGGCCGCGGCCTACGTGCGCGACCGCATCACCAACCTGCGCGTCGGCATGTTCCTCGAGATCGCCACCACGCTCGGCGCCGTCAGCGGCGCGTTCCTGGCGCTCATCGCCCCGACCGGCCTGCTCTTCATCCTCTTCGGCCTCGTGCTCGTCGTCTCCGCCACACCGCTGGTGCTGCGTCTGCACGAAGAGCTACCCCATGGTGTGAAGAACGACCGCTGGGCGCGGGCGCTCGCGCTCGCCGGCTCCTACCCCGACCGCCGCCTCGGCCGTGAGGTCTCCTACGCGGTCACGTGCGTGCCCGCTGGCTTTGGGCTGATGTACCTGGCCGGCGCGATCTCCGGCCTGCTCGGCATCGGCAGCGGCACCTTCAAGGTGCTGGCGATGGATACCGCCATGCGTCTGCCCATGAAGGTCTCCACCACCACCAGCAACTTCATGATCGGTGTGACGGCCGCCGCCAGCGCCGGCATCTACTTCCAGCGCGGCGCCATCAACCCGCTGATCGCCGCGCCCGTCGCCCTCGGCGTGCTGGCCGGCGCCACCCTCGGCGCGCGCACGCTGGCTCGTCTCTCCAACATCACCATCCGCAAGATCTTCGTGCCGCTCATCTTGATCGTCGCCGTCGAGATGCTGCTGCGCGGCCTCGCCGCCCTCACCTCCGGCCATCTGTGAGCATCAACCCGTGCCGTGGCGAGGGGGTCATGGATGGATTGTGCCGCCGGCAAGCCATGGGTATAATATCGGCGCTATCATACTGTTCAGGCGCCATGCGAGGCTGCGGGGTCCGGGCGACACATGTGCATGCCCCGCGAACGCCTCTTGGGCGGCGCGTTCTCAAGAAGCGAGGCGAGTGAAGCGCACTATGGACGAAGCTATAGACGAGTTTGTCGCCGCGCTCGCGTCCGGTCGGAAATCCAGCCCCAACACCCTGGGCGCGTACCGCACGGACCTGCGCCAGCTGAGCGACTTCCTGGCGCAGCGGGGAGTCCGTCGCTGGCAGGAGACAACCCCCGCGCTCATCACCGACTTCGTGCTGCACCTGCGTGAGCGCAAGTACGCCACCACCTCCATCGCGCGCAAGGTGGCGGCCCTCAAGTCGTTCTTCCAGCACTTGCGCGCCGCCAACCTGATAGACACGGACCCTTCCGCGGCGCTGCAAGCGCCGCGCGTCGCCAAAGAGTTCCCGCATGCCCTGGAGCCGAACGAGGTAGCGCGGCTCTTCCAGACCGTGCAATCCGCCACCGGCGTTGGCCAGCGCGACCTCGCCATGCTCCACGCCATCTACTCCACCGGCATGCGCGTCACCGAGCTGATCTCGCTCAACCTGCACCACGTCGATCTGGCGCGCGGCCACGTGCGCTGTGTCAGTACGAACGCCGCGCGCAAAGAACGGCTCTTGCCGCTCTCGCTGGAGGCCCAGAAGGCCCTGGCCGCTTACATAGACGGCAATCGGCGCACGCTGCTGCGCGACGTGGACGAGCCGGCGCTCTTCCTCAACCATCACGGCCAGCGCCTCACGCGACAGGGATTCTGGCTGATCATCAAGGGCTACGCGCGCGCCGCCGGCATCGCCGACATCACGCCGCACACCCTGCGCCACTCCTTCGCGCTGGACATGCTCGGCCGTGGCATGGAGCTGCGCTCCGTACAGGAACTGCTGGGCCACGCCAACATCTCCACCACTCACATCTACCGTCAGATGCGCCGCGCCCAGCTCGTGACCGTTTCCTAGCCGTAGCCGCCGTTTGCCGACGATATCGGCATCGCTCATGCACTCTTCTCTGATGTTTCTCCTATGGTAGCGGGGCATTGCCCCGCTACCATCTTCTTTTTTTCTAGGGTGGCAAAGCCGGCTTGACAGGGAGGCGTAGGCTGGCGAGAGAGAGCGGCACGTGGTGCGGAGGTGAGGGGCGACGAGGGAGGGGGGCAGGGAGGGAGGGGGCGACGAGGGAGGGGGCGACGAGGGAGGGGGGCGGCGGCGGTGACGCCAGAGCGCGAGCGCGTGTTGACGCCCGAGCAGGAGCAGTGCCCGTCCTGTGGGCAGCGACTGTGGATTGCGTACCATGAACATCGGCGGGTGGTGCGCCTGGATGGCGTGTGGCGGCTGACGTTGCGGGTGCGGCGCTGCCCGAACCGGGCCTGCGCGCAATATCACCGGCCGTACGTGCCTGAAGAAGCCGGTGCCTGGGCGCTGCCGCAAGCCGAGTTCGGCCTGGACGTCATCGCGCTCGTCGGCCACCTGCGCTACCGTGAACAGCGCAGCGTGCCGCAGATCCACCGCGCCCTGCGCGAGGAGCGGGGCGTGCGCATCGCCGAGCGCAGCGTGACGGTGTTGCTGCACCGCTACGAGGAGCTGGTGGCGCTGCGGCTGGGCGACGTCACCCGGCTGCGCGAGCGGTTGGCGGAGCAGGGTGGGGTCATCCTGGCGCTGGACGGCGTGCAGCCGGACGTCGGGCACGAGGTGCTGTGGGTGCTGCGCGACGTGCGCTCGGGCGCGGTGCTGCTGGCGCGCAGCCTGCTGTGCGCGACGGAAGGCGATCTGGCGCCGCTCTTGGAGGAGGTCCGTGACGCGCTCGCTGGACAGCGCCCTGAGGACGGCGACGACCCGGCCATCCCCATCCTGGGAGTGCTCTCCGACGGGCAGCACTCCATCCGCAAGGCAGTCGCCCGCGCCTTGCCCGGCGTGCCGCACCAGCTCTGCCAGTTTCATTATCTGCGCGAGGCGGCACGTCCCATCTGCGAGGCCGACCGGCATGCCAAGAAAGAGCTTAAGAAGCGCGTGCGCGGCGTGCGCCCGATTGAGCGCGAGCTGGAAGCGCGTACCGAGCGGGGCGACACCGAGGCGGACGCCGTCCGCGGCTACTGCCTGGCCATCCGCAGTGCGCTGACCGACGACGGACGGCCGCCGCTGGCCGCCTCCGGCCTCACGCTGAAGGGCCGCTTGGCGGTCGTGGCCGAGTCGCTGGAGCGTGTCACGCGGGCAGATGCGGTCACGCAAGCGGGGAAAGCGGGAACAGCGGGAAACAGCGGGGAACAGCGGGAAACAGCGGGGAACAGCGGGAAACAGCGGGGAACAGCGGGAAAGGGGGCTGAACAAGCTGCTTGTACGGCTGCTGCGGCTCGTGCGAACCGGGCTGGAAGCGACGGCGCCGCTGTGGCCGCCGATCCAGACCGCCTACGGCTTCGTCCACTGCGCGGCGCACCTGCTGGCCAACCACGAGCACCTGGAGACCGTAGCCCTCCAACAGGCCTACCAGCAGGTGCTGGCCGAGCTGCGCGACGCCCAGGCGCGCCTCGGTCCCCTGGCCGCCGCCGCCGCCCACTTCCGCACCGTCACCGCGAGCTACTGGCCAGGCTTGTTCGCCTGCTACGACGTGCCGGACCTGCCGCGCACCAACAACGATCTGGAGCAGTACTTCGGCACCGCCCGCCATCTGGAGCGGCGCGCGACTGGACGCAAGAGCGCCTCACCAGCCCTGGTCGTACGCGGCGCGGTCCGCGTCGTCGCGGCGGTGGCAACCCATCTTGCGCCACCCGGTGCCCTGGACGCGGCAGCGCTGCGCCCGCGTGACCTCGCTGCCTGGAAGCGGCAGCGGCGGCAGGTGGAGGAGCGCCACGTCACCCGCCGTGCCCAAGCTCGCTTCCGTCGCAACCCTGCCACCTACCTGGCGCGCTTAGAGGCACACCTCCTCAAGCCAGCTTTGCCACCCTAG
>JAICVS010000118.1 GCA_025935195.1 Ktedonobacterales bacterium
CCGCCGCGCCGGCGGCACCCCGTCCTACCAACGCCACCGGGCGCCTGCCCGCCAACTTCCAGCTGCGCGGGCGCTATCTGATCCTCAAGAACGTCGGTCAGGGCGGCATGGCCGCCGTCTACAAGGCGACCGACCTGAAGACCAAGCGCACCGTCGCCATCAAGGAGATGAGCCAGGACGGCCTCTCCGCCGACGACCTGCGCGACGCGCTGGCGAGCTTCCGCTCCGAGGCGGCGATGCTGGCGCGGCTGCGCCACCCCAACCTGCCGCGCGTTTATGAATCGTTCTCCGAGCAGGCGCGGCACTACCTCGTGATGGAGTTCATCGAGGGGCAGACGCTGGAGCAGCGCCAGCAGGCGGCGGGCGGCGGCGCGCTGCCCGAAGGCGATGTGTTGGGCTGGGCGCGACAGGTCTCGGCCGTGCTGACCTACCTGCACGACCAGCGGCCACCGATCATCTTCCGCGACCTCAAGCCCGCCAACATCATGTTGGCGGCGGACGGGCAGATCAAGCTGATTGACTTCGGCATCGCGCGCGCCTTCGCGCCGGGCCGCGCCCACGATACCCAGGTGCTCGGCACGCCGGGCTTCGCTCCACCAGAACAGTACGGCAAGGCGCAGACCGATGCCCGCGCCGATGTCTATGCGCTCGGCTGCACGCTCTACCAGCTCTTGACCGGCTACGATCCGGCCACGACCCCCTTCAATCTGCCGCCGATGTCCTCGCGCAACCCCAAGGTCTCGCCGGCCGTGCGGCGCGCGGTCGAGCGGGCGACCAAGCTGGACCGCGACGCGCGCTATGCGACGGTGGAGGCGTTCGCGCGCGAGCTGCTGGTGGCGGCGCCGCCCGCGCCGAAGCCGGCGCCGAAGGTCACGCTGCCGCATCCGGCCGTGCATCCACCAACGGGAACGCCAGCGCGGCCATCCGCGCCGCAACCGGCGGCGAGCGCGGCACGCGCCGCGCCGACAATGGCCGCGAGCGTGGTGGTCGCGCCGCACAAGGTGGACTTCGGGCGGCTGGTGGCGGGGCAGCGCGGCACGCAGGCAATCACGGTGAGCGGGCAGGGCGGCGTCTCTGTGCGCGGGCAGATCAACGCGCTCTCGCCGTGGGTACGGCTAGACCGTAACGGCTTCGATGGCAAGAGCACGGTGATCACGATCGCGGCGGAAACCAGCACCATCGCCCAGCCCGGTGCGCAGCGCAGCGACTTGCAGATTATCTGCGATCAGCAGCAGCTCTTCGTCCCGGTGACGGTGGAGGTCGTGCCCGCTCCCGCGTCCGCGAAGCCCAAGGCCTCGCCCGCCGCGCCGCATGCCCCGCGCGCCGTGCCGTCGAAATACACGCGGCCGGCGCCCAGGCGTGGGCGGCTCATCCGCTTCCTCACGGCGGTGGCCGTCGGGCTGGGGCTCTCGGCATCCGCGCTCGCGCTCTTCCAGCAGCTTCTGGCGCAGCATGTCATCGCGCTGCCGCTGACGGCGCCGCTGGCGCTGGGCGCGCTGCTGTTCGCGTCGGCGCTGGCGGGGCTGGGCGCGCTGGCGGGCACGGGCAGTGGCGGATCGGGCTGGAAGGGGCGCGCGGCGACGAGCCTGTGGGGCGGGTTGGCCGGGCTGGTCGTGTTCCTGTTGAGCGGCGGCGGCTGGCTCTGGGCGGGCGCCACGGGCACCGCCGGGCCGGTCGGGCTGCTCACCGCGACGGTGGCGCTGCCGCACGCGGCGTTGCTGGTCGCGTCGCTGCTGGCGAGCGCGGGCGGCGCGTTGGGCGCGGACCCGGTGCTGGGGCAATGGCTGCTGGCGGTAGCGCGCTACTCGCGCTACGTCGTGACGGCGGCGGCGGTGGTAGCGGGCGCCTGGGCTGGCTACACGCTCACGGCGGGCCTCTTCTTGGGCTGTCTGACACCATTCGCGATGATTGGCGGGGCGCTGCTTGGCTTCTGGGCGGCGCGTGTCGTCGGCCTCGCGCTGCCGCGCCCACCCGCGCCACGGCGCTATCGCCCGCCAGCGTATCGCGCCCGCGCGCCGCGCATGTGGCCGTAGGAGTCTGGCACGGAGGGAGCCGCGCATGAACAAGCGCCGGCCAGAGGCTGAGGCCGCGCCCTCGCGCCTGGAGTCGAGTGATCCATCAATCCCGCTGCTCGTCGTGGTCGGGCCAACGGCTGTGGGCAAGACGGACTTCGCCGTGGCGCTGGCCGAGCGCCTGCGCGACAGAGCGGCGATGGAGGCGGTCTCGGCCGACTCGCGCCAGGTCTACCGCGAGATGGAGATCGCCACCGCCAAGGCGACGGCCGCGCAGCGGGCGCGGCTGCCGCATCACCTGATCGATCTGGTACGGCCGGATGAGGGCTACACACTGGCTCAATATCAGGCCAGCGCGATGGCGACGATCGCGGCGATCTGGGCGCGCGGGCGGCTGCCGTTGCTCGTCGGCGGGACGGGGCTGTACGTGCGCGCGGTGGTGGATGGGCTCGCCATCCCAGCGGTGCCGCCCGATCCGGCGCTGCGCGCGGCGCTGGAAGCGGAGGTCGCGTCCCATGGTCCCGGTGCGCTGCACGCGCGGCTGGCCGTGCTCGATCCGGTGACGGCGGCAGGCATTGACGCGAAGAACCCGCGCCGGCTCATCCGCGCGCTGGAGGTCTGTATTGGCAGCGGGCAGCCGCTCTCGGAGCAGCGCGGCGCGCGACCGACACCCTATCGCCCACTCATGCTGGGGCTGAACATGGAGCGGGCGACGCTCTACGCGCGGGCCGACACGCGAGTGGACGCGATGCTGGCGGCGGGGCTGGCGGAGGAGGCGCGCGGGCTGGCGGCGCGCGGGTACGGCTGGGAGCTGCCGGCAATGTCGAGCCTGGGCTACCGCGAGATCGGCGCCTACTTGCGCGGTGAGGCGACGCTGGCGGCGGCGGTGGAGCGGCTAAAGCTGAACACCCACGCCTACATTCGCCGGCAGCTCACCTGGTTCCGGCCTGATCGGCGCATTACCTGGCTCTATGCCGAGCAGCCGGCCGAGGAGTTGGCGGCGCTGGCGGAGGGGCTGGTGCGGCCGTGGCTGGAGGCCGCATTCTCCGGTCCCCACTCCTGGCAAGGCGCGGGAAAGCCGGCGCGCCCGCTATGAGCGCGAGCGCATATTCCACAGCACACGATATTTCACGCAGGCATATGCCTGCCGCCATCGTTCGGCGGCACGAGCCGCGCACTTCATGCATGTTGCGCGTAAAATGAGACGAGCATCTTGACAATCACCGAGCCATCAGTATACTTGCGTGTGGGCGCGCAAGCGGTCGCCGCGACGACAGGGACGACGCGGCATCAGGTTTCGAGCCAGCAACGACGACAATTCCAGGTGGAACTACGACGCGCACTTGTATTTTATCGCGGCGCCAGGCCGCATAATGGGCCGGCGCCGCTCAGATGGAGGGAAGGAGTCCGCGGCGCGAGCGGGAAGGAACTTTCCGCGCGATCTTCGTGACCCTCGCAATTCTCGCGATCCTCTTCGGCCAGTGTGCCAGGCATTCCGCGCCGCCGCGTAGGCGGTGCGGATGGAGATACCTGGGGCGTGGCCCGGCGATGGCGCCGGGGCGCCAGTCGATCAGGAGGGGTTGTCCGGTATGTTTCGTCGGCGTCGTTTCCTCGTCGCAGCGTTCATGGGAGTAGTGACCGCGGCGCTGTTGTCCGCGGCGATCTTCGTCGGCACGGTAGGAGCCGCGCCGCGCGCTCCATCGGCTTCGGCCGCCGCCCCGGCCTTCTCGCGGTCCTGCGAGGTGGCAGCCCCCGGCTTTGCCGCCTGCCAGGCGATCCGGAACAACCATGCCAGAGGCCTGGCCGCCGCTCCCGCCGCCAGCACGCCTGGCGGCCTGAACCCGGCCGATCTCCGGTCAGCCTACAAGACCCCCAGCACCACGACGACGGCCACCGTCGCGATCGTGGATGCCTTCAACGATCCCAACGCCGAGTCGGATCTGGGGGTGTACCGCGCGCAGTTCGGCTTGCCGGCTTGTACGACGGCCAACGGCTGCTTCAAGAAGGTGAACCAGACCGGCGGCTCGACGTTCCCCAGCAGTAACACCGGCTGGGCCGAGGAGATCTCGCTCGATATTGACATGGTGAGCGCGCTCTGCTCCACCTGCCACATCCTGCTGGTCGAGGCGTCGAGCAGCTCGTTCGCCAACCTGCTGGCCGCCGACGACTACGCCGCGGCCCACGCCAGCTACATCTCGAATAGCTGGAGCGGCGGCGAGTTCAGCGGCGAGACGACCGATGACTCGCACTTCAACAAGGCGGGCAAGGTCTTCACGTTCGCCAGTGGCGACAGCGGCCACGCCGCCGGGGCGCAATATCCGGCCACGTCGCGCTTCGTGGTCGCGGTCGGCGGTACGCACCTGGCGCGCTCGACCAACACGCGCGGCTGGACGGAGTCGGCCTGGAGCAGCGCGGGCAGCGGCTGCAGCAGCTTCGAGACGCGGCCGACGTGGCAGAATATCAGCAATATCACCTCGGTCTGCGCGCGGCGCGCGGAAGCCGACATCTCCGCCATCGGTGATCCGGCGACGGGTGTGTCGGTATACGACACCTTCAATGAGAGCGGCTGGCTGGTCTTCGGCGGCACGAGCGTGGCGACGCCGATCATCGCCACCGTCTACGCCGTCGCGGGCAACGCCTCAACGGTGGGCGGCAACGCCAGCTTCCTCTATAGCCATACCGGCAGCTTCTTCGACGTGACGACGGGGAGCAACGGCACCTGTTCGGGCACCATGTGCCACGCGGCGGCCGGTTGGGATGGGCCGACGGGCCTGGGCACGCCGAACGGGACCGGCGGGTTCTGATGGCCGCTCCTAGCTCTTGATCTCATGTGACAGATGGATCAGCCGCCCGGCTCGCGAGCCGGGCGGCTGATGAGCTTATCTGGCCTCTCAACGCTCTCAACCTGGCCCAGCCACGATGCTGGCTGGCATTTTGGATAGTACGGGGTTACGGATGCGGGCGTGGGGTGGGCGTTGCGCGCGGTGCGGGTGGTGTTGGCGACCCGCGCGGTGGCGAGGGTGTGGCACCGGGATGCGGCGTCGTGGTGGGAGTCGCGCCGGCGGAGGGGGTGCCGGTGGACGGTGTGGCCGATGGCGAGGTGCTTGGCGTTGGTTGCGCGCCGCCTGGGATGGGGCCGCCAGGGTGCGGAGTGGGAGCCGCTGGCACGGCGGCCGGCGTGGGGGATGCGACGGCCGGATTGGCATTCCCAAGCAGGCTGGAGAGTGTCTGCTGGCGCGTGGCACTCGTGGGAACCGTCGGCTGGGGAAGCAGGGTCGCGCCGATCAGCAACAGCGCCACGGCCGCTACCGCCGCTGCCGCGCCCAGCAGCAGGCGCCGCTCCCGCACACCCTCGCCGGCATCGGTCTCGCTCGCCCGCCGCCGCACCTCGCGGGCGGCCGTCTCGCTGCGCAGACTGAGCAGGCAGAGCAGCGGCGCGGCGGCGTAGGTGAGGCCCTGGAGGAAGGCCAGCACGCATAGCGAAGCGAGGGAGGTTCCGGCCAGCCACCAGGGGGTCGCCGTCAGGGTTGTGGCGGTCGCCAGCAGGGATGAAGGGGAGGGATGAGCGCCGATCAGGGCGAGCAGACGCGGCAGGCCCAGGAGGAACAGCGAACCGCCGAGCATCCAGCAGGCAGCCGCGAGGAAGGATTCAATGGTTGTGCTGCGTAGCGCGCGGAGCAGGCTCGCGCGGCCGGCCTTGGGTGTGCGCAGGAAGACGCCGCGCCGGCGCACAATGCCTTGCAGGCAGGCCAGGGTCACCACCCAGCCCAGGCTCCACAGGATCGCCACGGCGCCGAGCGCCTCCCAGCGCCCGCAGTGCCGGGTAGCCCGCAGGCCCCATAGCGTGCGCAGCAGGCTGGTCAGCCACAGGGCGATGGGGACGACGAGCAGTGGCCCGCCCAGCACGGCCAGCCGCACGGGATGGCCGAGCACGCGCATCCAGCCAGTGACGAGGAGGACGGCAGTGAAGGCGAAGGTCAGCACGTCACCGTACCACTGCAAGCCGCCGAGCAGATAGTGGTACCGTTGCGCGAAGGTCAGGCCGGGGGCTTCCCACGCGGATGCCGGGCGCGCGCGACGCGCCCACGGCAACAGCGCGGGCCAGTGCTTGCGCAGGATCTGGATGCCGCCAAAGCACCAGCGGAAGCGCTGGCGTTTGAGGGCGTCGAACTCCAGGGGCATCAGCCCGCGGCCATAGCTTCGGTTGATGTAGCGCCCCTCGTGCCCGCGCATGAGCAGCCGCAGGCTGGCCTCCGCATCCTCGGTGATGCACCATTCGTCCCAGCCACCGATGGCGCGCAGCGCATCGGCGCGGATGAGGCCCATCGTGCCGCCGAAGATGATGGCGTTGCGCTCGTTGCGACTGGGCATGCTGAGGTCGAAGAAGTAGCGGTAGGCGTGGTAGCAGGCGCGTTGGTAGAAGGTGCTGTCGGGCCGGTAGTCGCGGTAGTCCTGCGGTGTCTGGACGAAGGCCACGCGCGGCTCGGCGAACAGCGGCACCAGCTCGCGCAGGTAGTCGGACGCAACCAGATAGTCGGCGTCAATCACCCCGATCAGCTCGTAGTCGGTCGGCGTGGCGGCGAGCGCGTAGTTCAGCGCGCCTGATTTGTAGCCGGGCCAGTCCTCCAGGTGCAGAAACGCGAAGCCGAGCTCGTCGCAGAGGGCGGCCAGCGGCCGCCACAGCGCCGGGTCGCGCGTGTTGTTGTCCACGACGAAGACCTGATAGGCGTCGCGTGGATAGTCCAGGCGAGCCAACGCGCGAATGGTGCGCTCCACCAGATCGGGCGGCTCGTCGTGACAGGGGACGTGCAGGGCGACGCGCGCCGCCCAGTCCATCGCATGCGCGTCCAGGGGTATGGCGCGCTCGCGATCCGCCTGTGTCAGCCGCGCGGCGATGCGTGGGGGGCAGGCTTCGGGCCGGCGCCAACGCCGGCGGCACACGACATCCAGCAGTTCATACGTGTAGGAGAGCATGAAGATCAGCGCGGCGGCCTGCATGGCGAGCAGCAGCAGGCCGAGGAGCTGGCCGATGATGCTGGCGGGCACGAAGAGCGCGACGACGGCAGCGACGAGCAGGTATAGGGCGGCGACCTCGGCAAGGAAGAGCCAGGCCGCATGCCCGACTGGGTGCCAGGCAGGGAAGAGCCGCGCGACCAACAGGCCGAGCAGTGATGAGCCGGCAACACACACGAACACCTCAGCTCGCGGCATGCCAGTGGCGAGGGCGGGCACCGCACCGGCGGTCTCGATCACTAGTATCCATGCCAGTGAGCCGAGCGCGGAGCACCGTCGCACGCGCCGGCCGAAGGCAAGGAGCGCGACCGAGGAGAGCGCCAGCCAACTGAGCGCCAACGCGAGGGCATGGATGAGCATAGCGGATTCTGACCTTTTGGAAGAGCGCCGTCAGATGGGACCGCGCACGAGCGCGAGCACCAACGTGCCAAGGAACACGGCGAGCACGCCCTGACCGAGAGCGGCAAGCAGGCGCAGCCGCTCGATGGTCACAGTTTCCGGCACGGCGACGCCCCGCGACCTGCGCTGCCGCGAGTGGCGCACACGGCGCGACAACGAGGCGAGTCGCGCCAGTGCGACGAGGATGATCGCCATGCCGAGCAGGACACCGGCGACACCGCCGCACACCGCGCCCGCCAGGGCTAGCCATGAGAGGCGCAGCACGCCAACTCCGCCCGCGCTCCGCCCGACTGGCGAAGGGTAGGGCACAGTCGCGGCGCGTAGCTTCTGGACGTGGGCTGTGCGTGTGCCACCAGGCTCACCGACGAGGTAGGCTGTGTCGGTCTGGGCGAGGTAGCGCGCCCGCAATGGCACCGCGAGAGCGGATCGCTCATCGCGGATGCTTCGCGGCATGCCGCGGGCGGAGCGCAATCGTGTTTCCACAGGCGGATTTCCATGTGGCGCGTCATCCAGGGCATTCACGCGGCCACTGAGGTGGAAGCCGGAGCTGTTCCGAGGAACGGGAGGCGCCATCGGTTGTGTCCACCCGATCTTCGGCTCCGACGCAGTCATCAATAGGTGCCGTCTACAACGCGGAGCCCGGTGGAGTGTTAGGGCGGTGGGAGATATGTGGGAGATCACGATGGGCACGTTAGTATGGACATGCGAGCGCGCGCTCCTGCCAGTTCGGCGGTAGAAGAGAGAGGAGGAACGTGCGCTGAACGGATTACGGCATATTTCACCAAGATCGAGCGCATGCCTTGACTTTTGGCGAAGGGCCGCTATAATTGCTTATGCCTAAGCGGGCTGTTTGCGGACCGGCTGGGGACGTAATGCCGGGGTGAGGCGGGAGATGCCGTAACCGTCCACCGTATTGCAAGCCGCACGCTCATCTTGTGTCGTCGCTCGCGCTACCCAATGGATTGTCGCACTGAGTTGAGGACTGAGTAGGAGAGAGTCGGCGGGGATGGACTCCTCGCGCACGTTTCACGCATTCCCAGGCATTCCTCGCAATCCTTACGGCATCTCTGCCAGGCATTCCCGCGCCGCCGATGGGACGGCGTGGGTTAGGTATACCTGGGGCGCCGGCCGGCGACGGAGCCGGGGCGCCACGCTAGCAGGAGGGATTGTCCGTCATGCTTCGGCGTCGCTACCTTGTCGGCGGGCTCTCGGTCGTCGCGACCGCCATGCTCGCGCTCGCGGCGATCTTCGCCGGTGGTCTGGGAGCCGCCCCGCGCCTCGCGAAAGCCGCTTCGTCCTCAGGCGCTGTCCGCGAAGTGTCCTCATCCTTCCAACACGGTGTTTCACCGGCCGCACGCGATCTGCCGGCGCAGGCGACCGCGTTCAAAGGCACGCCCGATCGCCCGCTGCTCAGCCCCGCTCTCGCGGCTGGCCCGGATCAGCCGGATGGCGCCTTGCAGACCAAGGCGGGCGCGCCGCTGGCGGCCACCCAGGGCTTGGGCTTCGGCGGCATGGGCCTGGGCGCGGGTGACCTCGCCGGCTTCTGCAACTGCGCGCCGCCGGACCCGAACCTGGCGGTAGGCGCCACGCAGGTCGTGCAGATCGTCAACACCGGGTTCGCCGTCTTCAACAAGACGACGGGCGCGCTGGCGGCTGGCTTCCCCAAGGCCATCAATACGCTCTGGTCGAATTTCGGCGGCGGCTGCCAGACGAACGACGATGGTGACCCCATCGCGCAGTACGACCAGATCAACGGGCGCTGGATCATCACCCAGTTCTCGGTCTCGACGACGCCGTTCTTGCAGTGCGTCGCCGTCTCGACGACCTCCGACGCGACTGGCACGTACAACCTGTACAGCTTCAACTACGGCAACACGCAGTTCAACGACTACCCGAAGCTGGGCGTGTGGCCGGACGGGTATTACATCACGTTCAACATCTTCAACAACGGCCAGACGTTCGCTGGCCCGAAGACGTGCGCGTGGGACGCCGCCGCGATGCGCAGCGGCGCTGCGAGCGCGA
Organism: Ktedonobacterales bacterium; assembly: GCA_025935195.1. Taxonomy (GTDB): domain Bacteria; phylum Chloroflexota; class Ktedonobacteria; order Ktedonobacterales; family JADMIN01; genus JAICVS01. The sequence continues at coordinate 9,447 of JAICVS010000118.1, forward strand.
CGCAGGTCTGCTTCCAGCTCGGCACGAGCGTCGCGAGCATCCTGCCGGCCGACATGGACGGCACGATTGCGCCGGCGGCGGGCACGCCGAACTTCCAGATCAGCCTCGGTTCCAACGCGCTCAACTTCTTCAAGTTCCACGTGGACTTCGTCAACACAGCCAACTCGACCTACACCGGCCCGACCAGCATCCCGGTGGCTGCGTTCACCCAGGCGTGTTCTGGCGGCACCTGCGTCACGCAGCCGGGCACGAACAACAAGCTCGACTCACTGGCGGATCGCCTGATGTACCGGCTGGCCTATCGCAAGCTCTCCAACGGCCAGGAGTCGCTGCTTGTCGACCACTCGGTGAAGGTCAGCGGCAACAATCGCAGCCAGGTGGACGGCGTGCGCTGGTATGAGCTGCGCAACCCCAGCGCGGGGACGCCGACTGTCTTCCAGCAGGGCACGTTCTCACCTGATTCGACGAACCGCTGGATGGGCAGCATCGCGATGGACAAGCTCGGCAACATCGGGCTTGGCTACAGCGCGTCGAGTGGCAGTGTGGCCCCGTCCGTGCGCTTCACCGGCCGCGTGCCGACTGATGCGGCGGGTACGATGGAGGCAGAGGTTGTGGCGAAGGCGGGCGTCGGCTCGCAGACCGGAACCCTCCACCGCTGGGGCGACTACAGCGCGATCCAGGTGGACCCGAGCGACGACTGCACCTTCTGGTACACCAATGAGTACCTGAAGGCCAGTGGCAGCTTCAACTGGAGCACGTGGATCACGTCGTTCAAGATGCCCGGCTGCTAGCAAGCTGAGGGCATTGGGCGGTTTCGGCCGCTCACATCCAGAAGCAACGCGATAACGGGACGGCCGGCAATTCGCCGGCCGTCTTTTCGTGTGGCGCGCGGGAAGCGTGGCGGTGGCGGGCCTCAGTCGAGGAAGAGGCCGTTGGGGCGGCCGCGCGTGATGGCCTCCTGGGCATAGGCGTAGAAGGCATCGTAGAGGGCGGCGCCGGCGGCCAGGCGCGCGGCGTCGTCGGGCTGGGCGGCGCGAATGCCCTCGGTGGCCGCTTTCAGCCCCGGCCCTTCAGGCTGATGCCACGGGCTATTGGCGACATCGGCGGTGCCGACGATCTTGCCGAGCAGGACGAGCGCGAGATCGCCGGTCAGGCGGTAGCAGTCGAGCATGACCTCGAAGGACGAGCGGTCACCCTGGCGGGCGGTCTCGGAGCCGGGAACGTGGAAGGCGGTAGCGCCCTGGCGCGCGGCCTCTGGCACCACGTCTCCGGGGGCGAAGAGGAACTGCGCGTCAGGATCAATGAAACGAGTGATCAGCCAGGCGCAGCCCATGCGTCCCACGCGCACCTGCTCGCGCGTCATCCACTGCATCGAATGTCTCCTCCCTCTGTTCGCATGCCCGCGTGCGGCGCCCATGCGTAGCGGGATCGCATGCCGCTTCGCATGATACCACGATGCGAGATACGACCGGCACAGCGCGGCTCCGCCACTTCGGGAACCCCGCCGCACACACCGTCGTCATTGACAAGGATGCATCTCGCAACTGTGGTCGGCGCGGACGACGACGACTGAGAAGGAGGGAACGTGATGCGCACACATCGCGGTTTGCGGACCCTGGAAATGGCGCATGCGCAACGGCTGGCGCTCGTTCTCGCGCTGGCGCTGGTGTGCGCGGGCTGTGGCGTGACGAGCGGCCAGGCGCTCGGCGGAACTCCGGCAGGTACGCCAACTGGGAGCGCTGGAAGCGCGAATGGCCGGACGACCGCGACGGAGACGGCGGGTGCGGCGCATGCCGGACCAGGTGCCACGCCAGCGGGCGGATCGGGCGGTACAGGCGCCGGGGGTGGCGAGAGCTGTCCCGCCGCGAATGGTCAGGCTGCCAACACACGGCCGGCGCCGGATGTGATAGTGGGACAGACAGGGATCGAGCAGCATGTGGCGCTGCATCAGGGACAGACGGTGGAGTTCCGGCTGGGGACGACGTTCGAGTGGCTGCTGCTGGTGAGCGATCCAGCGCATGTGCTTTCCGCCCAGCAGCCGCGGGGGGCATACGACTCCCAACTGAACCTGTGTGTGTGGCGTTTCGCTGTGGTGGCGGCGGGGACCGCGCACCTGACGTTCGACGGCGAGCCGCACTGCAAGGGCGGCACGACCTGCCCGCAGCTCGCGCTGGAGCAGGAGTACGACGTGACGAGCGTGTGAGCGCGTGTGAGCGTGTGTGAGGTCGCACGCGCCGCGCGGAATGGACGGCTCCGCGCCGTCCATTTTTCGTGCCCTTGAACGCGCGGCTGTGAGCGGGCGGCGGATGGTGAAGGAGGCATGACGCCGTGTGAATGGCTGTGTTCCAGTTGGCAGCCATCGGCTGACTATCTTCTGAGGCGGATTGTGCTCGCGGCCTATACGCATTCTTGCGTATAGACGAACGGTGTGCTATGGTCTACGATGTTTGTTTCGCCGCCCGTCAGCGACCAGCACGATGGGCATCACCTGAGCCCCTATAGATGTGCGGCGCTGAGGCGGCACGACGTTTTGGGACGCGAGTTGTGGAGGAGGTGAGACGACCCAGGAGCAACGTTCCCCAACCATTTCTGGCACAGCGACAGACCACGGCGAACGACATTGGTTCCTCGTATCAGGTGGCACACACAGCGGCGCGACGGCGCGCACGTCACGTCACCGGCATCCGATGCGCCGGGCCACAGACGGCCCGGAGAGGCTCATCGAAGGGGAAACCGTCATGCATTTTCGCTTGTCGCGGCGGCTGCGCATTGCGGCCGCGGGGGCACTCGCGCTGACCGCCATCGTCGGCATGGCGCTGGCGCCCAGTCTGAACCATCCAGCCAGGGCAGCGGCCGCGCCGCACATGCACCTTACGTGTGAGGACAACTCGTATCTCTGCACGGAGGCGCTGGACTCGCTGAATTACGACGGCCAGTACACCGGCCATGACGAGCCATCCGTGCTCTTCTACTCCGACAAGGCCGGGTCGGGCAACTCCAATCTCTACCAACTGACGCTCCCCAAGGATCCGCCGACGCTGCCGGCGCAGGACGGCACGGGCGGCACCTTCAACTTCCAACTGCATCCGGCGTTCTGGTTCGGCATGGCGATGTGCGATACGCAGTCCGCGCCGAATCCCGGCAACGTGACCACCTGCGCGCCGGACAGCGACGCCAACATCTTCGACGACGCCGACCCCAGCTCGCCGCACTTCATCGGCCAGCACCCCGGCACGGCGTTCATGGAGATGCAGTTCTATCCGCCGAGCTGGGCGCCGTGGCCGGCCGGCAATAGCTGCGACGCGCACCAGTGGTGCGCCGCGCTCAACATTGACAGCCTCACTGAGAACCTGGTGACGGGGCAGATCAACAACGCCGACTGCATCAACAACGTCACCGGGCCGGAGCCGGTCAACTTCGCGTTCATCACGACATCGGGCACGGCGCACGCGCCGGCCAACCCTGTCGAGTCCACTCTCGACACCTTCACGCCGAACCGCGCGACCGATCTGTTCATGAACTCTGGCGACACGCTGAGCGTGGACATGCATGACACGGCGGAGGGCTTCCAGGTGGTCATCCATGATCTGACGAGCGGCGCGACTGGCTCGATGACGGCCAGCGTTGCCAACCAATTCGGCCAGGTCAAGTGGGATCCGAACGGCACGACCTGCCAGAACATCCCGGCCGCCTTCCACCCGGAGTACGCCACCTCCAGCGAGCATACGCGCGTGCCGTGGGCAGCGCACTCCTACAACGTCGCCTTCTCGGATGAGATCGGCCACTTCGAGTATTGCAACGCCGTGACCCGCGGCCGCTGCACTGCGGACGGCGTGCATGATCTGGACGCCACGCTCTCCGGGGCTGAGGATGATCGCGGCTGCTTCACCGGCGCGCAGTCCACGCTGGTGAACCTCACCGGCTGCACGAGTACTGATGCCGACTTCGACGGGCCGGAGTATGCCGATACGTGGCCCGGCACGTTCAGCAACGCGAAGCTGGACCAGCAGGTCCACGCGGCGCCGATTCGCTTCACCAGCCCGCTCTTCCGTGCGGCGAAGAGCGATGGCGACAGCGCCAACCGTGCCGACCAGGGCGAGCTGCGCAACTTCGACCGTGTGGCGTTCGAGGCTGACCTGCCGCGCATCGAGAACGACACGAACCCGCCGTGCCAGCGGCACGTGCTCTTCCCCTCGGATCCAAATCCAGGGGCGGGCTGTGTGAATCCGCCGGCCAACGCGAGCTTCTACCCGTTCTTCACGACGGCGGGCCACGGCGACGCCTGTGTCTGGCAGGAGGGCGGCGCGTTCATCCCCGGCACCACCAACACCTTCGGCGGCAGCGCGGCGACGGAGTTCGGTGGTCTGCTGCGGCTGGTCTACCCCGACCCGAATCCCAACCAGATCAGCGTGCGGTTCAATGACTTCCGCCAGGTGATCAACCACAACCCATGCCGCGCGAGTGTTGAGGGTGCGGGCGGTTAGCTCGCGTTCCTCACCCCCTGACCCCCTCTCCTTGCGAGGTGAGGGGGAACGGGCGGTGACGCATCGCGCATGACGAACGGCCGCCGGTGGGGAAACCCGCCAGCGGCCGTTTCCGCGCATCCAGAACGAGACAGGCGCATGGGCGCGTGGTATCGTGAGCAATGCATATCTGTGCCGTACAGCAGCCAATCCAGGCAGAGGATGGAGCGCACCGTGGAACAGCGCATGTTCGGGCGCGGGCGCGCGCGGATCGAGGGCGTGGCGAAGCTGCTGGTGGTGGGCAGCGGCAAGGGCGGCGTGGGCAAATCCACGGTGAGCGTGAACCTGGCGGTGGCGCTAGCGCGAGGCAGTGCGCGCGTGGGCCTGCTGGACGCCGATGCCTACGGGCCGAGTGTGCCAATGATGCTCGGTGTGCGCAAGCGCGCGGAGAGCGCGGGGTGGCGCGCGACACTGCCGCTGGGGCATCGCGCCCCGCTCGCGCCGGAGCTAAAGATGCGGCCGCTGGAGCGCTACGGTGTGCGTGTGATGTCGGTGGGGTTCTTCGTAGGTGAGGAGCAGGCCGTCGCGCCGATCCCGGATGTGCTGGGGCTGCTGATCCGCCAATTGCTGATTGGGGTGAATTGGGGCGAGCTGGACTATCTGATCCTCGATCTGCCGCCAGGGACGGGCGAGCCGCAGGCGACACTCTGCCGCGAACACGCCATAGACGGGGCGATTCTGGTGGCGACGCCGCAGGATATCGCGCGCATAGACGCGGCGAAGGCGCGCGAGATGTTTCGGCGGGCGGGCGTGCCGG
>JAICVS010000248.1 GCA_025935195.1 Ktedonobacterales bacterium
CATCCCGGCGGCGGGGACCATCCCGGCGGCGGGGACCATCCCGGCGGCGGGGACCATCCCGGCGGCGGGGACCATCCCGGCGGCGGGGACCATCCCGGCGGCGGGGACCATCCCGGCGGCGCCGGGCGAACATACCGTCGCGCGGCGGACGAATACCTCACACACCCCGTTCCGCGCCCCGGCCGTGCGTTTCGATCACGTCACGTTCGCCTACCAGCCAGGCGAGGAACCCGTTCTGCACGACATTGACTTCGCGCTGCCGCCCGGCCAGATCCTTGGCCTGCTGGGCCGCACGGGCAGCGGCAAGACCACCATCAGCCGCCTGCTCTGCCGCCTCTACGACACGACCGAAGGCGCGATCCGCCTGGACGGCGTAGACGTGCGCGAGCTGCCGCTGGCCGCGCTGCGGCGGCGCATCGGCGTCGTCACGCAGGACGTGCAGCTCTTCCAGGCGACCGTGCGCGAGAACCTTACCTTCTTCGATCCACGCATCGCCGACGAGCGCATCCTGCGCGTCGTGGACGAGATGGGGCTGACCGGCTGGCTAGAGCGGCTGCCGCTGGGGCTGGATACGCCGCTGGAGGCCGGCGGCGGCGGCCTCTCCGCCGGTGAGGCGCAGCTCCTCGCCTTCATCCGCGTCTTCCTGCGCGATCCGGGGCTGGTCATTCTCGATGAGCCCTCGTCGCGGCTCGACCCGGCGACCGAGCGGCTGATCGAGCGCGGCGTGGACGCGCTGCTGCGTGGGCGCACCGGCATCATCATCGCGCACCGGCTGGCGACCGTCCAGCGCGCCGACCTGATCCTGACGCTCGGCGACGGGCGCATCCTGGAGTTCGGCCCGCGCGCCGAATTGGCACGCTCAGCCGGCTCGCGCTTCGCCGCGCTGCTGCGCGTTGGACTTGAGGAGGCGCTCGCATGACCAGCGCACCGAGTATACCGACCCAACCGCGAACCGCGCCGCTTCCCATCACGACCGAAGAAACCGTTCAGCACGAGCCACTGACCACCTGGCAGTACCTCTGGCGGCTGTTGCGCTGCGACACGCGCCTGTTCGTGCTCAACATGATCGCCTGGACCGGCGTGCATACCTTCCCGCTGCTGACCGGACTGCTCACTGGCTGGTTCTTCGATGCGCTGGCCGGCAGCGGCCCGCTGGGGCTGAACGTCTGGGCGGTGCTGGCGATCTTCGCCGCCGCCGGTGTCGCGCGCTTCGGCATCTTCGCCGGCGGGCTGTTGATCTGGTTCACCTACTACTTCACCGTGCAATCGCTGCTGCGCCGCAACCTCTTCGCCTGGGTGATGCGCGGGCCGGGCACACACCAGCTGCCCGACTCGCCCGGCGAGGCGATGAGCCGCTTCCGCGACGACGTCGAGGAGGTTAGCCACCTCTTCGAGAACTGGGTGGACATCTGGGGCATGAGCCTCTACATCGTGCTCGCGCTGGCGATCATGGCGCGCATTGATGCGCTGATCACGGCCGTCGTCTTCCTGCCGTTCCTGGCGATGCTGGCGGCGACGCATCTGATGAGCAGTCCACTCCGGCGCGTGCGACTGGCGAACCGCCAGGCGACCGGGCGCATCACCGCCTTCATCGGCGAGGTCTTTGGCGCGGCGCAGGCAGTCAAGGTCGCGGCCGCCGAGCGCAGCGTGGTGGCGCGGTTCCGCCGGCTGAACGCGGTGCGGCGCAAGGCCGCCGTCTACGACACGACGGCGACGGCACTGCTGCAATCGCTGAACGCGAACCTGGGCGCCATCGGCACCGGCCTGTTGTTGTTGCTGCTCGCCATCCAGGGGACGCACGCGCGCTTCACCATCGGCGATTTCGCCATCTTCGTCTCCTACCTCTCCACCTTTGCCGGCAATATGGGCTGGCTGGGCCAGGCGTTGGCGCGTCACCGCCAGGTCAGCGTCTCGTTCGACCGCATGGGGTTGGTGATGCGCGGCGCTGAACCGGACGCGCTGGTGCGCACGGACGAGCTGCACCTGCGCGGCGCGCTGCCGGCACTGGAGCAGCCCGCGCGCACGCCCGCCGATACGCTGCGCGCGCTGGAGCTGGAGAACCTGACGTACCTGCATCCGCAATCCGGGCGCGGCGTCGAGGGCGTCTCGCTGCGCGTGGAGCGCGGCCAATTCATCGTGATCACCGGGCGCATCGGCGCCGGCAAGACGACGCTCTTGCGCGCGATGCTGGGGCTATTGCCGCGCCAGGCGGGCGCGATCCTCTGGAACGGCGCGCCGGTGGCCGACCCCGCCGTCTTCTTCGCCCCTCCGCGTGTCGCCTACACCCCGCAGACGCCGCGCCTCTTCAGCGAGGCGCTCGGCGCCAACATCCTGCTGGGGCTGGACCCGCGGACAGCGGACCTGGACGGCGCAATCGCGGGCGCGCTGCTCGAAGAAGACCTGGCCGGCATGGCCGAGGGCATGCGGACGCTGCTGGGGCCGCGCGGCGTGCGGCTCTCCGGCGGGCAGATGCAGCGCGTGGCGGCGGCGCGCATGTTCGTGCGCGAGCCGGAACTGCTGATCTTCGATGACCTGTCGAGCGCGCTGGACGTGGAGACGGAGCGCCGCCTATGGGAGCGCTTGTTCGCCCGCCGCGCGGCGACCTGCCTCGTCGTCTCGCACCGGCGTGCCGTCTTGCGCCGCGCGGATCGTATAGTAGTGCTCAAAGACGGCCTGGTGGAGGCCGACGGCACCCTGGAGCGCCTGCTCGCCACCAGCGAGGAGATGCGGCGCCTCTGGGCCGGCGCGGCGGCTGAGGCCGGCGAATAGCGCATGTTCGCAAACGGCGCGAGGAGGAGTACATGGCTGACGCATCCATCCGCGATTTCCGCCTAAGCCTCGACGATCTCCAATTCACCGGACACGACCTGAGCCGGCCCGAATGCGTGCTGGCCCTGCGCGACGGCACGTTGCTCACCTCTGACGGGCGCGGTGGCGTGACGCGCATCGCGCCGGACGGGACGCAGACGCGGCTGGGCGAGGTCGGCGGCGAGCCGAACGGGCTGGCGCTGGCGGCGGACGGCAGCATCTACATCGCCAACATCGCCCTCGGCCCCGTACAGCGGCTCTTCCCCGATGGGCACGTCGAGACGTTCCTGAGCGAGCTGAACGGCACACCGCTCACCTGCGCGAACTTCGTCTTTCTCGATAGCAAGCAACGCCTGTGGTGCGCGTTCTCCACACGCGAGGCGATCTGGTGGCCGGCGGCGGCGCACCCGCGTCCCGATGGCTTCATCGTGCTGGTGGACGAGCGCGGGCTACGCATCGTCGCCGACGGCATCTACTTCACCAACGAGATTCGCCTGGATGCGGACGAGCGCTATCTGTACGTCGCGGAGACGATGAAGGCGCGCATGCTGCGCTTCCCCGTCAACGCGGACGGCAGCCTGGGCGAGCGCGAAGTCTTCGGGCCGGATGGGTTGGGCATGGGCGCGTATGTGGACGGCTTCGCCTTCGACGCCGAGGGCAACGTCTGGGTCACGACCGTCACGCGCAACGGCCTGATGATCATCACGGCGGACGGCAGCGACGCGCATGTGGTCTTTGAGGACGCCAGCGACGATCTCTTGCGGAGCTTCCAGCAGCGCATCGCCGAGGACACGGCGGAGCCGCAGGATATGGCGGCGGCGATGGGCAAGCGGCTGCAATTCCCCACCAGCGTCGCCTTCGGCGGCCCCGACCTGCGCACGGTCTATCTTGGCTCGCTGGCGATGCCGCACCTGCCCACCTTCCGTTCGCCGGTGCCAGGGCTGCCGCTCAGCCATTGGCGCTGACCGTCCTAGCCTGGGGAACCCGCTGAAAAGCGGTCGCATTCGGCGCGCGGCCTTCATATAGCCAGAGCCTACACAAAACACTTGTATTTGTGCGAAGACAG
>JAICVS010000089.1 GCA_025935195.1 Ktedonobacterales bacterium
CAACCACCCGATCACCGCAATACAGGCCCCGCCGGCACGCCGCAGGGCCCAGGAAACGACCAGGGGCGGCGCCCCAACTGGTTCCGGCGCAACCTGATCTGGATCGCGCTGCTGGCCGTGATCCCCTGGGTGATCTTCCTCGTCTGGGGCCCCAACTCCGGCTCCGCCGGGGCGATGCCCGTCAGCTACAGCCAGTTCATCAGTCAGGTGCAGGACAACAACGTCTCGTCCGTCACGCTCTCAGACAACGACGTCGTCGGCACCTACAAGCACGCCATCCACTCGGACCTCAACAACTCGACGGGCACCAAGTTCACCACCACCATCCCCAATCTCAACAGCGAGAACACCGTCCCCATCCTGCAACAGCACAATGTCCAGATCATTCCCAAGAACACCAACGGCGGCGCGTTCTGGTTCACATTGCTGATCCAGTTCCTGCCCGTGCTGCTGCTGATCGGCGGCATCTACTTCCTGAGTAGACGCGCCAGCGCCGCGCAGGGCAACCTCTTCAGCTTCGGTCAGAGCCGCGCCCGCATGTACATGGGCGGCAAGACCAAGACCACCTTCGCGGATGTCGCCGGCGTGGACGAGGCCAAGGCCGACCTCGAAGAGGTGGTGGACTTCCTCAAGAACCCACAGCGCTACTCGCGTCTGGGCGGCAAGCTGCCCAAGGGCGTGCTGCTGGTCGGCCCTCCCGGCACCGGCAAGACGCTGCTCGCCAAGGCCGTCGCCGGCGAGGCGGATGTCCCCTTCTTCTCGATGTCCGGCTCTGAGTTCGTCGAGATGCTCGTCGGCGTCGGCGCCAGCCGCGTGCGCGACCTCTTCGAGCGCGCCAAGAAGGCCGCTCCTTGCATCATCTTCATTGACGAGCTGGACGCCGTCGGCCGCCAGCGCGGCGCCGGCCTGGGCGGTGGCAACGACGAGCGCGAGCAGACGCTCAATCAGATCCTCGTCGAGATGGATGGCTTTGACCCGCGCCAGGCGATCATCATGATCGCCGCCACCAACCGCCCCGACGTGCTCGACCCCGCGCTGATGCGCCCCGGCCGCTTCGACCGCCAGGTCGTCGTGGATCGCCCGGATCGCCCCGGCCGCGAGGCCATCCTGCAGGTTCACACCCGCGGCATGCCGCTCGCCAACGACGTAGACCTGAGCATCCTCGCCCGCTCCACGCCCGGCATGGTCGGCGCCGACCTCGCCAACATCTGCAACGAGGCGGCGCTGCTGGCGGCGCGGCGCAACAAGAACCTGATCACCATGCACGACTTCGAGGACGCCATTGACCGCATCATGATGGGCGCGCAGCGGCCGCTGCTGCTCTCGCCGGAGGAGCGCCAGGTGATCGCCTACCACGAGGGCGGCCACGCCCTCGTCGCGCTGCTCACCCCCGGCGCGGACTCCGTGCGCAAAGTGACAATCGTGCCGCGCGGCCAGGCGCTTGGCGTCACCCAGATCATGCCGATTGACGACCGCCACAACTACCCGCGCGGCTACCTGCTCAACCGCATCTCGGTCGGCCTGGGCGGGCGTGTCGCCGAGCAGGTGGCGCTCGGCGAGATCACCACCGGCGCCGAGAACGACTTTCAGAATGTCACCAACCTCGCGCGCGAGATGGTCACACGCTGGGGCATGAGCGGACGCATCGGCACGGTCTTCTTCGGGCACGACCGCGATGTCTTCCTTGGCCGCGAGATGAGCCTCGGCTCCCAGCGCGACTACTCCGAGGAGACGGCCAGCGCCATTGACGAAGAGGTGCATCGCATCATCGGCGAGCGCTACGCCTACGTCGAGCGTGTCCTCACGCGCTATCGCCCGCTGCTGGACGAGATCGCCAAGCGCCTCTTGGAGAAAGAGGTCGTCGAGGAAGCCGAGCTGCGCGCCATCGTCGCCGACGTTCCGGCGGCCGACGTGCTCACGCTGGCCGAGGGCCTCGAAGCGTCGCAACGCTACGGCAAGGTGGTGGCGGCGGACGGCGTGGGCGCCGCGAACGGCAACGGCGCGAGCGCTGCCACGAACGCCGGCGGCTCGGCGAGCGCGACCGCTTCGCCGCCACGGCCCGAATCCGCTGATCGCCCCTGGGCGGTCCAGCCGTCGTAGCGGCGCCCACGCGCGCAAGCGTGATGAACAGACAGAGAGGCCACGTCTATCTGGTCTCGTAGAGCAGCGCGCCATGGCGGCCAGCGCCCGCACCTACCGCAAGCGGCATGAAGCCTACCAGAGGGTTAGCGCGTTGTCGCGGCGCTACGACGGGTATGTCGCAGGCGGCGCGCGCGCGCGGTCGCGGGCGCCTCGGCCACCACCGCCAGCAGGGTGTCTGCTTCAATCGTCTTGTGCAGGAACTGGCCGCCGAGCTGCGCCAGGCAGTGCGTCACGGTGTGCGAAGGACGCCGATAGCCGTCGGAGATCAGCACGAGATACGTGTGACGACGCAGCTCCTCGCGCACGAGCGCCTGCTCAAGCAGATCGGCCAGACGCACACCAGGTAAGAGATGATCGAACAACACCACCAGGGGAACGAGGCTTGTCTGGAGCAGGTGGAGCGCACGGCCGCCATCGCGCGCCTCCTGGACCGCATACCCCGCCCCTTCAAGGGTGGCGCGCATCCGCACGCCGCATTGTGTCTCATCATCCGCGATCAGCACCGAGCCCCCCGCGCTCGCCGCCATCGGAAACAGGCGCCACTGTGATGGCTCCACGGTATCCTCTCCCTGTGTTTCCACTTGTCTCAAATCGTCACCTCGTTTTGGAGCGCCATCGCGGGGGTGCGGAGCCGCATACGAGACGTGCCAACTGTACGAGACGTCTCGGACGGATCGCGTGAGCGAGGCGTTGAAGCCGCCAGATCGTCAGGGCGCTGACTACTTCATAGTGCGAGACGATGCAAGGTTACGCTGCCACCCGCGTTTCGCACCGAAGCGGGTAGGTATGGGTAGGTATGGGGGGTAGGCATATGCGAGTACGCATGAAGGCAGCAGGGGATCGCGCAGCGCATGGGGATTGAGAACGACCAGCCTGGAACGAAATGGCCTCGCGTGGGACATCTCACCCTCTTGATATCTCACTCTCTGGGCAAAAAGAAGCGGCGGTGCCGGAAGACGAGGTGACGTAAGCCGGCATCGCCGCGAGTCGTCGCCGCTCCCAATCTCCTAAACGGCGGCGATCCTTCTCCACTAACTCTACGGAGGAATGCCGATCGCCAACAATCGAAGAATGGCGCAAACTTGCCGCGTGAATGTACGGAGAGGCAGGGGCGCAAATGAGCAACTCGATTAGCGCATGTCGCCCTATACTATGAGGTGTAGTGAGATGCCACATACTGCGTATTTCAGACTAGTCTCATTTTCGTATACCATCGAGCGAGGCATATGCCAGTTAGCCTATCCATGATGGGCCGGTTTTTGTCCTGATCCTAGGGGGAAATGCCGGAATAATCTGCGCTAATTAAGGCAAGCACTATTCGGGATAGCCGCATCTGCCATGCGGCATACCTCAAATGCCGCATGGCAGATGTATTGGTGTTACCTGCTCCGTAGACTTAGTCGGGTAGGCTAGTCACGAGCGTGAACTGTCATGCCGGCTCGGTGGTCACTATCACCGATATCCCGCAGCTATGGTCGAGCTGGCACGCTCGGCCGGCCGCAACGCACACACAGGTATATGCTCGCCGGCATGCTCGGTGCCTCAAAGCCGCCGCGCGTCAGCCGGGGCGCTACATCTAGCGTGCCGCGATTTGGAAGTTGATGACGCGGGGGAGTGACTGCTGGCGCAGGCGCATCACGTCAGCCCTACGGACAGCAGTCGCCGCGAGAGGAGGTCAACAGGGGATCCAGCGAGTACGCTGCATGAACATCTTGGGAAAGGCGTCGCCTATCACAGGTAACGCGACCCTTCATTGAGGATGAGGTGACAAACACATGGGTTTCGACCAAGATACCCTGCTCCAACTGAAGGCACGAGCGATCACGTGGGCACGCGCCCGGGCACGCCAGGCCCCCGTGATTGCGCGCCGCCTCTCGAAGAAACCGGCGACCGTACCGCTGCTCATTCTGCTTGTGGTCATGCCGGCGCTCGCGCTCTTCAACGCCTTCACCGCCAAGGCCGTCAACGGCACGCTGGTAACCTCCGGCATCACTCTGCCGGAGAACTCCGTCTGGCTCGGCGGCGATGTCGCCGGCACCACCGGCCACTTCTGGGTGCCGCAGAATGGCGTCGGCCCCTTCGTCGCCGGCAAAGCCGGCGCACCGCCCGCTCCCGCTTTCACCGGCTTCTGCCGGCTCGACTCCAACGGCGCGGGCGGCCTCGACGTCAACACCGCCAGCTGCGACAACACGGCTAAGCAAGCGGTGCAGGCCGTGACCGGCCCGCTCTTCACCGACGCCACCACCGGCAAGCAGCTGCGTGACGTCTACCTGGCCGACCTGGGCGTCAAGAGCCTCGGCCCCAAGCGCATCACCTTCGACGCCACCCTCGACGGCGGCAACGGCGGCATCGTCGCCGGCAGCGGCGTGCTCGTCGCCCCCCAGGGCGGGGTGGCCGGCAGCTCCTGCGCCAACGGCCTCTTCTGCGACCCGACCACCGGCGCCAGCTTCAAGAACGCCGGCGTCGCCATCGGCCCCGACGGCAACCTCTACGCCGGCTTCCTGCGCTCGCAACACATCGTGCGCATCACCAACCCCGGCGCGGCTGACCTGACGACGCAGACGGCGGTGGAGATCGCCAAGACCAGCGACCCCCATCATAAGGGCGTCAAGGGCGGCATCGCCATCTTCAACCACCCCTCCGCCGACGGCACGCACACGGTCGGCGATATGTACATCTCCGAGGTCGGCGGTGACGGCGTCACCATCATGACCGACGTCGCCACCTGCCCCGCGCTCGACCCGAGCACCGGTCTGGGCGGCTGCGCCACCGTCTTCTCGCCGATGTCGATCTTCTTCCCCTCCTCGATGGCGGTCTTCCCGCAAAACGACGGCACCACCACCAGCCAGTACCTCTACGTCGGCACCGCGCCGACCAACGCGCTGGTCGGCAGCGTCATGCGCTACAACCCCACCACCAACGTGCAAGATCTCTACTCGGAGAACGTGCCGTCTTACGTCTCGCCCTACAACGGCCTCACCACCACCACCTATCAGCAGGTGACAGGCCTGGGCGTGGACCCAGCCGGTGACGTGCTGATCGGCGACGACCCGACCTTCAACGTCCTCAACGAGGTCTTCGAGGTCGGTCATCTCTGGACGGTGCCGGCCGGCGCCGCGCCCGATTGCGTTGGCCTGCCTGGCCAGCCCTGCCAGCCCGCCACGCCTCCGGGCACCATCCCCGGCCAGACCGCCACGCTCTTCGCCTGGGGCTTGCAGGCTCCGGTCGGCGGCGGCGTGCTGCTGCCCGACGCCTCGGGCGTCGAGCACATCTGGATTTCGGACGAGGGCGACGGCTTCTGCCGCACCGATGTCGTCCCCGGCACCTCGCTGGAAGCCGTCAACCTTGCCACCTGCGACGATGCCACCATCGGCTCGCCCGCCCAGGCTGTGTATGACCCGACGGTCAACACCGGCATCGCTGGCGTGCCCGACGGCACCCACTTCGTCTACGTGGACGAGATCGACCGCTTCAGCCGCGGCCTCTGGCGCTTCGTCTACGATCCCAATGGTGACAGCGGCCTGGGTGCCGTCTCGTCCCCTGTGCTGATGACAGCCAACACCCAGTTCAACGCCGTTCCGCGGCTGATCGGCCTCGCGCTGGCCCCCGACGGCGCGCTCTACTTCACCGGCCAGTTCGACGACCTCATCCGCCGCGTCAACAACCCACGTGCCGACCCACGTGTGCAGACCATTGATGTCGTCGCCAAGTCCACCGATGGCCGGGGCTTCAACGGCACCATCGGCATCCTCGCCAACCCGCTCGAAGGCGCGGGCGCCTACGACATCTACTACGGTGAGAACCGCGACTTCGCCGTCTTGCAAAACGCCGGCGCCTGCGGGCGCAACGGCGCGGTGCCCTGCGTCGGCTCGATCCTGCCGATCGGCACGCCGGGCGCGGTCTTTGGCGGCGGCATCGCCGTGGATACCGTCAACAACCTGGTCTATGCCTCGGACGCCCCCGGCTTCGGCGCCTCGACCATCTACCAGTACAACCCGGCTGACAACACCGCCGCCGTCTACGTGACGCAGGGCATGGTGCCCGCCGCCGGCACGCCAAACGCCACGGTGTACGCCAGCATGAATGGCACTAACCTCAACACGCGCCCCTTCGATCCATCGCTCACGCCGGGCAGCCCGACCGTCATGCCGTTCGCGCTGGGCATGGTAGTGGATCAGAACTCCGGCACACTCTACATCTTCGACGACCCGCTCACGGGTGTGCGCGCCGGTCACGGGCGCATCTGGTCGTACGGCTTCGTGCCCGCGCCGGCGGCTCCGGCTGGCTCCGGCCCGCTGCCCACGCCCACGCCGATCAGCTCGACGCAAGTCTGTACCGCGACCGTCAACCTGCCGGCGCTGGCGAGTGGCCAAACGTTCTGGGTGCCGTTCAGCACAACCGCTACCGGCCTCATCTCGGCCACGTGGACCATCCCCGTCCCGCAGTCAGCGGCGCTGGCGATCTACGCCGGCAACCCGTTCGCCGGCAACACCGATCCGGTCTCGAAGGGAACGCAAGGCAAGCCGCTTGCGCTGCAGAACACCTCGAACACCAACCAATTCTCGGTGAAGACAGCGAGCGTTGAGCCGGTCGGCTCCTATACGGTGCAGTTCTTCGACGCCAGTAGCGCGTTGCCCGCGACCACTGGCTCGATCACCTTCACCGACTCGAACACGACCGCCTGCCCGACCACCTTGCCGTAAACCGTAGGAACAATCCCGCCCGGACTGTTCCGGGCGCTAGCGCCGGGGGGACGTTGGTATCACCGGCTCAGGCCGACGAGCCGCTCCCCCCTGGCAATATCCCGTCAATCCGAAGGCCCCACCACGATGGTAGGGGCCTTCTTCGTGCCATCTTCATCACCCGCTGGCCTATGGCCGCCCATTGCCCCCCGATGCGAACGAACGCGCCGCGCTACCCTGGCAGCGCCCTGGCAGCGCCCTGGCAAGCATTGTGCGCTCGCCTATGCGCATAATGCGGTGAAGCGGCGTCGCGTCGGGAGCCGGCGCATCCCCATCCTCATTGCTCCGTCGCATCCAACCCGTCTTCATTTCACTCGCCGCCCGCTCCATCCCGTGCCGCGCATCACCGCGCATCAGGAGGAGGATGCCCGCGATGCAGGATGCCCTGCCGCTCGAGATCGCCGACCTAGAGCTCGATTCGCAGGCTCTCCACGAATTGGAGCCGGGCATCTGGCGCGTTCCCGCCCCGGTTCCCTTCGGCGCCCGCGTCGTCAACCTCTATCTGCTGGGCGCACCCGTGGCCGCCGCTCAGGGGAGCCAGGGTTGGTGCCTCGTGGATTGCCCGCTCGATACGCCTCCCGCCGAGGCTGCCCTGCGCGATGCCCTCGACCGCATCGGCGCTTCACCGGCCAGCATCAGCGCCATCATCCTCACTCACGTCCACCCCGACCACCTGGGCGCGGCCGGCCGCTGGCAGCGGCTCTCCGGCGCACCCGTCTACATGCTCGCCGCCGAGAAGCGCGACATGGCCCCACTCTGGGGCGACGCCGCCAACACCGCCTTCCTCGATGTCGCCCGCGTCTGCGTCACACATGGCATGCCCGCCGACGAGGCCCAGGCGCTCGTCACCCGCGCCGTCCAACTGCGCCGCCTGCTCGATCTGCCTGACCATCCTACGCTGCTCGCCCACGGCCAGCGCATCCATCTGGCCGGCGCGGCGTACCGTGCCCTCTGGACGCCGGGCCACGCCGACGGCCACCTCTGCCTGCTGCGTGACGACGGCGTGCTCGTCGCTGGCGACGCCGTGCTGCCCGCTCTACGCCCCACCGTCGGCTGGTATCCCTGGTCGCGCCCCGATCCCCTTGCTGACCAGCTCGCCTCGCTCGCCGCCCTCGGCGATCTGCCCGTACGTCTCGTCCTCCCCGGCCATGGCCGGCCCTTCACCGATCTGCGTGGGCGCGCGAGCGTGCTCGCCGGCTCCTACGCGCGCGAGATCGTCACCGTCGCGCGGCTACTCGCGGAGGCGCCGGATGGCCTCACCGCCTACGCGCTCGCCCAGGCGCTCTACCCGGAGCGCATGCGCAACCCCGGCTCGCGTCTGGTGGCGCTGGCCGAATCCGTCGCCTTCCTGGCCCATCTCCGCATCCTCAGCCGTGCCGAGCGCCAGACTGGCGCGGATGGCGTCATCACCTATCACCGTGGCGACGAAGGCGCCCTGGTTTCCGGCGCCGTCGCATCTGGCACGAGCGGTAGTGACGAGCCGTCGCCCACGTCACAAGGAGTTTGGCCCCAGGATTGATGTGGGACATGCCCTCTTGACCCGCCACCCGCGCCATCGCTACGATGTCCCCCATACGACTCATCCGATGGTCTACCGCTACCCATCCTGTGCTGCGCCTGGAAACACTGGAGCATGCCCCATGCATCCGCTCAAGCGATTCCTGCCTCTATCACGGCTTGCCGCTCTCGCCCTGCTGGTCGCGCTCGTGCTCGTGCTCGCCGCTTGCGGCGGCAGCACCGTCCATACGGGCGTTCCCGGCAGCGGCGCGCGCATTCCTCTTCAGCGGGCGACCGCCACCGCCAGCGCGGCTGTCACCGCCACGGCATCCGCGACGAGCGCCCCCGCGTCCGCGCTAACCGTCTCCTACGTCGCCATCGGCGCCTCCGACGCCCTTGGCTTTGGCGCGAGCGATCCCGCTCACGAGGGCTACGTCCCGCGTATCATCGCCCGCCTGCCATCGGCTGCCCACGCGCTCAACCTCGGCGTCAGCGGCATCACCATCCACCCCTCGCTCACCCGCGAGCTGCCCGACGCGCTCGCCGCCCACCCCACGCTCGTCACCGTCTGGATGGTCGGCAACGACTTCCGCCAGTGTACGCCCCTGCCGCGGTACACCGCCGACCTCGACAACATGCTCGGCCAGCTCGAACAGACCGGCGCGCAGGTCTTCGTCGCCAACACCCCCGACATGAGCCAGCTCCCCTACTTCAAAGCGGGCGCCCCTGGCGGCGGCGCGTGCGTCGCTGGCGCGGCGACAGCCCAGGTGCAAGCGCTGGCCCGCCAGTGGAACGACGCCATAGACCCCATCATCGCCAAACATCACGCCGTACTCGTCAACCTCTTCGTCTCCGACCTCGCCTCCCACCCTGAATACGTCTCCAGCGCCGACGGCTTCCACCCCTCCAGCCTCGGCTACGCCCGCCTGGCCGACCTCTTCTGGGACCAGATCACCGCCGCCCACGCCGTCCCCTCAGCCCCCTAAAAGACCAGGGAACGTCTGATCGAATCACGAATCGAGCCACAGGACGATGGAGGCCAACACCACCACCTCCCCACCGCGCGGCCCCATCCTGTGTGCGCGCAATCCTCGCCAACGACAGAGAGACGGTCGTAGACAGTCGTAGCGGTTCCGCGTCAGCGCAGGTCCGCCAGACGCTGCGTGACGATCTCCGCGTGCGGGAGATGCGCATCCGTACCCTCGCGTAGGAGCGCGCGCACTGCCGCGGCGAGGGCGGCGCGTAGCGCCCCGGGCTCGGCCGCGCCGATGTGGGCATCCCCGAAGCGCGCGAGCGTCTGGGCGGAGAGGTCGTCGTAGCCGCGCGCCTGCGCCGCGGGCAGCCCTTCTCGAAGGCAGGCCAGCGCGAGCGCGTGGTCGCGCACGGCGCCCACGTAATGCTCGGCCTGCCAGACCCGCCCGCGCTCGATGCACGCACGGGCGTGGAGCGCGTAGATGACGCCCCACCCGAAGAGGTCCCCGGCGACCGCTGGCGTGGGAACCGCGGACGTGCCTCCTGCTGGCTCGGCCGCGGTCTGGCCGAACAGCAGTCGGAAGCGTGGCCCGGCGGGACGAAACTGCGCCGCCGGCGTCATCGAGAGGTCGAACTGAAGCGCGTCCGGGAGCAGGAACACGCGGTAGGTGGTCGGACCGCGCACGAGGTCGGTAAGATGCACTGCGGCGAGCTCGCCCGTGAGCGTGCGCGTCCAGTCATCGAGCACATCCGCGACCAGCACGCGGTCAGTGACGGCGAAGGTGAGGTCCAGGTCGGAGAAGCGGTCGCCGCCGCCGTCCACCGCGAGCGAGCCCACGGCGGCTCCGGCCACGACGCGCGCATCCTCCCGCGCGAGCCGGAGCAGGCGGTCGCGGAGCGCATCCCGCTGTGCAATGGTGAACACGCCGCGCGCTCCTCCCTCTGCACTGCCGTGTCGCGACCTGCCCCAGCCGGCCTGGGTCGCGGGCATCGAGACACTCCACGTGAGGATAGCACATCCCGTGGGATTCCTCAGGCAAGCCCTGGTCACCCGAGGAGACTGCGCCAGCCCCTTACGGGGTGGGTTGGCAGGCGCCGCTGCAGGGCAGCGGGCCTAATACGGGCGGGTGTAATAGTGATGGCAGGCCACCCACCACCGCCACCCCCATAGCGAGGAGCGCGATAGCCACGACGCCCACGATGAGCCAAAACATTATTGCCACTGCGCCGCTCAGGATTTTCGCTCCCGTGCGGCGTAGGCTGCCAATTCCCCCTGCCACAACGCCGCTCCTTTCTTCCGTGCCCGCCGAACAGTGCTGGGTGCTGGTACTGAGTCCAATTGGGTTTTGATGGGTGGAACGGGTTGCCGACGATTAGGTGGCTGCGCTGAGGCTCAGGGCGCGCGAGACGCGCCGAGGCTGATTGCACTCGTATGGTACGTGGGGGGTTGCTCGGTTTGCCACAGCCCGCCGCAAACAGCTGGCTTTGTTGCCCCGTATGCGTTGGGCTGGGGACGAGAGTAGCAGCAGCACACGTGGTATCATATATAATGCGTCCACTCGCCACGCGATGGCGGCCGAGCCCCTGGGTGGGGCGCTAGAACGTGCGCTCGCCAGCGCGCCATTCAAAGAGACTCCACTATGGCAGACCCAACCCACACCACTGAGGCCCCGCCCGCGCCAGAGCAAGTAGCCATGGATAACCTGATAAATGGCTACCGGGTGACGCAGCTGCTCTCTGTCGCCGCGAAGCTGGGCATCGCGGATCTGCTGGCAGACGGGCCAGAGCCGGTGGAGGAGCTCGCCAAGACAGTGGACGCGCATGCGGACGCGCTCTATCGCGCGCTGCGCGCCTTAGCGAGCCTCGGCGTATTTGCCGAAGTCGCTCCTCGGCGCTTCGCACTGACACCGCTGGCGGACCTGCTCCGCACGAACCACCCACGCTCGGTACGCGCCCTGGCGATGTTCCATGGCGAGGAGCCCTATCAGGCGTGGGGCGAGCTGCGCTTTTCGCTGCGGACCGGCGCTCCGGCTTTCGATCACGTCTATCAGATGTCCCACTTCGCGTATCTTGCCCAGCATGCCGAAGCGAGCGCGGTGTTCAATCGGGCAATGAGCGATAACACGGCTCGGTCGGTCACTGCCGTTGTGAGCGCGTATGCGTTTCCCGCGACTGGCGTCGTCGTGGATGTCGGTGGCGGGCACGGCGCCTTCATCGCTGCGGTATTGCGCGCGCACCCTGGTCTGCATGGCGTACTCTTTGATCAGCCGCATGTAGTCGAAGGCGCGGCGTCGACGCTGGAAGAGGCGGGCGTCGCACCGCGCTGCGCGCGGTTGGGCGGCGATTTCTTCGTGCCGCCCCTGCCCACTGGCGACCTCTACACCCTGCGCCAGGTCATCCATGACTGGGACGATGAGCAGAGTCTCGCCATCTTGCGCCACTGTGTCCAGGCGATGGCACTAGATAGCAAGATCCTGGTCATTGAGGCGCTGGTCCCGCCAGGTAATGAGCCATCGCCGGTGAAGTTTCTCGATCTGCAGATGTTGGTCATGAATGGCGGCCGTCAGCGGACTGAGGAGGACTACCGCCGTTTGTACGCCGCCGCCGGCTTACAGCTGACGCGCGTCATCCCGACGAGCTCAGTGTTCAGCATCGTCGAGGGCGCACGCATGGCGAGGTGAGCGCCGAGGCTTCAGGCCTCCGGCTTTTTCTCCCCCTGGAAGAACCAATGGACACCATATTTGTCGGCGAGATGTCCATAGGTGCCAAACGACAGATCGTGCAGATCGTCAAGCACGTCCTTGTCTGCTCCGGCTGCGAGTTTGTCAAAGATTTCCCTGAGCTGGCTGTATGTCCCACCATTAATGTACATGGCAACCGTGTTTCCCTGTTTCGGCGTTCGTGTGCGGTGTTGCCAGTCAGTCGCCGAAAACTCGATGGCGCCGCTTTTCAGATGGGCATGCGCCACCTTGTGATGTAGGTCGGATGGCACTTGGTCCTTCATTGGCATGTCGCCGACCCTCGTGATGGTCAGCTCACCGCCCAAACAGGAGTGGTAAAAGGCCATGGCTTCGGCGCACTTGTCGTCCTCGAAAAGTAAGAATGGCGTGAGGTTGATCATACGTGCTCCTCTTTCTGGTCCGCTCTTGCGGGGACATCACCGCTAGTGCTCCTTCCCCGCAATCGTAAAAGCGCTGGCGCGGAAGCGTCAACATCCCAGATGTTGGCAGCAGAGATGCGTGCGATGGAGCGGCGGACGTGAGCCGAGCCGGCAATCCTTGGCGGCCGCGATCCCTGCCCGCGTCCTCCCACCCTTGACACGATCCCTCTCTTGTGGTATTTTAGTTCTACCGCCACGGCGCCACCCCACGCCACCAGCACCTTGAACAACCGCATGCCGCGTCAAACACGCCACCCGCGCCCACGGGCAACCGCTGGGTTGGCGGTGTGGAGACCGCCAGAATCCACCAGAACCTTGCCGTTTTTGCCGCCGACCTTGCCACTTGTTGCCACATCGTTGCCAGATCATTGCCGTTTCTTGCCGTTTTTGCCACCCAGAACGCGAAACGTCACGTTGTCGCGGGCCGCAAACCGGCTTGAATGCGGCGTTCGAGAGGAGAACGCACCTGACACACCATCAAAAAGCGGCAAAAACGGCAATGGTGACCATCCCAGTCAACTTTGCCGTCCGCGATGAGCCGCGTCACGGGTGAGCGCAACGCCAACGACCCGGAGCGACGTAGCATGAGACGACCAGATCGCCCTCCTCTCCATTCCTCCCTGAACCTCCGTGTCCTCTGTGGTACATCTCCGCGCCTCCCGTTTTGCCCGCCTCCGCGCCAATGTGCTACAGTCCCTGGGGAGTTCGCACCCGCCACAACATGGAACGAAAGGCTTGCCGCGATGCCGAACGCACCGTCCCAGTCGCCCGATGCCGCCCCGACCGCTGCGCCCCACCGCACCGTCCACCTCACCGTCAACGGCATCGCCCACGAGATCGAGGTCGAGACACGCCGCACCCTGCTGGATGCCCTACGCGCCGACCTGCACCTCACCGGCGCCAAGCCCGGCTGCGGCATGGGCGACTGCGGCGCCTGCACCGTTCTGATCGAGGGCGAAGCCGTCTATAGCTGCCTCACCCTCGCCGTCGCCTGCGAGGGCCGCGCCATCACCACCATCGAGGGCCTATCGTCATCCGACGGCGAGCTTGACCCCGTGCAGAGTGCCTTCATCGCGCACGACGCGCTCCAATGCGGCTTCTGCACCCCCGGCCAGGTGCTCGCTATGAAGGCGCTGCTCGCCCGCAACCCGCATCCCAGCGACGACGAGATCGCCCGCGCCATGTCCGGCAACCTCTGCCGCTGCGGCGCCTACCCCAAGATTCTCGCCGCCGGCCGCGCCCTCGCCGGCCACCCGTCGTGACGCTCCCGCCCGTCGGGGCGCACCGCGTGCGCCCGCCCCAGACGCCATCCCCGAAAGGTGACATCCCATGCCGGTTCGCATCATCACCACGCACCTCGAATTCGAGGGCCGCGTCTCCGAGCAGCGTGTCGTCATGGAAGGCGATGAGCCGCCCGTCTGGGGCGAGGACGCCGAGCTGCGCATCGTCGGCAAACCCACCCCGCGTGTGGACGGCCGCGAGCGTGTCACCGGCGGCGCCACCTACACCTACGACATCCAGCTACCCGGTCAGCTCACCGCCGCCGCCCTGCGTTCCCCGCACGCCCACGCCCGCGTCACCCGCGTAGATGCCTCACGCGCCGAAGCCATGCCCGGCGTGCGCGCCGTGCTGCACCGCTTCAACGCCGGCGACCTGATTGATCCCAACCGCGACCGCTCCGTCTTCGCCGAGGAGCTGCCCTATGCCGGCGCCATCGTCGCGCTCGTGCTGGCCGACACGCGCGAGCAGGCCGCGGACGCATGCGCCGCCGTCATGGTCGAATACGAGACGCTGCCCTTCGTCGTGGACCCTGAGGCCGCGCTCCAGCCCGAGGCTCCGCGCGTGCTCAGCGACCGCCCCCACAACAAGCTGAACGACGAGTATCCCCAGACCTATCAGCGCGGCGACGTGGATGCCGGCATACGTGAGGCCGAGGTCACGGTCGAGGCCCGCTTCGAGACGCCCGCCGCCATGCACAACAGCATGGAGACCCACGGCGCCACCGCCCAGTGGGACGGCCGCACCCTCACCATCTATAGCTCCACCCAGGACATCTTCGGCGTGCGTCGCGCCGTCGCCAAGGCGCTCGGCCTGCACCAGAATCAGGTGCGCGCCATCAAGCAGTACATGGGCGGCGGCTTTGGCAGCAAGTTCGGCCCGCACGAGTCCGGCCTGCTCGCCGCCTACGCCGCCCACCGCCTCGGCCGCCCCGTCCAATACATGCTCAGTCGCGAGGATGAGAACGTCGCCGCCGGCCACCGCTCCGCGACGATCCAACACTTCCGTCTGGGCGCGCAGCGCGACGGCACGCTCACCGCCATCGAGCAGCGCACCGTCGGCAACCTCGGTGCGCTCGCGGGCTGGTTCCCCGCCACCGCGATGGCGACCAAAGAGCTGTATCAATGCGCCAACGTCCGCACCATAGACGAGGGCGCGCGCACCAACCTCGGCCCCTTCGCCGCCTTCCGCGCCCCCGGCGTCGTCGAGGGCATCGCCGCCATGGAGACCGCTGTGGATCAGCTCGCGGCGGCGCTCGGCATGGACCCACTGGAACTCCGGCTGAAGAACTACGCCGAGCGTCACCAGGACATGCAGCGCCCCTACGCGCGCAAGCTGCTGCGCGAAGCCTACGAGATCGGCGCCGAGCGTATCGGCTGGGCCACGCGCGACGCGGAAGCGCGCCGCTACCCCAAAGGCCGCGACGGCACGCTGCGCCGTGGTGTGGGCATGGCGAGCCAGCTGTGGGGCGGCGACGGCGGCCCGCCGGCGCAGGCGCAGGCCAAGCTGCTGCCCGACGGCACCGCCGTCATCATCACCGGCACGCAGGACATCGGCACCGGCACGCGCACCGTGCTCGCGCAGATCGCCGCCGAGGAGCTGGGCCTGCCGCTGGAAGCGGTGCGTGTCGAGTTGGGCGACACCGAGTTCGGCCTCTACTCCCCCCCCAGCGGCGGCAGCATGACGCTCGCCTCGATGGGCCCCGCCGTGCGCATGGCCGCCGCCGAGGCGCGCAAAGACGCGCTGGAGATCGTCGGCCACCTCGTCGAAGCCCCCGCTGACGCCCTCGACATCCGCGATGGCGGCATCGTCAACCGCGAGACCGGCCGCGAGATGGGCACGCTCGGCTCCTACCTGGAGCAGCTCGACGGCCACGAGGTAACAGCCAAAGGCATGCGCGGCCCCAACGCCGAGAACGTCACCGTCCGCACCTTCGGCGCGCAGTTCGCTGAGGTCGAGGTGGACTTGGGCACCGGGCAGGTGCGCGTGCGGCGCATCGTCGCCGTCCACGACTGCGGCCGCATCGTCAACCCGCTCACCTTCAGCAGCCAGATCGAAGGCGGCATCATCCAGGGCCTCGGCTTCGCCCTGATGGAACAGCGTGTGGTGGATCAGCGCTTCGGCACGGTGATGAACGCCAACCTGGAGCAGTTCCACATCCCCACCATCCGCGACGTGCCGGAGATTGACATCGTGCTGCTCGACCGGCCCAACACCTACGCCAACACGCTTGGCGCGCTCGGTGCGGGCGAGCCGCCGATCATCCCGACGCCTGGCGCCATCGCCAACGCCGTCGCCCATGCCATCGGCCGCCCCGTCTCCGGCCTGCCGCTCACCCCCGACCGTATCCTCGATCTGCTGAAATAGAGGTGCCGCCGATGCAACCTTTCGATCACGTCTCCGCCACCAGCGCCGCCGCCGCGGTAGAGCTGCTCCAACAGGGCGGCCCGTCCGGCGCGCGCGTCATCGCCGGCGGCACCGACCTGATCTCCCTGATGCGCGACCGCATCCAATCGCCCAGGCTGCTGGTCAACATCCTGCCCGCCGCCGCCGCGCTGCGCTATCTGCGCTTCGAGGCGGACGGCGCGCTACGCGTCGGCGCGCTCGCCACGCTGGCGGACATCGAGCGCGACCCCCACATCGCCGCGCGCCTGCCCATCCTCACGCAGGCCGTCCGCGACGCCGCCACGCCGCAGCTCCGCGCCATGGCGACCGCCGCCGGCAACCTGATGCAGCGGCCGCGCTGCTGGTATTACCGTGGCGAGTTCCCCTGTTGGCTCAAGGGCGGCGACGAGTGCTTCGCCCGCGACGGTGAGAACAAGTACCACGCCATCTTCGGAGCAAGCCCCTGCGTCGCCGTCCACCCATCCGACCTGGCCCCCGTCCTCGTCGCCCTGGACGCCGAGCTGACCATCGCCGGCCCCGGCGGTTCGGCGCGCACGCTGCCGGTCGAACGCTTCTTCGCCCCGCCCACCGACGACGAGCGTATCGAATACCGCCTCCAGCCGGGCGAGGTCGTCAGCGAGATTCGCGTCCCCGCCCAGCCGGCCGGCGCGCGCGGCGCGTACGTCAAGGTGATGGATCGCCAGGCATGGGCCTTCGCCCTCGTCAGCGTCGCCGCCCAACTGAGCGAGCGCGACGGCGTGGTCGAGCGGGCGCGGCTCGCGCTCGGCGGCGTCGCCAACGTCCCCTGGCGCGTCGCCGCCGTCGAAGACCTGCTGACAGGTCAGCGCCTCACGCCCGCCCTCGCCGCCCAGGCCGCCGAGCGCGCGCTGGAAAACGCCCATCCGCTCACTCACAACGGCTACAAAGTCCCAATGGCGCGCGCCGCCATCCGCCGCGCCCTGCTCGCCGCCGCCGGCCAGGAGGAATAACGCTATGTCACAGCCATCCAGGACCACCACAGGCACGGACATGCCCACTGCTCCTCCTCATCTCTCCGTGAACCTCTGTGTCCTCTGCGTCCTCCGCGGTTCAATCCCGTAACCCAAAGGTGGCGTGCTATGTCGGATGAGGTCAAGCGGCGCAAGGCCGAGCACGTCGCCGTCGCGCTCCAGCGCGACATCTCCGCCCCACAGGCCGCCTCCTGGGCGGATGTCCATCTCATCCATCGCGCCTTGCCGGAGATGGATGAGGACGAGATCGACACCAGCGTCACCTTCCTGGGCAAGCGCCTGCGCCATCCCATCTTCATCTCCTCACTCACCGGCGGCCACCCCGATGTCATCGCCATCAACGAGCGGTTGGCGTCGGTCGCGGAAGAGTATGGGCTGGCGATGGGCGTGGGCAGCCAGCGCGCCGCCGTCGTCGCCCCAGAGTTGGCCGCGACCTACAGCGTCGTGCGTGAGCGCGCCCCCCACGCCTTCCGCATCGCCAACATCGGCGCGCCCCAGCTCATCGCGCAGCGGCGCCACCCCGCCTTCACCGTCGCGGATGTCCGCCGCGCCGTCCAGATGATCGGCGCTGACGCCCTGGCCCTGCATCTCAACTTCCTGCAAGAGGCCGCGCAGCCGGAGGGCGACCGCCGCGCGAAAGGCTGCCTCGCCGCCTTCGCGTCCGTCGCCGCCGCTGTCGGCGTTCCCCTGATTGCCAAAGAGACGGGCGCGGGCATCAGCTTCGAGCAGGCGCGCGCGCTCAAAGCGGCGGGCGCATCGGCGATAGACGTCGGTGGCGCCGGCGGCAGCAGCATGGCCGCGATGGAGAGCGCCCGTGCCGAGGCGCGTAGCGACGCCCACAGCGCCGGCATCGGCGCCCTTTTCCGCGACTGGGGCATCCCCACACCCATCGCGGTGGTCGAGGCTCGCCTGGGCGCGCCGGACCTGCCGATCATCGCCACCGGCGGCGTTCGCTCCGGACTGGACGCCGCACGCGCCTTCGCCCTCGGCGCGACGCTCGCCGGCATGGGCTTCCCCTTCCTCATGGCCGCCAGCGAGGGCGCCGCCGCCGTGCGCGCCTTCCTGGATCAGTTCCTGGCCGAGCTGAAGGTCGCGATGCAGCTCACCGGCGCCGCCACCGTCGCGGATCTGCGCCGCGTCCCTGTCGTCGTCATGGGCGCGACGCGCGAATGGCTGGAGCAGCGCGGCTTCGGTGACGAGCTGGCCGCGCTGGCCCGGCGTGGCCGATAGCGCATCTGGTACGGCGGGCATTCAGATGAGGTGGCACAGCCTATGCGGTCGTTCGCCTGATGGATGGGATGGCGCACGCTCCGAGCCAGCGTTCTCAGGGTAGCTCAACGACACGCGGGCATGTCCGTCCGCTTGGATGCCCTTGTGAGGAGGTCGTAACATACGCTATACTGCTTGACACAAACGGCAGGTAGACGCGTAGGGACAGGTGCGGCGGCTTCGCGCACGGATGCATCTGTCAGATGTCGTAGTTCCGATTCGGCCCTCGCGCGGGCCGTCGGCGGGCGCCCGCCCGCCACAACGCCGAGGACCCTTTCGTCCGCACGAGTGTTGCGCCGGCAGGGCGCAGATTCGCGACGAGGAGGACGCCGTATGGGCATGCTACGAGTGTTGTCGCGCCGCGGCGACGACCGGTTCAAGTGGAATCCGACTGCTGTGGAGGTGGGCGACCCCGAGGCCGTCGCCGCCATCAAAGAGGCGGAGCGCATCTTCGAGGAGCAGCGGGCGCGCGGCGCGACGGCGGTGCGGGTGCGTCCGGGGCA
>JAICVS010000190.1 GCA_025935195.1 Ktedonobacterales bacterium
AGCGTCAATCCCAGCGTCAATCCCAGCGTCAATCCCAGCGTCAATCCCAGCGTCAATCCCAGCGTCAATCCCAGCGTCAATCTGCCCGGCCCGCAGCGCCAGCAGCTCCCGCCACAGCGCGCTACGTCCGCGCGGCAGCTCGCCCGCGCCTGCCCAGACCACGCAGAGCGCCGCCAGCGTCGCCGGCAGCATGGCTGATACGTGCAGCGCGTGCGTGCGCAGCCATTTGGCGATCTCCGCCCGACTCGGTCGGACGGCGCCGGCCACCGGCCGCACCGCCCCCAACACACGCACGATCTCATCTTCGCGCAGCCCGTCCGCTGCCCAATGGTCGAAGCCGCGCAGGGGCGCGAAGGTGCCCGGCTCGCGCCGGTAGGCATCCAGCCCCGCCGTGACGAGCAGGCGCACGCGGCGCGGCGGCGTGTTCGCCAGCGCGGCGATCTGCGCGCACAGGTCACGCCGCAGTTCCGCCGGCACGTCATCCAGCCCATCACAGAGCAGCAGCGTGCGCCGCCGCAGCCGTCGTGGCAGCCGCGCCACCAGCCCGCGCGTGCTGAAGATGCCCACCTGTCGCGCCAGATGGCGCACGAGCGATGGGCCATCTTCGCCGTCTTGAAAGGGATAGCTCGCCAGCGGCAGCGGGATGGGCAGCGGCGCCAGCCCCAGGAACACCAGCGGCAGCATGCGCCGCCGTGTCAGTCGCCGCGCGATCTGATGCAGCGCAACGGTCTTGCCCGCGCCCGCCGCGCCCAGCAACACCACCTGCCGGCTCGTCGTGAACAGTGCATCCAGCGCCAGCGCCTCTCCGCCGCTGGATGTCCCCTCGTTATCGTCATCGCGGCGTCGCGCGTGCGGCCGCATCTGGGCGCCGCCGGGCGGCAGGTGGATGCCCAGGTAGCGGCGTGTGTATCGGCGCACGCCGCGCACGTAGATCCAGAGCCGCATCCACGCGATCAGCACGGCCAGCCCCAGACCGCTGCCCAGTGCCGCCGCCAGCGGCGGGCCGAAGAACAGGCCGAGCGTGGCGACCGTATCCCGCGAAGGCGTGGTGGGGTGCGCGGTGAGGTCGTCGAGCGCGGGCGTCAGCGCATCGCGCTGGATGGTGAGGATGACGAGAAAGACGAGCAGCCCGACCAGCAGCCCCGCGACCGCCAGACTGGCGCGATACGTCGCGATTGCCTCGCGATTGCGCGCCCGCGTCGTCTTGCGCCGCCGTTGTGCCTCTGGTGTTCCCCATGTCCCTCGTGCCACCCGTGTTATCTCCCCACCATGGGAGTCCTCACCCCTGGCCCCCTCTCCGTGCGCGGCGAGGGGGGAACACGCACGCAACGGCGTCTCCGGCTCCCCTCTCCCCGTGGGGAGAGGGGTTGGGGGTGAGGAACCTCTATAGTTCTAGGCGGCATGGACATCGCTGCCATGCGGCCCATTCGCCAGGGCCATCCTGACGGGGTGAACTACCACACCCCCTATCCCGTTGCCAAAGGCGTCCGGGACTACTTTGCGCAAAATATTGTACGCCCCGTTGATGTCCGCGTTCAGACACCGCCCGTCGCGCGCACGAAACATCCCGCGCTTGGCACGCTTGCCGGCGTAGATCTCGTGTTTGGCGACGGGTTCCAGGTCGAGGAAGCTGCATTTGGACGTGTAGCTCTCCTCGGCCACCAGCACCCGGATGCCGACCAGTTCTGCCTTGTAGGTGAGCATCTGGATGAAGCGGGCATGCGGGATGAAGACGAAATTCTGGTTGGTCTGTTTGCCCAACCGCACCTGCTGCTTCCAGCCGTCGTTCTTGCCGATAATGAGCGTGCCGATGCGCTGTGCCACCAACCAGTCCACGATGCGGCGACTGGCGACGTGCAGATAGGAACTGATCTGCCTATTCCGCTTGTCAGTGAGGATGTCGAGCTGGCGCGAGACGGAGACGCCCTCGGCCAGTTTGGCTTGCAGCCGCGCGCGGCGTTTGTTGTACCATTGGTTGAGCGCTTTGAGCGGCCGGCCGTGAACCAGAAACGGCACGAGGCCGGGCTGGTTGGGAGCTACCGCCGCCAAGTTGTTCACGCCAAGGTCCATCGCCGCCACCCGTGCCGGGTCCACATCCGCCGGGGTTATGGGCCGCTCATAGATCACCTCCACGGTGTAGTGCGATGCGTGCGGCACAATCCGCACTTGGTCTATCGCCGTCTGATGTGTCTCAACGCGGATGTTCAGTCCAGAGGGCACGACGTAGCCGCGATGTTTGGATGCACGACTGATGGCCTGGCCGGTGTAGGTGAGCAGGTTGCGCCCCTGCTGGTCGAGGTATCGCGGTAACCGGGGGTGGCCGAGAAAGCGCGAGGGGTCGGCTTCCCAGGCGGCACAGGCGGCGAAATAGCTGGTCCAGGCGAGCGCCACCTGTTTGAGCACCCATTGGGAAACCTTGCGCGGCAAGGCGCGGTACGGCTCGCTGGTTTTCATCTCCCGTGCCAACTCCGGATAGGCGATGACGCGGTGCTGGTGGATGAAGGCTTGCCGGGTCAGGTAGAGCGCGGCGTTGTAGAGGTGTTTGGAGGCGAAGGCGGCGCTGTCAATCGCGCGCCAGCGTGGGTCATGGCGATCAATGCGGTGTTGCTCCACCAGGCGCATATGCCATCCGCTCCCGTGTTCCCCGTGTTCCCGCGCTCCCGTGGGTTGACCGGGTTCTCTCGCCCCTCTGGGAGTGCGCCACGCCACGGCCTGCCGTGCCATGCATACCCTCTCCCCTGGTCACAGGTCACGGCGTCTTGGACTCTCCCAGAGTATATCGAGCGGTCCCACACCTGTCAAGCGGCACAACTGTCCACAGGTGTCAACAGATGGACAGAGATCGTGGGAAAGGTTTCAATACTCATCAGCGGAGACGCTTGCCGGGTGCGCGAGTAACGGCGCGCGGCTGATGGTACGCCGCGACAGCAAAACGGTCCCATGCGGCCCAGACGGCATAGGACCGGTGGGCGCGACCTTGGCAGCAGAGCCGAACCTATGCTACCATTGGCGGCGCACTACCACCGGAGGGTACCGCTGATGCTCTACACGCGCCACGATCTGCGCCTCGCATCCAGGGGATGGTATGGCGGTGTCCTTGAAGAGGGCGTTGTGCCAGGCGATGTGCTGGGCGTGGCGCTCAATGCCTCCGCGCGCCAGGTGATCTACACCCTGGTGCCGCGTCGCCGCGCCGCCAAGCTGCCCGGCGCCAGCGCGCATCAGACCGGCACCGCGCGCACCGAGCTGCCCACTGGAGAGGTGCGCCTGACCGGCCGGGCGCGTGTCTACGTGGGCGGCCGCGCCGTGGGCCGTGTCTCGCGCGTGTGGTGCGACCGCCTCTCCGGGCTGGTCACACATGTGCTGGTGCGCGCTGGCGGCGGGCTGTTCGCACGCGGACACGAGCGTGTGCTGCCCATCGAGGCCGTCGCCAAGCTGGAAGACGGCCGCGTGACACTGGCGCTCTCCGCCGCCGACTACGCCCGCGCGCCGATCTATCGCCCGGACGCCGAGATCGCGCGCGATTTGCATCTCGCCATCGCGCTCGCATTGCACGATCCGCGCACGCGCCGCGACATCAAAGTGCGTGTCGAGGATGGACACGTCACCCTCGCCGGCACGGTAGACGCCGCCGAGCAGCAGACCGGCGCCGTCCGCGCCGCCGAAGGGATCGCCGGGGTGCGCGGCATGACCGTGGATATCGTCATCCAGGAGGCGCTGGCCGATCTCGTCGAGCATGCCGTGGAGAACGAGATCGGCCATCGTGGCTACACCGGCGCCCATTTCCGTGCCTTCACCGAACATGGTATCGTCTATCTAGAAGGCACAGTCCCATCGGATAACGCTCGCGCCGGGCTGGAGCGCTCGGCGCTCGGCGTCACCGGCGTGCGCGTCGTGGTCAACAACCTGCACGTGGACGGCGAGCCACCCGACCGCGCCGACGGCACCGGCCCCCTCACCCGCAACCGCTAGCCGGGGCTTCGGACCTCGTCTGAGTCCGGCTTGGCCGGACGTCGCGGCGATACGCCCTCCAGGCGCGCATTCAATCGCTGGCCCGCTCGCGACGGTACGTCATGCGGGTGCGCATTCAATCGCTGGCACGACACACATAGAAAGCATCCCCACCCATGGCAATCCGCGAAGGCCTGGCGGACCAACTGGCCGATGACCTCTGGCAGATCGACACGCTCTTCCGTGGCGAGGAAGGCGTCATCGCCAGCTACCTGCTCACCGGCCCCGCCGGGCTGGCGCTGATAGATGTCGGCCCGACCACGACCGTAGACCACCTGCTGGCCGGCGTATACGCCGCCGGCTTCGACCCGCGCGACATCCGCCATCTCGTGCTCACCCACGTTCACCTGGACCATGCGGGCGCCGCCGGCACGCTCGCGCGCCTGCTCCCCGGCGCGCGCGTCTACGTCCACCGCCTCGGCGCACCGCACCTCATAGACCCGACCAAGCTCGTCAACAGCGCCCGCCGCATCTACGGTGACCAGATGGATGCGCTCTGGGGACCGATTGAGCCAGTCCCCGCGGAGCGGCTGACGATTCTGGACGACGGTGACGAGCTGCATGTGGGCAAGCGCACCCTGCGCGCCCTCTACACGCCCGGCCACGCCGTCCATCACCTCGCCTATCACGACGCCGCGCGCGCCGCGCTCTTCGCCGGCGACACGGCGGGCGTGCGCCTGCAAGGCAACGGCTTCGTGCGCCCGCCCACGCCGCCGCCCGACCTCAGCTTGGAGGATTGGAACGCCAGCCTGGACCGACTGGAAGCCCTCGGCTTGCGCGGCATGTACCTTGCCCACTTCGGCCAGTTTACGGACGTCGGCGCGCACCTGGAGCAGCTTCGCCGCCGCCTGGGCGCATGGGGCGAGCTGATGCTGGCCGGCATGCGTCGCGGCGCGGACGACGCCGCGCTGGCCGCTGATCTGGCGCGCACGGCTGACGGCGAGCTGGCCGCGCTCGGCAGCAGCGGACGTCCCAACGACGAGGTGCGTCGCTACGAAGTCGCCGCCAACTACCTGATGAGCGCGCAGGGATACATGCGATACTACCGCAAGCACCACCCGGAGCGGCTGGCCTGACACGGTCGCGCCCAGGCGAGCGGGAGAGCAGACGATGCACACGACGATTCCGGCCGATGCGGCTGGCGCCCTGGCCGACCCGCTGGACGGCGGCTCAATCGAGGCGCTGGTGACAGGCCGGCACGGCGCCCCTTTCGACGTGCTTGGCCCCCATCTCCAGACGATCCAGGGCCAGCGCGTCTGGATCGTGCGCGCCTTCCTGCCCGGCGCGCGGGCGGCCTGGCTCGTGCCGCTGGCGGATGGTAGGGACGGCACGGATGGAGCGGCGCATGATGGGAGCAGCGCCGAAGCACTGCCCATGCGCCCCATCCATCCCGCCGGCCTCTTCTCGCTCGTCGTGCCCCTTGCCCAACTGGCCGACCGCGCCGCCGTTCCCTATCGCCTGCGCATCCAGCGCCAGAGCGGCGCAACCGACGAGATCGCGGACCCCTACGCCTTCCCGCCGCTGCTCACCGACTACGACCTGTACCTGATCGGTGAGGGCAAGCACCAGCAGCTCTACGACAAGCTCGGCGCGCACCCACAACAGGTGGAAGGCGTGAGCGGCACCGCCTTCGCCGTCTGGGCGCCCAACGCCCGCCGTGTCAGCCTCGTCGGCGACTTCAACGGCTGGGACGAGCGCGCCCACCCGATGCGGCTGCGCTCCAGCGGCGTCTGGGAGCTGTTCCTGCCGGGCATGAAGCCGGGCGCGCTCTACAAATACGCCATCCTCTCGTGGAGCCACGACTACCGCGTGCTCAAGGCCGACCCCTTCGCCTTCGCCGCCGAGCTACGCCCCGGCACCGCCTCGCGCGTGTGGGACTTGCACGGCTACGTCTGGGGCGACGCGGACTGGCTGGGCGAGCGGGGCAAGCGCCAGGCGCCGGACGCGCCGATGGCCGTCTACGAGGTGCATGCCGGCTCGTGGCGTCCCTCATCCGAAGATGGCCGCCACGTCACCTACCGCGACCTCGCCCACCAGCTCGTGCCCTACGTCAAAGACCTGGGCTACACGCATATCGAGCTGATGCCCATCCTGGAGCATCCCTTCGACGGCTCGTGGGGCTATCAGGTCACGGGCTATTTCGCCCCCACCAGCCGCTACGGCACGCCGCAGGACTTCATGTACTTCGTGGACTACTGCCACCAACACGGCATCGGCGTGCTGCTGGACTGGGTGCCGGCGCACTTCCCGCGTGACGAGCACGGCCTGCGCTACTTCGACGGCAGCCACCTCTACGAGCATGCCGACCCACGCCAGGGCGAGCATCCCGACTGGGGCACCGTCGTCTTCAACTACGGCCGCAACGAGGTGCGCGCCTTCCTCATCTCCAACGCGCTCTTCTGGCTCGGCATCTACCACATTGACGGCCTGCGCGTAGACGCCGTGGCCTCGATGATCTATCTGGATTACTCGCGCAAGCAGGGCGAGTGGCTGCCCAACCGCTACGGCGGGCGCGAGAATATCGAGGCGATCAGCTTCCTGCGCGAGTGCAACTCCGTCATTCACGCGCGCCATGCGGACGCGCTCACCATCGCCGAGGAGTCCACCGCCTGGCCGAAGGTGACGTGGGCGCCGGACGAAGGGGGCCTGGGCTTCTCACTCAAGTGGAACATGGGCTGGATGCACGACGTGCTGGAATACGCCAAGCGCGACCCCATCTACCGCCAGTATCACCAGAATGAGCTGACCTTCTCGATGATCTACGCCTACTCGGAGAAGTTCGTGCTGCCCTTCTCGCACGATGAGGTCGTGCATATGAAGGGCTCCATGCTCACCAAAATGTCCGGCGACCGCTGGCGGAAGCTCGCCAACCTGCGCGCGCTCTACGCCTACATGTACGCCCATCCCGGCAAGAAACTGCTGTTCATGGG
Organism: Ktedonobacterales bacterium; assembly: GCA_025935195.1. Taxonomy (GTDB): domain Bacteria; phylum Chloroflexota; class Ktedonobacteria; order Ktedonobacterales; family JADMIN01; genus JAICVS01. The sequence goes on from JAICVS010000190.1 coordinate 6,939, forward strand.
CGGCGAGTTCGGCCAATGGAAGGAATGGGACTTCGCCGGCTATCTGGATTGGGGCCTGCTCAATCCCGCCTATCCCTTCACCGAGGAGCATATCAAGCTGCGCGACCTCGTGCGTGACCTGAACCGGCTGCTCACCAGCGAGCCGGCGCTGCACGAGCGGGACTTCCACCCCGACGGTTTCGAGTGGATTGACGGCTCCGACACCGCCCACAGCGTGCTCGCGTTCATTCGCTACGGCAAAGACCGGCGCGATCCGCTCATCTTCGTCGTCAACTTCACGCCGGTGCCGCAGCCGGACTACCGTGTCGGCGTGAACTGGCCGGGGCGCTACGCCGAGGTGCTCAACAGCGACGCCGCGGTCTACGGCGGCAGCAACGTCGGCAACCTGGGCGGCGTGGAGAGCGAGCCGGTGTCCTGGCACGGCCGCGCGCAGTCCATCCGCCTGACACTGCCGCCGCTGGCCGCGCTGCTGCTGCGCCCCATCCCCGCTGCACCAACAGCGACAACTGACCCTGCCGCCGCAATCATTGAGGCGGACAGCAGTGTCCGCCCGACCGCTGCGTCCATGCCGCCGAAGCAGCGCACCCCACGCGC
>JAICVS010000076.1 GCA_025935195.1 Ktedonobacterales bacterium
AATACGTGTCATGCGATTTTTGTTGCAAGTGATCATACGAACAAGCGGTGTTTCCCCGGCGGGCCCGCCGGCGGTGGTTCGCCCCGTGCCATCCGGCCCATCGCCGTGGCCCCACGCGCCGCTCCCGCGTCGTCACGAGAAAGCCAGGGAGCCCACCGATGCCCGCCACCGCAGGCGAATCCGCCGCGCGCGTCGGACCGGGGATAAGCCCCGGCATGATGCGCTTTGACACATTGCTACGCACCCCTCGCCGCGCTCTCCCCAACCGACGTCGGTCGGTTTCGTGGCCGTCGGCCCCCAGGCGCGATTTCAACCGCTGGCCGGCCCGTGCGGGCGGGGTGTCCGTCCTCATGTGTCAAACTCCATCATGCCGGCTCGCCTGTCCCCCCGGCATGCATGCCGGGGCGGGAACGAACACCACACCCCGCCATTCCACGGCCCCCTTCCCTGCCGAGGGTTGCGGGGTAGGGGGTGAGGTTCTCCTTGACTTCCCGCCTCGCACATGGTATTTTAGTTCCATAAACGTGGCGCCACCCCGCGCCGCCAGCACCTGAACAACCGCATATCGTGCCGAACATGCTCATCCCATCCCATCCCATCCGATCACAACCGCGAACGTGGCAGCGTGGACGCGCCAGAACTCCCTCGTACCCTTGCCGTTTTTGCCGCCCACCTTGCCATCCGTTGCCACTTCGTTGCCGTTTCTTGCCGTTTTTGCCACCCATAACACAAAACGTCAAGTGGCCGAACCCGGCAAAGCCGCTTTGTTTCAGGATTCGAGAGGAGGCTACCCCCGACACACCATCAAAAAGCGGCAAAAACGGCAATGTTGACCGCGCCAGTCAACTTTGCCGCCCACATCAGGCTGATACCGAATGTAGCCTGGGGTGGTGCCGTATCGTCTCCCTGTGCGATGTCCAGAATTCCCCCCGGCATTCATGCCGGCAGGCCAACAAATGACACTGTCTCAACTCCAAACGGTCTCACCCGGCGTGATCCAACCCCAGCAGCGCCGCCGCGTTGCCGCCGAGCGCCAGCGCCAGCTCCTCCTCCGTCAGGCCGGAGGCGCGCGCATAGCCCAGCATGCGCGCCTGCGCGATCAGGGGATAGTCACTGCCCCACAAAATCTTGCGCGGCCCGGCGATACGCGCCACCGTCGGGAAGATCTCCGGGCGGTAGAGAAAGAGCGAGGCGGCCGAGTCGTACCAGACGTTGGCGGCGGCGGTCTGAACCTCGGGCATCAGCTCGTAGAACGGGAAGCCCCCACCCCAGTGCGCCGCCACCACGCGCAGCGTCGGGAACGCCGCGATGAACGCCTGGAACTCGACGGGGGTGACGTCGCCCTTGCCGTGGTAGCTGTGGCCGACCGGCTCGCTGGTGTGCGTCAGGCAAAAAAGACCGAGCGCCAGCGCCGCCTCGACCAGCGGAGCCAGCAGTTTCGTGTCGCTCAGGCGATAGCCCTGGCCGTGGGGCATCAGCTCGCCAAAGCCCGGCATCCCCGCCCGCGCGCAGCGCTCCATCTCGGCAATGGCGCGCCGCCCAGCGGTGGGCTGGAGCGCACACAGCCCGACGATCCGCCCCGGATAGCGGCGCATCGCCTCGATCACGTAGCTGTTGCACTCCTGCGCCAACCCCGCATCGCGCCAGCCGAACGGGAAGGCGACGGAGACATCCACCCCGGCGGCATCCATCGAGGCGATCAGGTCGTCCGCGGTCGCCATCTTCGCCTTCGGGCTGCCATACAGCTCTTCGAGCCAGGCGTCGCGCGTGAGAAACTCGGCGCGACGTGCCACGATCTCAGGAGGGAAGATATGCGTGTGAAAGTCAATGATGCTGCCCACCCCACATCTCCTCGCGGCCTCCTCATGCGCCGCGCCCGATTCTTAGCCGCAACTCAGGTTGTCCGCCGCCACTTCAGCTATGATACCGTGGACGCGGCGAACGTGCCGCGCGGACCTTGGGTAGCGGGCGCGGCAAGCGCATCACCCGTGCGGTACAATGGACGATGGAAGCTTCACCGCTCCACCTCACGGACACCCCCGATGCGGAAAGCCGCGCGCATACCCGATGCCGTGGTCGAACGACACAGGAGGACGCGACCGGCCCCACATGCCGCCGGTCAGGCCGCGAAAGGAGCAGGATGGTGAAGACTGGATTCGTGGCGGCAAGCGCCGCGCAGGTGTCTGAGCCGACCGTCGAGCCGCGTGAGACCATCCAGCGCGGATGGACCCAGCGACAAGACGACGAGGAGCGCACCGAAGCGGCCTTCGAGGCGACGATCCTGCGGCTGGACGGCGCGACGGTCGAATGGCTGTTCCGCCGTGCTGGAGAGGTGTAGCCCGGCTGGCGCCACGAGCATTCAAGCTGATCACACTGATCGCGGGCGTTTCTCCGTGCGGGGGCGCGAGCGCCACCGGCGGAGGAGAGGTATCCGACAGGATGGAAGTAGTCAAGGTCAGTCCTCGCGGCTATTGCTACGGGGTCGTGGATGCGATGCAGATCGCCCGTAACGCGGCGAAAGACACGACGCTGCCACGCCCGATTCATATCATCGGCCAGATCGTTCACAACCGCTTCGCCGTGGAAGAGCTTGCTCGCCTCGGCATCACCACGCTGGACGGCCCCAACCGCGCCGCCATCCTCGACAATGTGACGGAAGGCACCGTCATCTTCACGGCGCACGGCGTCTCGCCGTTGGTGAAGCGGCGCGCGGCGGAGCGCGGGCTGCGGGTGATTGACGCCACCTGCCCCGATGTCACCAAGACACACGATCTCGTGCGCCTGCTCACCAGCCAGGGCTACCTGATCCTCTACATCGGCAAGAAGGGGCACCCGGAGCCGGAGGGCGTGCTGGGCGAGGCGCCCGCTCGCGTCTGGCTGGTGGAGACCGAGGCCGACCTCGACGCGCTGCCCGCCACGCTCGCCCAGGCCGAAAAGCTGGCGGTGACGACGCAGACGACGCTCAGCCAGTGGGATACAGCCAGGCTGATCGCGGCCATCCGGGCCCGCTACCCGCACGTGGAGGTCTACAACGAGATCTGCCACGCCACGCAGGAGCGGCAGGAGGCGGTGGCGAACATGGCGCGCGGCGCCGAGCTCACCATCGTCGTCGGCGACCCACGCAGCAACAACACCAACCGCCTGGTGCAGGTGGCCGAGGAGCTGGCCGGCAGCCCAGCCGTGCGTGTCGAGAGCCTGGCCGATCTCGATCCCGCGCTGCTGGAGGGCAAGCGGCGGGTGGCGGTCACGGCTGGCGCCTCGACGCCCAGCCCGCTCACGCGCGAGGTGATCCGCTTCGTGGAGAGCTTCGGCGCGAAGGCGCGCCTGGTGCCGGGCGAGCGGCTGGAGGCCGCCGCCGCCGCGGCCGGCAAGGGCGCCAGCGGGAGCGGGAGCGAAGACGACGGGGTGTGAGCGCGTGGACGGCGCCGGGGCGCGTTCTCCGGCGCTCGCGTGCTCTGGGGCAGAGGTTCCGCGCGAGCGGGATCAGTGGAGGATTGGAGGCATGCGCGGCACGCCTTGATGAGCCAGATGGGGCGAGAAAGCCTCCACGCGCTGGCGTGTGGCCGCCCATCCGGCATATCCGGCGCGCTCGCTCGCTGCCTGGAGGAGTCGCTGGTTATGAAGAGCCTGAGCGCGATCCTGGCGGATCAACCGCTCGAACGCCTGCGCGCCACCGCTGAATGGTGGGGCGCGCGGGCCCCTGAGCGCGACGATACCGAATCGCGGCAAACACTTGAGCGCGCCATGCGCGAGGCCATCGCCTCCCGCTTCGTCTGGGAGCGGCTCGACGAGGACGAGCGGCGGGTGCTGTTTGCGGTCGTCGGACCCTCGGCTCGCAACTGGTGTCTGGTGGAATTGCTGGCGGAGCGCGCGCGCGTGGAGCCGGTCCCCGCCACGGCGATACTGGCACGGCTGATGGAGCGCGGCATCGTTTTCACCGAGATCGCGAAGGTGCAGGGCGGCGATCTGGTCGGCCAGCGCGCCACCTTCTACGGCTACACCGTGCCGCGCAATCCCCAGGCGCAGGTCGAGGAGAAGCCGATCGCCTACGTGCCGACAGAGCTGGCGACGGCGCTCTACACGACCGGGCGCGAGTGCTTCGTGCCGCTGGCGGACCGCTCGGACAAGACACTGGACGAGCTGCTGATGCCCTACCGCCAGGGCGACCTGGACCAGATCGGCCGGCGCTTCGGCCTGACCTTACAGGCGTACTACTCGCGCAACGAAGTGCGCGCGGCGATGGCGGAGAATCTGGCGCAGGCCGAGGCCGTGCGCTACGCGCTGGCCCATGTGGAGCCGCGGCTGGCCGAGCTGTATGAGTGGCTGCGCTCTCGCGGCGGCAAGGCGCGCATGAGCGCGGTGCGCCGGCGGCTGGGCGTGGAGGGGCCGGCGCTGGCGGCGGCGCTGCACACGCTGGAGGACTACGCGCTGGCCTTCGACAGCTTCAGCGACGGCGAGCGTGTGCTGTTCATTCCCAAGGAGACGCTGGCGAATCTGCGCACGTCCGAGGCACGACCGCAACACGCCGTCGGGCTGGCCGAGGTGGCCGCGCCGCGCGCGGCGCAGCCGATGGATAGCCCTTTCCTCTGGGATCTGGCGGTGATCGCGGCGGCGGCGCACCAGCAGGAGATCGAGCTGACTCGCTCTGGGACACTGCCCAAGCGCGCGGCGCAACGGCTGGTGCCGCTGCTGGTCGGCCCGCGCACGCGCCAGGGCGAGGACGAGGCGCTGGCCTACGTCGAGCTGCTCAAGCAGGAGGCGGTGGAGCTGGGGCTGGTGGTGGCGCCGCCTTCCACCTCGAAGCAGAAGGGGCGGCTGGCGCCGGGGCCGAAGCTGGAGTCCTGGGGCCGGCACGACCAGGTGATGCAGGTGCGGCGGCTCTTCCGCCGCTGGCCGGCCGACCGCTATTGGATCGACCAGCCGGGCGCGAACTATCAGGAGTGGATGGCCTTCTACCTGGATATGGACGCCGCGCGGCAGGCGGTGCAAAAGCTGCTACGGCAATGCGAGCCGGGTGTCTGGTACACTATGGCCTCGTTCACGGCTACGCTGATGGGCGATGACCCATACGTGCTGCGGCCGGAGCAGCGGCGCGCGGGCGACGCTGGCTTCAAGCTGGCGGATGATCTGCGCAAGCAATGGCAGTTCACCGACGGCGAGATCGTCACCGGCATCTTCCGCTCAACACTAGCTGAACTGGGCATCGTGGCGCTGGGCTACGAGCGCGAGGCCGTACCCGGCCCGGCGGAAAGCGCCAACCCGGACGCCTTCCTGCTGACCGAGCTTGGGCATGAGGTGTTGACTAGCGACCTGAGCGCGAGCCAGCAGCCCTCCTCGAAGGCGCTGGTGGTGCAGCCGAACTTCCAGGTGTTGCTGATGGAGCCGTACATGCCGGCGCTCTACTGGCTGGTGCGCCATGCCGCGCTGGAGCAGGTGGGGCGAGTGAGCCGCTTCACACTGACGAAGGAGGCGCTGGCGCGCGGGCTGGATCGCTCAGGCGCGGGCGTGGACGAGATGGTGGCGTTTCTGGAGCGGCACAGCCAGAAGGCGCTGCCGCAGAACGTGGTCTACACGCTGCGCGACTGGGCGCGCCAGGCGAAAGAGGCGCCGCAAGCGCGTGTGCTGGAAGTGGCGAGCGAGGCGCTGGCCGGCGAGATCGTCACCTCGCCAAAGCTGCGCGCCTTCCGGCTGCGGCGGGCGGGGCCGCGAGCGGTGGCCGTGCCACCGGAGGCGAGCCTGCGCGACCTCTGGCGGACGCTGGAGCGGCTGGGTTACGCCAAGTTCCTCAGCGGGCTGGAGGAGTTCGTCTCGGCGGCGGCAGCCAGCATGCCCGCGCGGCGGCCCCGGCGCAACACGACCACTGGGGCACCCGCGATCAAGGGCGCGTAGCCCAACCAGGCCAGTGCGATAGGCCGCGACGCGGAGGAGGCCGTTCCTTATGTCAGGAGGGGAGCGCGACGAGCATGCGCTGCAGGCGGACCTTGACGCCGGGCCACTCGTCGTCGGTCACGCTGTACATGACGGTGTCACGGATGTAGCCGTTGGCAACGAGCATGTGCTTGCGGAGGATGCCCTCACGCACGGCGCCGAGTCGTTCGATGGCCGCCTGCGAGACGGTGTTGCGGCGGTCGGTCTTGAGCTGGACGCGGACGGCGCGCAGGGTCTCGAAGGCATGGCGCAGCAGCAGGTACTTGCACTCGGTGTTGACGGTGGTGCGGCGGGCGGGGCGGGCGAGCCAGGTCCAGCCGATCTCGAGGCCGCGGTCGCGGGCCGAGATGTTCAGGTAGCGGGTGGAGCCGAGGGCGCGGCCGGTGGCGCGGTCGCGGATGGCGAAGGGCAGCTCGCCGCCGGCGGTCTGGGCGTCGAGGGCGGCGGTGATCCAGGCGCGCAAGGCCGCGGGCGCGGCGCTGGGGTCCGCCGGCAGGTAGCGCCAGATGTCGGGGTCCTGGGCGGCGGCGAAGAGGTCGTCCGCATGCTGGAGGCCGAGCGGCTCCAAGCGGACCGCCGTGCCCATGAGCGTGACAGGTTGAACCCAGGCCGGCCCCGGCGTCATGGCTCCTCTCCCTCTTTCTCCTTCTGCTTCGCTGGCTCCAGTGTAGGGAAGGGGAGGAATGGGACGCAAGGGCCGGTTTGGTGTGCGGCGGCGGGCCAATTCGGTGGTGGCGGGTGAAGGGAGGAACGAGGCACGCCTCGCCCCTCCTATCTATCGCCAGGGCCGAATTGCCGGCCGCCTAAGGATGGAAACCAATACCTGCCTTTCGGTGTTAGTCGCCGGCGAGGGCGTTCATGCGGTCGAGCAGCGATTGCGCCTGAGCGATGAGGGCTTTGGCGGCGTGCTCATCAATCGGCTGGCCGGCGAAGGCGGCGGCTTCGAGCAGCGCGGACATCTGGCCGGCGACGCTGTCGCGCTGGGCGGTGAGCGCGGCCAATTGGTTTTCGAGGGAGCTGTAGGTGGCGTCGCCGGAGCTGTCGCTCTCGATGGCGCTGGTGGAGACCTTCAGGCTGGCGAGCGCGAAGGCGCCGAGCGGGGCGTTGACCTGCTTGTAGGCGCCGGCGAGGCGGCGCAGGGTGCCGCCATGCTCGCGCAGGCTGCGCGGCAAGGCGTTTTCGTCGAGTGCCTCGAAGAGCACACGGCCGTCGTGGGCGTAGTCGTCGCGCAGGCCGACGAGCGAGAGCATGGTGGGGCGGATGTCGGTGTGGTCGGAGAAGACGCGGCCGGTGGCGCCGAGATGACGCACGCCGGGGCCGACCATGCCGAGCCAGGTGGTGGTGATGTCGGGCTGTATGTCGCCGTGATTCCAGGCGAAGCCGGGCTGCACCTGGAGGCAGGGGGTGTTGCAGTTGGGCGCGGCGGCGAAGAAGAAGTAATCGTCATTGCCGAACCAGGTGAGGGTCGGCGTGCGCGCCGGGTCCGCCGTGACCATGTGCAGCAGCTTCATCTCGACCGGATCGGCGATGGCGGCGGTGAGGCGGTCGGTGTTGCCAGTGATGGGGTTGGCGCCGGTGAGCTTGCCGAGCGCGCGGCCGAAGGTGCGCGTGACGGCGGCGTCGCGGGCGGGGTTGCCGTTGATGTAGATCGTCGGGGCGTCGTCGCTATGGACGCGGAAGGGAGTGGTGACGCCCTGCTGGGTGGCGAGCAGGCCGGCCATGTTGGCGTTGATCTCGCCGATGGTGCTGTAGGTGCAGGGGATGGTCACGCCGTCGCAGTTGGCCGGGCTGGGCGGGCCGCCGACGAAGTGGTCGCCCTCATCGGCGGTGAAGATGAAGAGGGTGTTGCTCTGGTTGATTCCGTCGGCGGCGAGGCGGCTGAAGAACGTGCCGAACGCCTGGTCGTAGGCGTGGAGCTGGGCGACGTAGCCAGCCTGGCCGGGGCCGAAGGCGGGGCCGGTGGGGTGGTTGTCGTGGGCGTCGGAGATGTAGTTGTAGGTGACGGGGACGCCGTGCTCCTGCATGGAGGCGACGTAGCTGAGCGAGACGGTGGCCTCCATGCCGTCGAAGCCGGGGAAGCCGACGTGGCCCTGGGGATCCTGGATGACGTTGCCGGAGAGGTCGGTGAGCGGGCCGTTGGGGCTGATCTGGGGCGCGACGGACTTGTGGCCGTAGAGGGCATCGAAGCCGTTGTAGCCGCCTGGCTCGTCGGGGAGCAGGTCGGGCTTGCCGCTGTTGGCGGCGGAGCAGAGGGCGGCGCCGTGGGCGCAGTGGACGCCGATGCCGACGAAGTCCGCGAAGGCCTGGGCGGGGTTGTTCTTGACCTCGGCGGCCTCAGGAGAGTTGGCGCCGAAGACGGTGGGGATGTCGGTGGCGATGTTTTCGAGGATCATGTTGGCGGCGCCGGCGACGCCGACGTTGCAGCCGGCGCGCGTGAAGGGCGCCCAGGGCGCGGGGGCGTTCTTGCCGTCCGCCGTCAGCATGTTGAAGCTGGTGTCGCTGGGCGTGGTAGTGGCCGGGTCGAAGAGCGGATCGGTCCAGTAGGCGAAGGAGACGCCGGTGTTGGAGGTGCCGTTGGGGTTGAAGTAGCGGAAGCTGTTGCTGACCGGGACACCGTGGCGGTCGCCGTAGACGCCGGTGAGCGCGGTGAGGATGTCGGTGGCGGTGTGCGAGATGAGCGGCGTGTGGTGGTCAGTCAGCAGGCTGCCGTTGTTCTCGATGAAGTTGAGCAGGTGCGGCATCTGCTCCAGATCGGAGGGGATGTTGGGGTTGTCGCGGGTGAAGTGGAGGTTGTCGAACTGAGTGTAGATGACGTGCTGGATGCGGCCGTCCGCCGAGGCGAGGCCGCAGGTGGCATCAGCGCGGGCGGTGGCAGCGCCGTGCGCGGCGGGCAGGGCGTGGACGCCGAGGGCAAGGACGGCGAGGGTCGCGGCGATGAGGATGCGTGAGAGGTGAGATCGCAGGGTGGATGAGGTCTGATGCATGTGTTCGTCCTTCCTGTGGTGACAGAGACGATCCGGTGCGCAGCGGCGCTGGTGCGGCCGCCAAGATGAGACATGACGACCTCCCGGCCGCGCGGCGGGATATTCGCCGGGCGGCACGCGCGGCCGGCGGGCGAGTTGGCAGCGAAATGCGTGCCGGAATCGCGGGGATGAGGACGAGAACTCCTACAGAGGACACAGAGGAACACGAGGGAGGAGAGAGGATGGAACCGCAGAGGACGCAGAGGACGCAGAGGACGCAGAGGTGGAGCAGAGAGGAAGGAGAGGAGCGGAATGATGTTGACTGGGATGGTGAACATTGCCGTTTTTGCCGCTTTTCGTGATCGATCAGGGTGTGCGGCTGAACGGATGCGGAATTCAAGCGGGTTTGCTTGGGGAGGCGCGGCAGAGAGCGCGGCAAAAGCGGCAAAAGCGGCAAAGGATGTTGCCGTTTTTGGCAATGTGGCAATGCGTGCGCGGCAAATGTGCGCGTGGCAGAGAGGACGAGGCGTATTGACGTGGTCAGATGGCGGAGAGATGGAGAGGGGCATGGGCGTGACCTCGCGGGGAACCTCACCCCCTACCCCTTCTCTGAGCGGGAAGGGACAGCAGGGCGGGAGTGGGTGGCAGAGGGCAGGAGATGCGACGCGCCGGTGACGAGTAGTCATCTTACATATTATAGAATGAAAGTTCAGGGAAATCAAGGCGGAAGGGTTGGAGGTCTTCACCCCCAACCCCCTCTCCTCGCAAGGAGAGGGGAGCCGTATGGGCTGGGGCGGGGATGCTCAGGCGGGGGCGGTGAGGGCGTCGGCGAGGTGGTAGAGGTCGAGGGGAATGGTGCGGTTGGCGGCGACGGCCTCGGAGAGGGGAACGGGGACGATCTCGGAGCCGCGCAGCACGGGAACCATGCCAAAGCGGCCGGCAAGCACGAGGTCCATGGCGGCGGCGCCGGTGCGCGCGCCGAGGATGCGGTCGAAGGCGGTGGGGGGTCCGCCGCGCTGGAGGTGGCCCAGCACCATGGCGCGCGACTCGATGCCGGTGGCGCGGCTGAGGGCATCGGCCAGCGCCTCGCCCAATCCGCGCGAGACCATCTGCGCATGGCCGAAGGCGTCTACCTGGCCGGCGGCGGTCTGGGTCTCGATGCCGTCAATCTCGGCGCCTTCGGCAACGACGACGAGGCTGGAAGAGTAGCCGGCGTCGCGGCGGGCACGCAGGCGCGTGGCGATCTCGTCCAGCTTGGTGCGCTGCTCAGGGACGAGGATGACGTCGGCGCCGCCGGCGAGGCCGCCGAAGGTGGCAACCCAGCCGGCGTGGCGGCCCATCACTTCGAGCACGAGCGCGCGGTGGTGCGAGTCGGCGGTGGTGCGCAGGTCGTCGCAGGCGGACATGACACGCTCGACGGCGGTGTAGAAGCCGATGCAGGCGTCGGTGGCGCTGAGGTCGTTGTCCATGGTCTTGGGCACGCCGACGACGGGCAGGCCGGCGGCGGCGAGCTTGGCGGCGACGCCGAGGGTGTCATCGCCGCCGATGGCGATCAGCGCGTCCAGCTCCAATGTCTGGAAGGTGGCGCGGACGCGCTCGACGCCATTGGGGACTTTGTCGGGGTTGGTGCGCGAGCTGCCGAGGATGGTGCCGCCGAGGCCGGAGATGCCGGCGACCGCGGGGACGGAGAGCGGCTCACCGCGCGCCTCGACCATGCCGGCCCAGCCGTCTTGCACGCCGACGATGGTGTGGCCGCTGTGGGCGGCGCGGATGACGATGGCGCGGATGGCGGCGTTGAGGCCGCCGCAGTCGCCGCCGCCGGTCAGGACGCCGATACGCATATGCTGTCCTCCTGGTGTGCTATCCGCTCGCGCCGCGCATCATGGGCGCGGCGAGGCGCGCGCCACATCGCGCGCGCGTGGGATATCCCATGCTAATGATACCGAATGCGGCGGATGCTGTGCGCGGGCTAGCTGGTGATGGTGAGGCTGGCGAGCATGTGGGCGAAGGTGTCTGAGGGCTGGCCGCCGGGGGAGTGGACCTCGGAGATGACGAGGATGACCGCGCCGTCGGGAATGTAGAAGGTGGTGGCAGGGAAGTCAATGAGGCCGTTGGTCCACTGGATCGGGTGCTGAATGAGCTCGACCGCGGCGCGTCCAGCGATAGTGGCGGGATGTGTAGGGCATGGCGGCAAAAATGGCGGGATCGCGGCCATACATGGAGTTTGACAATTGAGGACGGGCAGGCCGTCCGCAGGCTGGCCGGCGATGGCAATCGCGCCTGGATGGCTCGCGGCCGCGCAGTTCGCCGTCGCGGACTCAGAACCCGCGACGTGTCCGCGGCAATTTGGAAAAGAGCATAATAGCCAGCGAACGGGGGAACGGGCGTGATTGAAGAGGCGACGCGCGCCCGCGGGTTACCGCATCTTGCCAGATCGTTGCCGCTTTGCCACCCATAACACGAAACGTCACGTCGCGACTGAGGGCAGACCGGCTTGAATGCGGCATTCGCGCGGATTCCGAATGTCCTTCTGTGTCCTTCTGTGGTCGTTCTCCGTCATCCGGCCAGGCGCAAGCTCAGGCGGCTCTTGACAATTACCCAGGAGTCAGTCACAATGGCGGCATGTCGGCCATCCCCATGCCATCCACGCCGCGGCCGGGCGGTTCCATTTGGCCCCCGCACATGAGAATGCGTCGCGGCGTGTGAGAAAAGCCTCCCGTGTGTCGTAGTACCCAAGGAGACTACACACACCGGTCATCAGCGGACATCGTCGTCGAGATCCATCCCCCGCGCACGAGCGCGGGCCGGCAGTGGCGCCGGCTGGATGGGAGCGCGAGGAGTGACACGGTGCACGATGAATTGCCCGATGACGCCTTGCATCGGGGCTTGCTCGCGCGCGACACGCGCGCGTTGGAAGCGCTGATCCGGCGGTATTCGCGCGAGATGTCGTACTTCATCCGACTCGTGCTCGACAACGCTGGCACCCTTCAGGATGCTGAGGAGTGTACGAACGACCTGTTTGTGACCGTCTGGCAAGACATCGAGAGCTACGATGCGGGGCGCGGCTCGCTGCGCACCTGGCTCACGATGCGCGCGAAATACATCGCGCTCGATCGCCGGCGGCAGATTCAGCGGCGCCAGGCGGTCGCCATCACCTCGCTGGACTACAGTGAAGCGATGGGCGCCCGCGATGGCGAGACGTACACCCCCGAGCTTCCGGCCAGCCGGACGATGGAGAACAGCATGGAGGGGCTGCTGGAGCAGCGCGAGCGGCGCGAAGAGCTGCGGCAGGCCCTCGAAGCCCTCTCTGAGCTTGATCGGTTGCTGGTCTACATGAGGTATTTCCGCTTGGCGAGCACCGAAGAGATCTGCGCCAAAACAGGTCTCTCACGCCATGCGATCGACACACGGCTGTGGCGTGCGCGCAAAGCGTTGCGTGACACGCTCGAGGAGTTGGCCCATGAGCGGGTTCGAGCGCCCCACTGACGGCAGCGCTTGGACGGACGCCGAGGACACCGGTTTCCCCGACGACTTCAGCGGTGACGAGGCGAATTTCGCCAGCGTCCTACGCGATGTGTTCGAGGTGGAGCGCGACGATCCGCCGCCGCTCTACGCGCGCACGCTGCTGGACGACGAGCGGCTGACGCTCGCGGACCCCCTCTTCGAGCAGCGCACCGCGTATCGCGTGTTCCGCCAGCTCCGCCTGCGCCGCAGTGTGCTGCCGCGCCCTCCTCGCCGCCAGACGCCACGCGCGATCTGGTCGTCGGCGCGCGAGACGCTCGCCGCGGCCAGCCGGCCCGTCGTCACCGCCTTTGGTGTGCTCCTCGCCCTCATGGCGCTCACCGTCGTCCTGGCCAGCCCCTCGTTCGCGGCGGGGCTGAACCTCTTGCTTGGGCATACGGGCGTCGCCCAGGTGCCGAGTTACCCCAACAACGTCCGCGCGTCACACGTTGCGGAGAAGCCCGCCGCCAATCTGGATTTCGATCCCGCGATGCCGTTGCGCTGGCTGGGCCATAGCCTGGCTGGCTACCGATACGCCGGCGTGCAGTTGCAAGACCCCGCGGATTGGTCGAAAGGGCCGATTGTCGAGCTGCAATATTCGCTGGCGCAAGCGAGTCGTGGCACCGGCGTGATCGACATTCGCGAGTTCCAGATCAATCCCGACTTCGCCGCTGTACTGCAAGTGGTGAAGGCCGGATCCGCCTCTGAGGTCAGCGTCGGCGGCCTGAAAGCCGTCTACGTGAATGGCGCCTGGGTGACGCGCGCCGTCCATCAGGCGGACGCTCCCACCATGCGCGCGACGGTCACGCTCTGGCAGTCCGGTGTGCGCAGCGAGCTCATATTGGAGCGCGACAACGTTGTCTACTGGATCGTGGCGGATCAGCGCGACGGCCTGGGCCGCGACGCGCTCATCAAGCTGGCCGCGCGCCTGATACCGGTCGATTCGCGTGATCTGCTGCCGAATCGCGTCGCGTTGCGGCTGGCGGGAGACACGCTCTCGGCCTCGTTCCGGCGGCCGGTCGGCAAAGAGGTCTACGAGCTGGTGCCCGCCGGCGTCTCGCCGGAGACAGGTGTCGGCCAATTCGTCGCGGCGCAGTCGTGATGGTGTCCCATCATGTGCGCCGCGCACACGGCGCACAACGAACGGCTCTTGTGAACTGATTTTGGGAAGGCCGGTACGGTGGCGCTACCCGCCACCGTACCGGCAGTCCGATGGAGGGGCGTCAGCCTTTCCACTCGTGAGTCCGGGGACATGCGCCAACGAGTGCCCTTGGGGCGACGATGCACTGACGCCAGTGCTCGGCCATACTGGCCCGCCGTCACGATGCCAATCGCGGCGGGCGGGGTGGGGCCGGGGGCAGCGGCGTGGCGAAGGGAGGTAACACGAGAACCGAGACTCGTTGGGTGGCCTGCCGGCGCGGTCGTCTGGCCGTGCGCACGGCGCCCAACCCATGTCCGACTGTCGTCATCGCGGAGTCGCGGATGGGTCCGCTCGACTCCGTTGACGGTCATAGTCAGTCTTAGTGTAGGAGAAAGAGTGCATGCGACTGGGATTCCGGAAGGCCTGGCTTTCGACCGGCCTCATCCTGCTGACGCTGACCACCATGGTGGTGGCGGCGTGCGGCGGCAGTAGCTCCACCCCACAGGGGCAGGCGAAGGCGCCCGACGCGCAACAGATCATCCGCGTGCCCCTGGTGCCGAACGCGACCGACATCAAGCGGCTCGACCCCGCCCGTATCCTCGACTTCTATTCGCAGCAGGTCGCGATGTTGATGTTCCCGCCGCTCTACGCGCTGGACGCCAACACCATCCCGCAGCCCTTCGCCGCCGACGGCGCGCCGACGGTCAGCTCCGACGGCCTGACCTGGACCATCAAGATCAAGCCGGGCATGAAGTGGAGCGATGGCACGCCCATTGACGCCACCACCTACGCCTACTCGATCAACCGCGCGCTTGACCCCTGCACGAAGGACGGCGGCGCTGGCTTCCTGTACTTCATCAAAGGCTCTCAGGCCTTCAATAGCACCAAGTGCGACGCGCCGGCGAGCGACCTGAAGCAGTACGACTCGAAGACGCTGGTCGGCAGCGCCTCGGCTCCAGGGCCGATCACCGCGACCGACCCGCAGACGCTGACGCTCAACCTCGAGGCGCCGTCGGCATGGGCTATTGGTGCCCTGACGACCACCCAGTCGTTCGCCGTGCCGAAGCAGCTCATTGACCAGTTCGGCCTCACCGACTGGACGAACCACCTGATCGGCTTCAGCGGCAGCATGTTCTCGCTGACCACCTGGGACCATCAGGGCCACGTCACGATGACCCGCAACGACAACTTCTCGATCCAGAAGAAGCCGACCCTCAAAGAGATCGACTTCACGATCTACAAGGACGGCCAGACCGAGTTCGCCGACTTCCAGAACGGCCGCCTCGACGTCGGCGCTCCGCCGGCCGAGCAGTATCAGGCGCACAAGAACGACAAGACCTTCAAGGAGATCCCGTTCCTGAACGTCGGCTACGTCGCGCCGAACTGGGGCCGCGCGCCGTTCGACGACATCCGCGCGCGCCAGGCTTTCAACCTCGCCATCAACCGTGACGCCCTCGCCACGGCCATCGGCCACGGCGACAGCATCCCGTCGTTCCACATCGTGCCGCAGGGCGAGTTCGGCTACAACAAGAATCTGACCCTGCCGCAGGGCGTGACGTCCACAGCGGGCGACGCGGCCAAGGCCACGGCGCTGTTCCAGGACTACGCGAAAGACAAGTGCGGCGGCGACATCAGCAAGTGCGCCCCGGTGACCTTCGAGATCACCACCGGCCCGACCGCTCAGGCTGAGGCCGCGGCCCTCCAGGGCATGTGGCAGAGCGCCTTCCAGGGCTTGAAGGTCCAGATCAAGCTGGTTGACTTCAACACCCTGCTCGACGACGTCTTCGGCCAGCCCTCGCCGGCCACCGTTCCTCAGATGTATGTCTTGGGCTACGCCCTCGACTATCCCGACCCGCAGGACTGGCTGAGCCTGCAGTTCGCCAAGAACTCGCCGAACAACACGGTGGGGATCAACGACGACACGCTCTTCCAGCAGATGACAGCCTGCGACACCACCACCGGCCCCAGCCGCGAGGCGGCCTGCAACCAGGCCGAGCAGACGGCCGTGAACGACTCCGCCTGGATGGTGCTGGATCAGGCCAAGGACTTCTGGGAGACCAATCCCAACAACAAGATCGTCAACTACGGCCACCAGTCGGGCGGCATGCCGTCCCTCTTCCAGTGGCTCGATACCTTCATCGCTGCCTAACCGGCGGGCCGCAAGGCTCGACTACCCGGCGGGTAGTTGATGACCACTCTGGAGGGGATGAAGGATGTCTCTCATCCTTCCCCCTTCGTGAGCGAACATCCCAGTGGGGCAACGGTCCAGGCACGCCTGGCTGCTGCCCCACCCGCGCGTCGTCCCTTGAACGTGGTGCGCTCCGCAATCGCCAGCGGAACGAGCGGGAGCCATGCTCCGCGACATGCTCCGCGACATGCCCCGCGACCGTTCGCCGCCCACGTTGAGCGTGTGCTATAATCCCGGCCAAGTCCAGGCCATTGGGTCCAGGCCATTTCAGGCGTTGTCCACTCGCGACAGCTCCTCCTGGCTCCTCGCGCGCCGCTGTGCCGGGGACATCTGGTGAGCGCCCCCGCATCCCTGCCGCGAGGGCGTGTATCCAGTGCCGGATGTGCGTTGGCATGCAATATGTTAGCTGTGGAGTTCGTCTAGTCAACATGCGGCCGACGCACACGACTGGCGTGTGCGCCGTCGGCGCGCATCGCGAGGCCGATGACCGCGGCGGACCACAGGGCCCGGCCCGGCCCGGCACGGGACACGGGAAGAGAGGTGAAGATCCGTGAACGTATTCGCCATCCTCGCCGTCGTGGTGCTGCTGGCGTTCATCGCATACGCCACTGCCCGCATCGGTCCACGCTTCATGGTGCGCCGGCTCGCGGGCCTCGTGTTCGTGCTGCTCGGCGTATCTTTTATCATCTTCATCCTCGGCTTCTTCGCGCCGGGCGACGCCGTCTTCACGCAGCTCGGCCAGCACTACACGCCCCAGGCGGCAGCCGCGCTGCGCCATGCCTACGGCCTCGACCTGCCCTGGTATACCCAATATCTGAACTACTTGAACCGCCTCATTCACTTCGACCTGGGCACTTCCTTCACGAATGACACGCGCACTGTCTGGCAGATTCTGCAGCTCTACGTTCCCGCCTCGGTGCAGCTTGGCATCTCGGGAACGGTCCTCGCGCTGATCGTCGGCGTCCCCCTCGGCATTCTGGCGGCGGTGCGCGCGAACAGCCGTGTGGACGCCAGCTTGCAAGCCGTTGGGCTCGTGTTCTATGCGCTGCCGTCCTTCGTGATCATCCCGCTCTTCTTCGTCGCGATGGTGTCCCTGCACCAGCGCGGCATCCCCACCCTCGCCACCTCCGGCTGGGGAACGATCGATTCTGAAATCGCGCCAATCGCGATCTTCGGCCTGGGCATCTTCGCCTATTATCTGCGCCTGACGCGCGCCAGCATGCTGGAGGTGCTCGGCCAGGATTACGTGCGCACCGCGCGCGCCAAAGGCGTGCGTGAGCGCGTCGTCGTCTGGCGCCACGCCTTCCGCAACGCCGTCATCCCACTGCTGACAGCCGTTGGCCCCGCGCTGGCGTTCGCTGTCGTCGGCGTCTTCATCGTCGAGGATTTCTTCAACATTCCCGGCATCGGCGAGGAAACCATCAATGCCATCTCGCAGCGTGATTTCCCCATCGTCCAGGGTGTGACCATCCTGCTCGCCTCCGCCGTCGTCTTCATGAACCTCGTGACCGACGTCGCCTACGGCCTCGCCGACCCACGCATCAAGACCCAATAGCGCCACCGCCGCGCGTCAGCGCCGCATGCCAGGCGAGATGACGCGGGCGACACAGGCGACACCCGCGAACACGAGGGCCAGCAGCGTGCAAGATCATAGACAGGACAGGGGGAGAGACCGATGCAGATAGACGATAAGTCCAGGGAGACGACCGACACGCCAAAGCGGATGGAGATGTTCAGCAGCACCGGCCTTGGGGTGCCGCCGATGCCGCCGACGGCGGCGAACATCAAAGATCTCGGGCCAGCCTCGGACAGTCCCACCCGCACGTCCATTCAGGCGGAGCTCGATGCGCGCGCGGAGGGAATTAGCGACGAGAAGCCCATCTCTCCATTCCGCGCCTCGCTCCGGCGCTTCGCGCGTGACAGACGGGCGGTGATCAGCCTGATCATCGTCGTGTTCATCTTCGTGGCCAGCATCATCGGGCCGTTCATCTATGAGCACATCGGTCCGACGATCAAGGGCGGCTTCAGCAGCAATATTGTAGAGGGACCGCAAGTCTACCACGACCCTATCCACCAGGAGCTGCTGCGCTCAGACCAGCCGCCGACGCTCGCATACCCCTTGGGAACGGATCGCGTCGGCCGTGATATTCTGGCGCGGCTGCTGGCCGGCGTGAATGTCTCGGTCCAGGTGGCGTTCCTCGTGCTCCTCTTTGACATCGGCCTCGGTCTGATCGTCGGCACGCTGGCCGGCTACTACGGCGGCTTGATTGATACCTTCCTGGCGCGCTTCACCGACCTGATCTTCGCCTTCCCGGCGCTGCTGTTCGCGAGTGTCGCGGCGGCGACGCTCGGCACGGAGTTCACCGACAGGCTTGGCCCGTCTGGGCGTCTCATCCTGGTCAGCCTCGCGCTCGGCATCACCATCTGGCCGCAGATGGCCCGCTACGTCCGCGGCCAGACACTGCAGCTCAAAGAGCAGCAGTTCATTGAGGCCTCGCGCACAGTCGGCACCTCCGATCGTGGCATCATCACGCGCCACATCGTTCCCAACCTGTTCAGCATCGTGCTCACCGCCGCCACCCTGGACATCGTGGGCATCATCATCGGCGAGGCCACGATCTCGCTGCTGGGCCTGGGTGTGCAGCCACCCGGCTCCAGCCTCGGCCTGATGATCTCGGAAGCCGCGCCGATGATCCCCGTCGCCTTCCACGAGATCCTCTTCCCGGTGCTGACGCTCGCCATCATCGTGCTCTGCCTGTCCTTCGTGGGTGACGGCATCGGCGACGCCTTCAACCCACGGCGCAAAGACTAGCCGCGATGGGCCGGCTTGCCGGCCGTCGCCAGCCGGCGGCGTCCGCATCTCCCATGCGCGCATGAGAGATGGACGCATCCTTCAGCAACGTTCAGACACGTTAGGAAGAGCCTGATGGCACAACGACTGCTTGATGTACAAAACCTGCGCACCCACTTCTTCACCCGCAGTGGTGTGGTGAAGGCCGTCGAGGACGTCTCGTTCTATCTTGATGAAGGCGAGACGCTGGGCATCGTCGGCGAGAGCGGCTCCGGCAAGAGTGTCACCTCGCTCTCCGTGATGCGACTGATCGTTCCCCCCGGCAAGATCGTCGGCGGCAAGCTCCTGTTCCAGGATGAGGACATCCTCGATATGGACGAGGATGATCTCTACAACCTGCGTGGCGGCAAGATCGCCATGATCTTCCAGGATCCGATGACCTCGCTCAACCCGGTCTACACGGTCGGCTTCCAGATCACCGAGGCGATTCGCGCGCACCTGAAGCTCGACAAGTCGGCCGCCGAGAAGCGCACCGTCGAGATGATGGATCGCGTGCGTATCCCCGAGGCGCGTGGCCGCATGAACGACTATCCACACCAGTTCAGTGGCGGCATGCGCCAGCGCGTCATGATCGCGATGGCGCTCTCGTGCAACCCGCAACTGCTGATCGCGGACGAGCCAACCACCGCGCTCGACGTGACGATTCAGGCGCAGGTGCTGGAGCTGATGAAAGGGCTGGCCCAGGAGTTCCGCACCGCGACGATGCTCATCACGCACGATCTGGGCGTGGTCGCTGGCACCTGCCAGCGCGTCGCCGTGATGTACGCCGGGCGTATCGTCGAGGAAGCGCCCACCAAAACGATCTTCGCCAATCCGGCGCACCCCTACACCCAGGCCATGCTGACGGCGGTGCCGCGGCCCGACGCCGAGCGTGGGGCGCGGCTCGAAACCATTGGCGGGCAGCCGCCGAATCTGGTGAACCTCCCACCGGGATGCTCGTTCGCGCCGCGCTGCCGTAAGGCGCAGCCCCGCTGCCTGCGCGAGCGGCCGCTGCTGGAGACGGTCGGCCCGGAGCAGAAAGCGGCCTGCTTCTATCCCTATTGAACATCTGACCAGAGGTGGGCCGGGGCGTGACGGCGCCGGCCCGTTCGCAAAGCGCATCGAGCGCGCGGACCGGCTTCGGCTGGCCGGCGCCGCGCGGCGCCGAGGAGTGGACACGTGGCAGCGGAACCAGCGAGCATGACACCCTTTGTGGTCCAGGCGCAGGATGCGCTCGTGCAGCTTCGCGACGTAAAGGTGTACTTCCCGATTCGCGGTGGGCTGCTCGGCCGTACGGTCGCGCAGGTGAAAGCGGTGGATGGCGTCAGCTTCGACATCCAGCGTGGCGAGACGCTCGGCCTGGTGGGTGAGAGCGGCTGCGGCAAGTCCACGCTGGGCCGCGCCATCCTGCATCTCATTCCACCAACCGCGGGATCGATCATCTTCGACGGCGATGACCTGACCCGGCTGTCGCCCAATGCCCTGCGCCAGCGGCGCGGCGGCATGCAGATGATCTTTCAGGATCCTTTTAGCTCGCTGGACCCTCGCTACACCATTGCCCGTGTGGTGCTGGAGCCACTCATCAACTACCATCGTGGCGGCGGAGATGAGCGGGCGGCCCGCGTGCGTGAGCTGCTGCGGGTCGTGGGCCTCAATCCCAATTGGCTCAATCGCTATCCGCATGAGTTCAGCGGTGGCCAGCGCCAGCGCATCGGCATCGCCCGCGCGCTCGCCCTCAATCCCAAATTCATCGTCGCCGACGAGCCCACCTCAGCGCTGGATGTTTCGATCCAGGCGCAAGTGCTGAACCTGATGCGCGACTTGCAGCAGGAGTTCCACCTCACCTATCTCTTCAT
>JAICVS010000189.1 GCA_025935195.1 Ktedonobacterales bacterium
AAGCTCAACAGGTATACTTCACTCACGCAAACAGCAGAGGGACGGTGCCACACGGTTTCCGGTGCCATGCCGTCAGCGCTATCGTCAGCCAAGCTGCTGGTGCCCTAATCGTAGGCGATATCGAGAGTGAGGGGGTCCATGAAGCGACCTACAGGCGTGACCATCATCGCGATCCTGGCAATCATCGTCGGCATTCTTGGCGTCCTTGGCGGCGTCCTTGGCCTGGCAGGCGGCGCACTCCTGGCGGGCGGCGCGGCGGGTACCGCCGGCACGGCGGCATCCGGCACGCTAGCCATCTTCTCTGGCGTTAGCCTCGTGATCGGCGTGCTGGACATCGTGCTCGGCATCGGCCTCCTGGGTCTCAAGTCGTGGGCCTGGACTCTTGGTGTCGCCTTGCAGGTTATCGGGCTTCTGCTCGCCATCACGCAGATCGCTACCAACAACGCAACCCTTGGCGGCGAGCTACTGGGCATGGTGATCAACGTGATCATCCTCGTGTACCTGTTCAGAGGCAACGTCCGCACTGCCTTTGCCCGCGCCTAGCTGAACGCGCATCTGAGAGGCGTCCCCGCAGTCGAAGGCACCGGGATCGCGGTGGGCGCCTCCGCGCGTATTCCGTCGAGCAAGGCGCCCGAGCCGGCCCCTTCCCATGGTCGGCGCTCTTACGAAGCCCGTCGCGCCAGCGCGTATAGACCGGCATCCACCGCTGTCGCGCCGAGCGCCAGCCCACCCAGCGCCAGGAAGCGCGGATTGCGCCAGCCCCGCGCCGCCGCCAACCCCACCGCCAGCGTGTCGCCGCCGTCCGTGAGCAGCCGCGCTAGCAGCCACGGCGCGTACGCGCCGCCGTGCGCCGCCGACCACAGCCCCAGCCCCATCACGGTGTCGCGCACGCCCAGCGAGCGCACCATCGAGCCGGCCGCCGCGTCCGGCTCCGAGAAGCCGCTCAGGCGGGAGAACAGTCGCGGCGCCAGTAGTGGTGTCGCGCCGAAAGCCAGTGTCACCAGCCCCAATCCCGCCGCCAGGCGGCGTACCTGTTGATCGCCCATGCGCTCCCTCCTGATATCAGATTGGTCTCGTACTTGTAACGGCGCTGACCGAACCGAGGCTCGCCTGTCGTATACTGGTGCGGGGCAGCTTGTTCGGACAGCGAGCCAGGTGGTGCTGGGCGGGAACAGGCGCTCTGGGCGATAGGCTGGCGGGTCTGTCGGTGAGGGAGCGAGAATGACTGACCAAGTCGTCGTGCAGGAATGGCAGCCGTTCTTCATGGCCCTGGCGGGCGTCTCGGCGGCGCTGGCGGGCCTCGTGTTTGTCGCCATGTCGCTGCATCCTTGGCCGATCCTCAGCCACCCCATTATGCGTGCGCGTGCCTTCGCTGCCGCCTTCGGCTTTCTGCTGGGGGTCGCCTGGGCGCTCATCATGCTGCTGCCGGCCGGCACGGCGCCTGCCAGCAGCGTCCTGCTCATCACGGTGGGGGGCGGGGAGAGCTTGGTCATCGGCTACCGACAGCTCCAGGTGCATACCGCCGGCATGAATATCGCGCTCGTTGTCCTCGCGGATCTGCTCATGCCGGCTCCGCTCCTGGCAGGCATTGTCGGGTTGCTCCAGCCCCATTCTACCTTCCCCTTCCTGCTCCTGGCCATCACGGCTGGTGTGGGACTGTTTCTCCTCTTTTTCCAGTCGTGGACATTGGTGGTACACAGTGTCCTGAGCCCAGAGGACGCACCACGCCCAGCGCCAGGACGGGTGGCTCGTGCTCACGGCTCGGACGGCGATCACCCAACCATACACGCAAGCGATGCCAGCACGGAGGCAGGATCGGTCTGACGGGCACGGGCTGAAGCGACGACTCACGCGGGCGCACGCGGTGGCGTGGCGTTCGCCGCTCTCGTCATCTCCTGTGGCCAAGCCCAATGTGGCGCTCCAGGCGGCGCAGCCCATGCTGATCCGCTCTCCTCCGCTCTACCACACTGATTCGCCGGTGGCCAAGGCAATTCATCGAGCGACAATGTCCGAAAAGAAATTGGTATGACCCCTGGCGTGCGCCATGTCTACCATAGAAGGTAACGCGACGCCGGGATGGCCTGCCACGGGCCAATCATCGCGACCGGCGCGCCGGTGTTGTTTCCCTCCACTCGCTACAGACGGGCTGGCACAACCTGTGCATTACCCCCAGGTTGAACCGCCCAGCCCGGCTGCGGCGCATGGCGCGCGGGCCGTATGGGTGGCCGGCCTCGCGCGAGACGAGGCGAAGGAGGAGCAATCATGGCAATGGATCCTACGGACCCGGCGTATCCGATTGAGCCGGTGCAGCCGGCTGGGCCAGATCGGCCCGTCGAGCCGATGGGGGTGGATGAGCCGGTGGGCGCCGTGCAGCGCCCGCAGTACGTGGAGCGCGAGCGAGCGGTCGAATATGGTCGCCCGGTTGGCTACGGCCGTCCCGCCGAGTACGTTCAGCCGGTGCAGCCCATGCGGCCGGGCGACTATACCAACCGTAACTGGTGGCGCACCTATAATGCCGCGCGCATCGTCTATCTCGTCTTCGGCATCATCGAGACGCTGATCCTCATCCGCGTCATCCTGAAGCTGCTCGCCGCCAACCCCGACGCCGGCTTCTCCAGCTTGATCTATGGGCTGACGGCGCCGTTCGTCGCGCCGTTCGCGGGCGTCTTCCCGGCCCCGTCGGGCGGCGGCAGCGTGCTGGAGCTGTCGTCCATCCTGGCGATCATCGTCTATATTTTGCTCGCCTGGGTGATCGTCCGCATCATTGACCTCGTCAATCGCCGCCGCCCGCCCGCCGTCACGGCCTGACACACGCGCGGCGATCTGAGCGCTCAGGACGGCGGGGCATGTTCGCCTTGCCGTCCTTTTTGGCTGGGCGCTCCTGGGCATCTTCGCTCTTGACAATGTTGAACGTATGAACTATAGTTGATCCCGTGGACGCTGTGCCGTCCATCGGTGAGCCTGAGTAGGGCGCCGCTACCTTCCTCGCCCCGGCCTCGATGCCGTGGAGTCAGGGAGATGGCGGCGCCCTGCGCGTTTTCTGGCTCCCGCGTATTCCCCGCTCCCGAAAGGAGAAACATCTCATGACCGCGCCCCTCGGCTCCAGCGCCTACCTGGATGTGCCCGCCTACCTACGCGCCGCCACCAACCAGGAGACCGTATCCCTGCTCGGCCTCGACACGACCATTGCCGGCGGCACCGCCACGCCCGCCGGCGTGACCACGCTGCCCGTCGCCGCCTCCGCCGGGTGGGCCGCCGGACCTCTCTGGCTGCTGGACGGCCCTTATAGTGAGGTTGCCCAGGTCGCCGGCTCGGCGGATGGCACGCACCTCACACTCGCCGCGCCCGGCACGCGCTTCGCCCACAACCCCGGCGTCTCCGCCAGCCAGGCCGGGACCGCCGGCAGCCTCGCCGAGATTCTGCTGCGCGCGAGCGCGTGGATCGAGGGCTACTGCCGCCAGGGCAGCGGCGCGACGGACCGTGCGCTCTTCGCCGTCGCCCGCACCGAGCGCTGGGGCATGCCCTCCGCCCGCGCCGCGCTGGACCGCGACAATGTCTTGCTGGTGCGCCCCGGCCACTTCCCCATCCAATCCGTCGCCGCGCTCGCCGTCGAATCCCTCCCCGGCCAGTCCCTCAGCCTGGACGTGACGCAGCTCGAATTGCCCTCGAACGGCCGCCTGATTGAAGTCCCACTGTTCGCCGCCCTCGCTACCACCGCGCCCGGCCAGCCGCTGCCGCTCGCCGGCGCCGGCCTCTCACGGGCGCGCCGCGCCTGGGTGACGCTCACCTACACCGGCGGCATCGCTGCCGGCGCCGTCCCCTACGACGTGCAACAGGCGTGCATCTGGGTGGCGAGCGAGCTGCTGGCCGTCCGCCGCAACCCCTCCGGCGCGGCGCTCGTGCGACAGGGCAAGTTCGAGCTGCAAGCCCGCCCGCGCGGCGACACCACCGCCGACTCTATCCTGCTCCATCAGGCCAAAGCCGCGCTGGAGCCGTACCGCGACGAGGGGATGTGAGCTGCGGACCTACCAGTCGCCATCCGTGCGCATGTCCTTGATGAACGCCTCCAACAGGAAGATGCCGATCCCTACCGCCATGAACGCGAGCCCCACGATCACGAGCAGGGTCGCGGGGCTCCCGGCCACCGCGCGGGTCTGCTGGTCATCGAGCAGCGGAAGGGCGAGGGCCGCGGCGACGCAAGGGACGCCGGCGACTACCGCCCCCGGCAGCGCGATCCGCAGTCCCCACGTGCGCAACATCCACTGCCCACGGGCGCGCGCGATTGGATCCTGCCCTGTCTTCTGGAGCGTTTGCCGCATCGCTTCCACTACCATCAGACCCCAGGATAGCAAATATGGATACCAAGCAATCCAGCGCACGACGCCCTGCCCGAACATGGCCGGCACGAACAGAACGAGCGCGCCCGCCACCCCAATCAGGCCACACCACTCGACAACGAAGTCGCGGACGGCCCTCCACCGCGAGCGCAGTGTCTCATCTTGCCGGATTTCTCCCATCTCCATCCATCTCCCAATACCGCACGACGGCAGTGCGACTTGCCTCGATCATCCTGGCAATCATAGCGGCCAGTATCAGCATAAACCCAATCCCCCACAACACGAAGATGCCGATACCCATCGCCACACTGAGCGGTGGGAGCGGCCCAAGCAGGGGGAGCGGCCCGTGCGCGAGAGCCGAGGCAGCCAACCCAAGAACATACCCGATATATAGACAAACGACGCCGGACAATCTGAGACGCATGCTCCATCGCCGTCGTGCCGCCGCATTCGCTCTGACGTCCTGTACAAAGCTCAGCATCAGCAGACCGACACCGATCGCGACACAGAGTCCCAGTCCCAGTGTTCCGATCAAAAGTACGTTGATCAGGGAATCAGTGAGTTCCAGGTGTATATGGAAGAAGATAATGGCCCCGGCCAGCGCCGCGCCAGAACCCAGACAAAGGAGCAGGAGGCCCGCGCCCATGACCTTCGCCAGCCGCACGGTACGTACGGACAGCACCCGTCCGCTCGTGGCAGTGACATCCGGCACATTACGACTCATCACTGCTCCCCATCCGCTGTGTCCCGCCGCAGCTCCCGATACCGCGCCATCTCGCGCGCCATCGCGGCGTTGCCTCCCTCCGCCGCTATCCGCACGAGCAGCCCGATCCAGATCAGCGCGACCGATCCGCCAATCCCAACCGCGCTCGTCGCGATCGCGATAGACTCATTCCATTGTGCCGGCGCCAGTACGAACAATGGCATGTAGTATAGCGGCAGCGGCATGATGAGCAGGCCCAGCGCGGCCAGCCGCCCGCCCCACGACCTTCGCACCGCCGGCTCTCCCATCATTCGCCGCACCACCATCACGTCCCACCAAAGGGCAAGCAAGAACACGACGATAGCAAACGTGCCACGCAGCAGCCGCAACGCCTCTCCGCGCGGGCGAACATCCACCCCTATCAGGACGAGTACGAACGACCCGGCGAATACCGCGAGCGACGCTCCGCAGCCAATTATCTCCCACCGCCTCCACCGTGCCATCACGCCGTCTCCTCGTCTCGCCCCGCCGCTACATACCAGACGAGCAAGGCTGTGGCGATCTCGGCGAGCCAGAGATAAACAAACGCCTCGACTGTCGTTAGAATACCTTGCGGGAGCGTCATCCCCAGCAGCGCTGTTCCAACCAGAGGCAGCGACGCATCGCAGATCAGCAGCCCGCCAATGAAGATCGCCCACCACCGCCATTGCCGTCGTATCCGCAGCTCTCGCCAGCAAAGCTGTGCCACTCTCACCGTAATCACAGAGTAGGCGAAACAGCCCCCCGCCAGCGCCATGATGCTGATGGTGTGGAACGGTTCGACCGTCAGATCAGGGGGTTGGGTATCGCTTGAAACCAGCAGCATCCCAGGAAACATCGCTGTCGCCAGCGAGCCGACGATCCAAGCGGCTATCGCCCACCGCGACACCAGCGCGCGGTTCAGCTCCTCGCGTCTGCGCCGCTGGCGCTCAGTTTCCCGCATGGCTCTCGTTCCGATCCATGTTGGCGTGTCGTCGCACCACCCGCCATACCGCGTGCCCCGCGAGTATCAGCGCGCCAACAATGACCGCAAATGCTGCCGATCTGGCAGTCACAAGCACGTACATAGGCCCAGGCCCCTGGTCATATCCGAGTCCAGGTATCAGCAGGACCGTGAGCCTGTAGATACCCCATGGCACAGCGAAGAATGGGCCGCCGACGAGTAGACGCAGGCCGTAGGATTGTCGCAGCCGGGGATAATATCGCTCCAGGCGCAGAACGACCGTTATCGGTACAAGCAGAACGAAGCAGAGAGTTCCGTCAAGCAATATCACTTCCGTGAGAAACCGCAGCGGGTGGTCGGGGCTGACGTAGAAGCTCAGCCCAATGATTCCGGCGACGATGATCGCGAGACCAAACACCCTGGAGTTGGAGATACGCCGCCATCTCGTAGGTGTTTCCCGCATCATCTGGCGCATACCGCCGCTCTTTCCCTGATTCTCCCACGCCGCTCGTCTCCACAGTCTACATCACCTCACCAAGCGCCATCCATCCCATCCCCTTGCGCTTATTGAAATAATATTCTATAATTGTTTCAGCGTTCATCGTCCGCGGTGAGCCCGAATCACGGCGCCGCTCTCCTCCCCGCGCGGGCACCTCTCCGCGGGCCAGGGGGCGGCGCTGTCTCTTTTTCCGGCCCATCGCCTCACGGTTCAGAAAGGAGCCGTCACCACCATGCGCTTCACCACCGTCCGCCTCGAACGCCCGCAGGGTACCGTCCTCCTGCGCGGCATCCCCGTCCAGATCGAGCAGGCTGATCCCGCCGACGCCGCGCGCATCGAGCTGGACGGCGCCCGCCCCGCCGACCTCTTCTGGCTCTCCACCACCCAGGGCGTCCCATCCATCCCGCTGCGCCGCCGCGACGTGCTCTACGACGAGCTGAACGCCGACCCTGAGACCGGCCAGCCCGCTATCTACCGCGTCACCGGCCTGCCCGAGACCTTCGACAACGACCACCAGGAAGCCCTCTGCCAGCGCATCATCGGAGGTTAGCCGCCATGCCCATCCAGCCCGGCCTTTCCCTGCCCGCCCAGCCCGCCACCTTCGCCGCGCTCCAGGCCATGCGCTCGATCATCCTGAGCGAATGCCTCGTCGCTGGCGTCACCCCCTTCGCCGCTCTCACCGCCGCCGATGCCGCCCGCTACGGCGCCGCCAACGCCGTCTTCGTCGGCCGCCCCAAGGACTTCAACGACGCCTATCTGCCCCAATGCTGTGTCTGGATCCCGTCCGAGAGCGAGGCCGTCGCCGTCACTGGCTCCCCCGGCCGTGTCACCGCCGAGTTCGAGGCGCGCGTGCAGGCGTTCGTGGACCCGCGCGGCGACTGGTATGCCG
Organism: Ktedonobacterales bacterium; assembly: GCA_025935195.1. Lineage (GTDB taxonomy): Bacteria > Chloroflexota > Ktedonobacteria > Ktedonobacterales > JADMIN01 > JAICVS01. The sequence goes on from JAICVS010000189.1 coordinate 7,411, forward strand.
CCGAGCAGCAGATTCTCGCCATCCGTGACGCCCTCTGGCCCGCGCTGCTGCGCCACGTCCGTCTCGGCGGCGCGGTCCCTACCGTGCTCGCCAGCGAAGCGCGCCCCGGCCGCGGCCTCTGCTACGAGCAGATCGCCGGCTCCGAGTACCGCTGCTACGACGCGCACTGGTGGGTGCGCCAGCAATGGACCCTCGCCTCCGGCCGCACCGTGTG
>JAICVS010000036.1 GCA_025935195.1 Ktedonobacterales bacterium
GAGATGACGCCGTCGGAGGCCTGAGTATCGAACTGCACGTGGTGAATATGGATGTTCACCTTGGCGAACGGCAGCTCGTTGCCGCCGTCGTGCTCCTCGCTCACCAGTGTGTTGAACAGGCAGTCGCCGATGTTGGCGCGCAGCGCCAGCGGCTCGGACGGCAGCGTGTGGTTGAGCACCGCGTCGTGGTTCTGCGCCAGCACGAAGAGCGCGCCGTTGGGATCGGTCACACCATTGGCCGTGTTCTGGATCGGCAGCGGCAGACCGATGATGTTGTTGTGGCGGATCTGCGCGCCGTCCACACCGTTGGCGGTGGTGGAGGGGCAGATGCCGTCGGCGCGATTCGCCCAGGGGTCCGGAACGCCAGCGGGCGTGGTGGACGCCTGATCGCCAAGCTCACCGAGCCACGGGGCGCCGGAGTGCCCGTTGGGCGAGAACGGCGGGCGGTCACCAATGTGCGGGCGCAGCAGCGGGAACGCCGGGCGTCCGTTCACCGGATCGAAGAGAATCTCCGGGCGTGTGGAATCCGAGGTGAGGAACTGATCCACCGCCAGCGAGCCGGGGTGGCCCTGGATGATACGTGGCAGATCAGGCCAGTTGCTCGTGTCTTCCTTCTCACCGAGGTAGACAGGCTGGCCGGTGCTGGTGTCTATCACCCAGTCCATCACTGAGGCGTCCTGCGAGAAGCCGGTCTTGGGGTCGCGGAACTTGACGCCGGCGGGCGGGAGCTGCGGCTCGACCCACTGGGCCAGGTTCTGCGCCGTCAGCGTCACGCCGTTGAACGTCCGCCCGATCAGGCCCGCCGAGTTGACGGCCTGCGGCAGCGCGACGCGATCCGGCAGCTTCGCCAGGTCCGGCTGCAGCGTGTCATAGACGCGCCAGAAGCTCCACATGCCGGAGAAGTAGTGCTCGGCGATGTGGCAGTGGAAGAGGAACTCGCCCGCACCCTGCTGCACGCCGCCGGCGCCGCCCTCGATCTCGAGGTTGTACGACTCACCAGGGCCGATGGCCTGCGAGTCGAGCCGCAGGGACTCCGACATCTGCGCCTTGGGCGCCTTGTTCAGGCCGGTGTCGAAGTAGTGGAACGTCGGGTCGGCCTTAGGGTTGAAACGCCAGCGGATGCCGCCGCCATGCAGGTGGTGGATGTGGAACACCTCGCTGCCGGCGTGCAGGATGCGCTGCTTGGTCGGGTCAGCCTGGTAGCCGCGCGGCATCGGCGTGGCCGGATCGCCGAAGGCGTAGGAGCCGTAGACGACCGACTTCTGCTCGTCGTTCAGCGCCAGGCGGTCCATGAACGGCTCGGAGCGATAGTTGAGCGCGCGCGAGCCCGGCCGGTACGAATGCGTGAACGGATCGTTGATCGGCAGCGGGCTGTTGTTGACGTCGAGCACCTGCTCCGACTCATTGCCGATCTCGTGATAGATGATCACGTTCTCGCGGAAGGACGGCGCGTTGCCCGGCGCGATGACCGCCTCCCAGCCGGAGGCCAGAGGCACCAGCGGGCTGGCCGGGTTCGTGTTGTTGTCGTAGTATGCCGAGTTGGGCGGCTCGACCACCAGCGTGCCGAAGAGGCCGTGGTTGACCGCCGCGCGGTTGCTGGCTCCGGGGTGTAGGTAGTGCGCGCCCTCGAGGTTCGGGTCGTTCGGGATGTAGTAGGTATAGCTCGCCGTGCCGCCCTGCGCCACCTGCGAGGATGCGTTGTTGCCGACGGCGTCGCCCGACGAGCCGCTGGCGAACGTCAGGCCGTCAATGTGGATGCCATAACTGCCGCCAGAGGCGTTGTTGGTGAAGTTGATGGTGACGCAGTCACCCTCGTTGGCGCGGATGACCAGCGGCTGGATCGCGTCGCCACCGTGCAGGCCGATCGAGACCCGGTTCTTGTAGTCCGGATTGTTCGCCTGCGCGATCACATCCCCAATGCGGTTGTTCAGGACGAACATCTTGCCCTTGGGGTCATGGTCGCCAAAGCGGTTCAGCGGGATGTTGACGTCCATCGCCGTCACGTCGAAGCTCTTGACGGCGACGTTCGCCGGGCAGGGATTGCTGCCGCTGGCCGCGTGGGCATTGTTCAGCCCGACAGCGGCGTTGGTCCCCGACACGGCGGCGGCCAGCGCCAACGCGCCGGCCAGCGCGATGCGGGCCTTCTGTTGATCGCGGGTGCGCCCGCGCACGGCCCGCACCCAGCCACCAGTGGGGGCCGTCGGCGTCGTGGCGGCTGGCGCCGCCTGTGCTGGCCGTGGCTCCTGCCAAAGCTGGCGGCGCAGCACATACGCGATCACCAGCGCGAGGGGGAAGCTCACCGTCGAGGCGAGCATGCCGTCAGAGAGCATCTGCACAGGCAAGGCTGGCAGGCCGCGCACCTGAATGGCGGGCGCGAAGACGTGGCTGAGCAGCGGATAGACCACCGCGAAGACCACGCTGGCCGAGAGCGCCACCAGCGCCGCCAGCACCGCGCCTTCGGTCATCTCAGAAACATCCTGGCCGGAGCGGCCCAGGAAACGCGCCGTGAAGTAGGTGGCTGCCCAGACCGAGAGCAGCACCAACGGCAGCGAGAGCGAAGCGTCACGCAGCCAGCTCGTCAGAACCGGCTGCGCGCCCGCGCCCGTTGCTACGGCATCACCGATGCCACTGAAGACGTGCATCAACTGCAGCCAGAGGCCAGCGCCGTAAGCGATGGCAACCGCCAGCAGCGTCGCCGTCAACGGACGCACATGGCGTGAGTGTGGCCCGGGCCACACGCCCCGTTGCGCCGTCACCTCGTGATCGTGCGACATAGTCTCCCCGTTCCTTTACCGCTACCGCGCGCAGCCACGGTCCGCCCCAGACCTTCAGGCCGCGCCCGGCTCACCTTCAGCATACAAACACTCTTGGGTCACTCGTGTTTCGCGTATCCGCACTAGATGAAGATCGCCCGGCTCCTTTCCCCCCACAAGGCACGATGCTTGGGGCTATGAGCGCCGTGCCTTTACGACAGCCCAGAAAACGACATTCAGCGGATGAACGCTGACGGGATGGGTAGCGTGATAGCTCTTGGCTGTTGATAGCGATTGATAGCGATTATCGGGTGACGCCGACCGTGACCTTGCCGAGATCAATGACAACGGCCTGATGCTGGCCGGGATCGTCGAAACGGAGCAGCAGCTTTTTCGCCCCCAGTGGGGCGATGAACGACAGGGTGCCTTCGACTTGCGCCTGCGGTTGCAAGGTGTCGGATTCGAAGTCTGAGAACGTCGGCGCGACCGCCGCCGCGCCGTTATCGCTGATCAGCGCGAACATCTCCGGGGTAAAGACCACGGGAGCAGTGATGGAGTTCTTAATGGTCAGGCTGACCTGGACCTCCATCTGGTCCGGGTTCACCAGGCCCTGAATGCCGTGATTCTGGCCGCTGAGCTGCGCCGAGGTCAGACCTTGGCTCGCATCCACACTCTCCACCTGGAGCAAGCCGAAGCTGGTGGTCACTTGCTCCGTCCGCGTGAATGGGTCGCCCGGCGTCCGGCTCGGCGGCTGGCCGCGGCCGATACCCATCATGCCGGCGGCGAGCACTCCACCCGCGATCGCGATGAGTGCCGCCAGCACGATAGCCGCGCGCAGCGGCGTCACATGCGCACGCTCCATCATGCCGCGCGCGGATGCCCGCCGGCCGAACCAGCGTCTTCCCGCCCGCACAAGGCGGCGGGCGCGCGACTTTCCGCTGCTCCCCCGCCCATGGATGCGATGCGATGGCGCGACATAGGCAGCGCGGCCGACCGATCGCCTCGTGCCGCGCGCCGGCCCAGGGCTCGTCCGCGCTGGCGTGTGGTCTTCGACCGGCTTCTTCAGCATGTGCATCTCGTGCGTCCTTTCGTCTCGGCCGAATGGGTAGAACCGTGAGGAACGCAAGCCGACCACACACAACCGGCGGCGCGGCGAAGAGCGCGCACAGCCGGGGACGCATCAGCCTGCTAGTGGCGGTAAGTGTATCGCCCGGCATTTTTGCCTACACCTGCCAGGTAGCCATATTTCGATAAGCCACATGGCATATTTGTGCGCCTGGCCGATTGCGTGGATCGCGCCCATCCATAACCTCCCCACCACAGCAGAATGCCTCTCCGTGAGCCTCTGTGAGCCTCCGTTCCTCCGTGTTGGTGCTCGTCTCTCTGCGCGGAAGGAGAGGGCTCGGCGGGATGCGGATTCTCACCCAAGCAAGGTGTACCAGCCCATGCGCGTGCGCGCATCTGCCATTCGACCGGACGGAATATATCCGAGTGGCATATGTACGCGCACCGGCGACGGGCGTATGCTCGCGTGGGCATGGCGTGCGCGCGACACGACGACGCCCGCCAACGCCTGCCCGCACCGCAATGGAGCCTATGGAGACGCCAGCTATGTCCACATCCCGTCGTTCGACGAAGCGCCCATCCACCCAGGCCAAGCCGCACGCTCAACCGGGGACGCAGCGCCAGACGACCGCGCGATCCACAAACGTGCGTCAGACGGCAGCGCGGCCCACGACTGCGCAGCGCCCTTCGCCGCACGGCCAGACACGCGGGCAGGCGCAGGCGCGGAAGCGCACAGACAATGCGACCAGCGCGCCGCTCCCGCCCATCACCCGCGCCTCACGAGCACGGCGTCGCTGGTGGCGTGAGCCGCGCATGCTCGGCGGCATAGTGGCGGCGGCCCTCATCGTGGTCGGTCTCGTCGCCCTGCTCGTCCATCAACAGGCAGCGAGCGCGTCCGGCGCGACAGCGCGCGGCGCGGCGCCCACCGCCACCGCACATGCGGCCGCCAGTCCCGCGGCCACTGTCAAGGCCGGAGCCACGACCAATCCCGTCGCCGGCAGCACCGGCTCGCCCTGCGGCAGCACCGTCGCGATGGACGACGACAGCTTCTTCTTCCGCTCCTGCACCATCAAGCGCGGCGCGACGCTCACCTTCCAGAACCAGAGCACCACCGAGACACACGTCCTCTGCTCCGGCTTCTTCCAGGTCTGCCATCCCGCCCTCGACGCGCCCGCCGAGCTGAATGGCGCCGCGCCCTTGGTGCTTGCGCCGGGCGCGCGCCACAGCTTCACCTTCACCCACGCCGGCGTCTTCAACATCACCTGCCTCGCCCACGGCGGCATGGACATCACCGTCACCGTGACCGATTGAGTTGTGCGCGCGACACACACGTGCCGGGCCACCCATGTAGGCGGCCCGGCATGCGCGATCCAACCATCAGTTCTGGTGCGACAACCGCACCGCGTGAGGCGCCGAGATTACTGGAGCGGAGCGACGTCGAGGGTCGCGGCGAACCAGACCTTGCCAACATTCTCGCCAACTACGTCGCCCGGCTTCTTGTCCTTGATATAGGTGTAGAGTGGATGGCTGTTGTACGTCAGCATAGTGCCGCCGGCCGGATTGGCGATGGTGCCCAGCGCGCCGGGAACCGGATTCGCGCTGGCGAGCGTGCCGGAGGGCGCGGCCAGCGGCGGCCAATTCTTCGCGCAGCCACCGGTGCAGGCGACCTTGCTCGCTGTGTCGGGCTTGTACCAGTAGAGCGTCATGCCCTTGCTGTTGGTCAGCACCCAGGCTGGCTTGCCGGCCAGCGTCACCTTGCGCGCATGCACCGCGGCGCTGCTCGCGGCGCCGAGGCTTTGCAGCTTGGGCGTCGCTACAAACCACACACCGTTGACGCCCTCACCGTTAGCGTCGCCCGCCTTCTTGTCGTTGGCGTAGAAGTACAGCGGCACACCGTTGTACGTCACCTGCTTGGCGCCGCCGTCTCCGGTGACGATACCGAATCTGCCCGGCGTCGCGGCGTCGCCCACCGGCGTGGTGGAGCTGGCCTTGAGCGGCGGCCATGCCTTCGCGCAACCGCCTGTGCAGTTCACCTTGCCCGCGTTGTCGGGCGCGAAGATGTAGAGCGTCCTGCCCGTGTTGGCGTCCACCAGCACCGTTTTGCTCGCGCCCTTGACCGAGACTGACGCCGTCTTGACGTCGGCCTTGGCCGTCGTCGTGCTGGCCCCGCCGCTCGCCGAGCCGCCGCAGCCCGCGAGCAGCACCGCGGCAAGCAGCCCGAAGCTGGCGAGAAAGAGAGATGTTCGTCGTTGCGGTTGCATATGCGTCTCTGTCGCCTCCAATGTCACTGATCTCACCTGTGAATAGGTCAACGGGAGTGGGTCGCGCTCCATGCCGGTGCGCTGCCCTGGGACATCGCGAACCCGTCACAAAGATAGGCGGCAAATCTGAAGGGACGACGACACCTGGCTGAAAGAATGCTGAAGATCGCACCCGTCTCTGCCCGCCACGCCGCCCGCTTTCAGCGAATTTTCAGCCGTGAGAGGTAGCGTTATCCCGCGGCGTACCTATTCTTGTCTAATCCGGGTGACGCAAGCGAAGGCGACGAGGTGGAGGCGCATATGACGCAGGCGATGGCGCGGCCCTGGCAGCAGCAGCCTGCCCGTGGCGGGGAGAGTGCGCGGCACCCGCGTGTGCTAATCGTGGATGACGAGCCGCACATTGTGGACTTCCTGCGCATGGGCTTCGAATACGAGGGATTCGAGACCGCCGTCGCCACCAGCGGCGACGAGGCCCTGCGCGCCGTGAAGGCAACCTGCCCGGATATCGTCATCCTTGACATCATGCTGCCCGGCCTCAACGGCCTCGACGTGGCCCGGCTGCTCCGGCGCGGCGACGACACTGGCATCATCATGCTGACAGCGCGCGAGGCCGTGGAAGATCGTGTCGCCGGCCTGGATGTCGGCGCCGATGATTATCTCACCAAACCGTTCGCGTTTAAGGAGCTGATGGCGCGCGTGCGCGCGGTGCTGCGCCGGCGCGGCCGCAACCTTGAGCACATGCTCGCCTTCCAGGATGTCACGCTGGACCGTGAGACACGCGCGGTCATGCGCGGCGAGCGCCCGATCGAGCTGACCCCGCGCGAGTTCGAGCTGCTCACGCTCTTCCTGATGCACCCGCGCCAGGTGCTCACGCGCGACGTGATCCTCGCGCACGTCTGGGGCTACGATTACGAGGGCGACGACAATGTCATCGAGGTCTACGTGCGCCACCTGCGCGAGAAACTGGACGACAACCCGCCGAAGCTGTTACGGACGGTGCGCGGCGTCGGCTATGTTCTGCGTGGTTGAGCCGCGGACGTGGACAAACGTGGAAATGGAAATACGGGAGCGAGAGCATGCGACGTGCGGATAAGGCGCTCGGCACGCCGGGCGCACGCCTACCGATCCGCTGGCGGCTGGCGCTGATGTCGTTCGGCCTACTGGCGCTGCTGCTCGGCGCGCTGGGCGCCGTCGTCTCCGTCACCGAGGAGAACGCTCTGCTCGCCAACCGTGCTGTTGAGCTGCACCGCGAGGCCTGGCTGGCCGCCACGCCGATGAATCAGACCGTGTACTCGTTCGCCTATGCCGGCCAGACAGTCTCGCCGCGCGCCAAGACACCGCCTCCCCAGGCGAAACCCGTCCTCACCGCGCTCGGCCAACGCCTGACCAACCCCGGCACGCGCGTCTGCATCATCTGGATTGACGGCGCCCAGCAGGTGATCGGCCCCGTCCCCGAACCCGACATGGCCCCAGTCGATCCGCCGGCGCGAGTTACACTCGCTGGCGCCCTCACGAGCCAGGCCTTCAGGAGCGTGCCCGCGACTGATTGGTACACAGTCGCGCCCGACGCCGAGGGACAAAGCCAGCTCGTCGTGCTGCTGCCAATCGTCGATCAGGCGAACCACGACACCATCGCGCTGCTCCAGGTCGGCACCCCCACCGCACCCATGATGGAGGCCGTCACGACGACGCGGCTCGTGCTCGCCGCCGGCATCGCCATCGCCCTGCTGATCGCCGCCGCCGTCACGTTCCCGCTGATGGGCGCGGGGCTGCGCCCGTTGGTCGAGATGGAGCGCGCCAGTGGGCGCATCGCGGCTGGCGCGCTCTCGCTCCGCCTGGCGGAGCCGCCCGCGCGCGACGAGATTGGTCGCCTGGCTCGTTCGTTCAACTCCATGGTGGCGCAACTGGAAGACGCCTTTACGCGCCAGAAGCGTTTCGTGGCCGATGTCTCACACGAGCTGCGCACTCCACTCACCGCGCTGGGCGGCGGGCTGGAGATGCTGCTGCTCGGCGCGGACCGTGGCGACACCGAGGCGGCGCGGCGGCTCACTCGCGGCATGTATGCTGAAGTGGACCGCATGCGCCGGCTGGTGGAGGATCTGCTGACGCTGACACGCCTGGACGACGGCCAGGCCGGGCTGCGCGCGGATCTGGTCGCTGTCGCGTCCATCGTCGCCGAAGTCTGTGAGCAGGCGCAGCGCCTCGCCAGGGGTCAGACCGTCCGCTGCGACGTGGAGGCTGGGCTGCTGCCCATTCGCGCCGATGCCGATCGGCTGCGGCAGGTGCTGCTCAACCTGCTCGATAACGCGCTCAAGCACACTCCCACGACTGGCACGATCACCATCATCGCACGGCGCGAGGGCGCCACGACCGTCGCGCTGGCGGTCAGAGACACGGGCCGGGGCATCCCCGCCGAGGCACTGCCACACGTCTTCGACCGCTTCTACCGCACCGACCCTGCGCGAGCGCGCAGCGGCGAGCGCACCGGCGGCGCGGGCCTCGGCCTCTCCATCGCGCGTGGCCTGGTGGAAGCGCAGGGCGGCCAGATCGCCATCGAAAGCGCGACCGGCCGTGGCACCACCGTCACCCTCCGCTTCCCCATCGCCGCTGCCGGCACAGAGCAATCGGCGCAGCCAGTGCCCGTCCTCTCCGCTACAACCGCGCCGCTCACCGGCAACGTCCCATCCCCGGCCGAGCCACCTGTCCCCGTCGAGTGAGTGATGCCGACCCAGCCTGGGGCCCAGGCGCACGCGATCTCAATCGCGCCGCGCCACCACCCGCACGGCGAAGCGCGCCTCCGGCTCCGGGAAGGGGTTGACCACGCGCCGCAGCTCGTAGTCTGGCGGATCCAGTGCCAGTTCCACATGACGCAGCGTCGCCGCCACCGTCGTCATCATCAGCGCATCCACCAATCCGGCGCCCACGCACGAATGCGACCCCAGCCCGAAGCGCACCAGCATCCCCGCCTGCCGGTGCTCGTTGCGCGGCTCGCTGTAGCGATCAAGGTCAAACGCATACGGCTCCGCAAAGACCTCCGGCAGGAAGTGGCAGACCGAGACGGCCCACAGCGTCACCGTACCCGCTGCCAGTTCATAGCCCGCGAACTCGAACGGCTCCGCCACTACGCGCGGTGTCGCCAGCGCGATGGGGTACAGGCGCATAGACTCTAGCGCCGCCGCCCGCAGCAGCTTCGCGTGGAAGAGCGCCCGCGCATCCGCTGTGCTGCTGGCAAAGAGTGCGTCTACCTCCGGCCGCACCCGCGCCAACGCCTCTGGGTGGCGCAGCAGCCCATACAGCAGGAAGGCACAGGCCGGAGCGCCGTAGAGCAGGCTGTTGCTATAGACCATCTGCGCGTTGGCGATCACGTCCTCGTCCGCGAACGGGCGGCCCTCGGCATCCGTCGCCGCCAGCAGCAGGTCCACGAAGTCGGCATCGCGCCCCGCGCCCGGCAGCTCCGCCCGGTGCGCCGCCACGACCTCACGCATGAAGGCCAACATGCGCCGCTTGGCGAGCAGATAGTGCGGGAATCGGGCCATCACGGCCGGATACGCGCCCAGCCCCGCGCCCACCGAATAGCGCGCGAACGTCACCGCGTCGCCCAGCAGCTCACCCAGCGGCCGGTTCGCCATCGCCAGGCCGAGCTGCTCACCCACCAGCCGGTGCATCGTCTCCAGCACGCGCAGCCGCTGCCCCGGCCGCCACTCGCGCGCGATATGGTCCGCCGTTGCCAGCATGCGCGGTGCGTAGCTGGCCAGCGCCTCGTGCGTGAAGCCGGCCTTGATCGTGCGGCGCAGATGCGTATGACGCGCGCCGTCCGTCGCGATCGGATAGTTCGCCGACGCAAGCTGGCCGGCCAGCCGCGCGTAGATCGGCTTGTTGTCGAGATACCGCTCGCCCTCATGCGGCAGGAAGCGGTTCGCCTCCGGCCCGGCCAGCACCGTATAGCCGCGCCCTGGCCCCGCCGTGCGGAAGACCGGCCCCAACTCGTGATACGAGCGCACGAAGAACGCCAGCGGGTTGACGAGCAGATCGACCGCGTTGGCGATCAGCGGCAGGCCCGGCGCCATCGGCACAACCGCGCGGCTCACTGGGCGGACGCGCGAACGCATACGGAAACGGGAATCGGCTGGGGCAAGGGGACGGGTCGCGATGGTCTGAAGCATCGTCGGGCTCTCCTCTGCGTGGGCGGCCGCCTCGCATGCCTGCTCACATGCTTGATCGCATGCCTGGAGGCGTGCTCGCTGTCCTGCACTCGATGGTATGAACAGTAGACGATAGGAATTCGCAATAACACAAGAGCGCAAGAGCGCAACCGGGCAATTTCGCCGGCCATGCTGATTCTTCACAGTCCGCCATTGCGGACTGGGCGGCCGCGGGGCCATCCCGGCGCGATTGCCATCGCCGGCCGGAGCGGGCAAGCGAGTGCGAAATGGTAGAATAGGCGCGGACGCGCATCAGATTTGGCTGGCGCGAAACAGTGGAAGACGGCGCGGGGAGGAGCGGGACATGGTGGACGGCGCGCTACCGGTGGTCGGCCAGATGGTTGGCGTGGTGCGGGCAATCTATCGCTATCCGGTCAAGTCCATGCGCGGCGAGGCGCTTGATGCGGCGCGCATTGGCTGGCACGGCATACCGGGTGACCGCCGCTACGCCTTCGTGCGGGCCGAGAATCGCTCCGCTTTCCCCTGGCTGACGGCGCGACAGGTGCCCGAGCTGCTGCTCTACACGCCCGCGCTGGATGATCCCGCCCACCCGGCCGGCTCGCCGGTCCGTGTGCGTACACCGGAGGGAGCGGAATATGCCGCCGGCAGCGAGGAGCTGCATGCCGACATCGCCCGCCGCTACCCGCGCCCGTTCCACCTGCTGCGCCTGGGCATCGGTGCCTTCGACAACGCCCCACTCTCGCTGATCACCACCGGCACGCTCGGCGCGCTGGGCGACGCGCTCGGCATGGAGCTGCTGCCGCCGCGCTTCCGCCCCAATCTCGTGATCGAGACGCCGGACGGCGAGCAATTCCCAGAGGAACGCTGGGTTGGGCACGTGCTGGACGTCGGCGATGGCGCGGAGGGCGCCCGGCTGCGTGTCACCGAGCATGACACGCGCTGCAAGATGATCACGCTCGACCCTGAGACGGCGCGGGCCGAGCCGCGCGTGTTAGAGGAGGTGGTGCGCTCGCGCGACGAGTGCGCCGGCGTCTACTGCCTGCCTGCGCGGCTGGGCGTGATCCGCGTCGGCCAGCCCGTGCGCCTCATCTCCGACGCCGATGTGTGAGCGACATGACCATCTATCCAACGCCAGTGGCAGTGGTAGCGTGCCGCCGCTGCGCCGTCCGCGATTGTAGCACGCACGGCATGCGGCGCGGCTGGATGCGGCGCTTGCTCTAGGGAAGTTCACTCATGATGCGGACGAAGAATGAGCGGGCGACCATCCACATTCGGGACGACGATCCGGCCCGCGTCGTAACGTGCAATGATTGCCTGTATGACTAGGAAGAGGCTGGAGCCGAAGAGGCGATGAGAGTCTTCCATGCGCAACTCTTCCATAATCGCTACTAGCAAAATGTCCCTGAAACGCATGGTCGGGGACGTTTTGCTAACTTTGTGCTGGCTCATTTACAGAACGGACATCCCTCTCCTGTCTGTGAGATGGCAAGGGCAATCGTCGCTGCCAGCAGCATTATCAGCACCATGGTAGCATACCAGATGCGCGGGTTCACGGTATCAATGGATCGGTTCATAGCATACCAGATGTGCCGTATGCTCCGCTTCACCAGTCGCTCCTTTCGAGATGAGGAAAGCCCTACCCTTGTCGTTACTAGGATAGGGCTTCGATGTGCTCAGGTCAAGCTATCGCAGCTACCAGTAGATACAACTCGGAATACCCTCGTTGTACTGGATATTAAAGCTGCTGTTGGGATAAGTTGGCGGGCCTTCGGTGGTGAAGTCATAAACCGTATTGCACCCGCTGGAGTTGTAGTAGTTCACCGGCCAAATGCCGGGAATGCTCCCGATCCCGTAGAGCGTGCCAGCCACGATGGCCCGGCAAAACTCCCACAGGATCATCCCAAAGTCGGATTGCCCACTCAGGCTGCCGTTTGGATACTCTGCGATACACTCAGCAGAGTTCTGGTATGGCCCTGGCGAGTCTGCTGAGGTAAAGTAGTCGCCAGTGGTCTGATCGCTGATGGACGTGCCAGACTGCCAAGCGATGACATCAAGCAGATTGCCCGCGAGCGGGGCAAACACAAGGCCATTCTTAGTGAACTTCTGCTGGGTGCAGGACGGCCACACGGACCCCGTATTCTCGTGGAATAGGAACGCCAAGCCCACGTCTAGTGAGCCAGTAATGGCGACACCTGCTTGTATCAACCCCGGCCCTGAGAGGGGGTGGAGGAAGTCACAGTTCTTTGTGCCATTGCCGCCACCCACACCGGCCCAGATGTCCGCTTCGTGGTTATCGCCCGGATGGAGATTGGTTGGGACATGGACGTACCCCGTGCCCTCAGTCACGGTGCCGCAGTAGTTGTACTGAATGCATGGCTCGCAGAACTGACCGATTCCGCAGGGCATGTCATTGCTCTGCACGTCTGTACCCCATCCAGTCCACTTATTTTGGATGACTGGACCGACGTATGCGCTACCCACTGCGTTCGCGCCCGCGACAACTGGCTGACCATTGTGGTAGTGGTAGACGCTCTCACAGTAGTGGTGCTTCATGTTATGCACCACTGTCGCCCATTCCCGCACGCTGCCGAACTGCGCAGGCATCGGCAGACCGAAATGCGCAAGCTCTGCCGGGCTGAACGTTGCCGGGTCGCGTCCTACTGCCTCATCAGCGGGGCTAAAGCAGTTGGCCTCTCGATGCACAGGCCCATCCGCATCACCCTTCATCGGAATATGTGCGCCGGCATCAGGACCGATATTGATGGTCTCTGTCCCATCCGCATTCGGTGTCGCAAATGAAGGTGGTGTGATGGGAGGAGCTGCCTGAACGGGTGATCTCCCACGATACATACCGACTCCAAGGACGACGAGCAGTAAACGCGCCACTACGATAAGCCGCGATCCTCTGCCAAGCCGTTGCATAGGTATGAGCGCCTTTCACTTCGCCGCCGAACTCTGCTGTAGCAGTGCGGCAAGTATACTCTGCCATTGGAAAGATCGCAATATACTTCCTGTGGATGGAGTGCCTGTTTTGAGAGAGATGGGAGCGGTGTCATCGAGCCGCGTAATGCCGCGTGAGGAGATGGTCAGATATAATGCCGATACCAAAGGCAGTGACCATGAACAACTGAACAGGCGGAGCGGCACGATGCGCTCCGGGGAGGCGCGGCCATGACGCGAACCGAGATCGAGCGGACGACACGGGTGACGGATCGCGCGGCAATCCAGGGGAGCTACGTGAGCGGGACGAGCGACACGCCGCTGCTGGGCATGACCATCGGCGACGCCTTCGACGCCACCGTGGCGCGCTTTGCCGACCGCGAGGCGCTGGTCTCGCGCCAGCAGAATCTGCGCTACACCTGGTCCGAGCTACGCGCCGAGGTGGACCGTTGCGCGCGTGGACTGCTGGCGCTGGGCATCCGCAAGGGCGACCGTGTGGGCATCTGGGCGCCGAATCGCGCCGAGTGGGCGATCACGCAGTTCGCCACCGCCAAGATCGGCGCCATCCTCGTCAACATCAACCCGGCCTACCGGCTGCACGAGCTGGAGTACGCGCTGAACCAGTCCGGCTGCTCGGCGCTGGTGACGGCGCCCAACTTCCGCACGACGAGCTACCTGGAGATGCTGGCGGCGCTCTGCCCGGAGTTGGAGCGATCCGCGCCGGGCCACCTCGATGCGCACCGTGTCCCGCACCTGCGCCACGTCATCCGCCTGGGCGACGAGCGCACGCGGGGTATGTGGGTCTGGGGCGAGGTGATGGAGCGCGCCAAGGAGGTCGCGCCGGAGGAGCTGGCCGCGCGGCAGGCGGAGCAGGAGTTCGACGATCCGATCAACATCCAGTACACCAGCGGCACCACCGGCAACCCCAAGGGCGCGACGCTCAGCCACCACAACATCCTCAACAATGGCTACTTTGTGGCGCGGCTGCAAGGCTTCACCGAGCGCGACCGGCTCTGCATCCCGGTCCCCCTCTACCATTGCTTCGGCATGGTGATGGGCAATCTCGGCTGCATGACGCACGGCGCGGCGATGGTCTACCCGGCGGAGGCGTTCGAGCCGGTGGCCGTGCTCGAGACGGTGCAGGCGGAGCGCTGCACGGCGCTCTACGGCGTACCGACGATGTTCATCGCCGAGCTGAACGTGCCGGACTTCGACCGCTACGACCTGACCTCGCTGCGCACCGGCGTGATGGCCGGCTCGCCCTGCCCCGTCGAGGTGATGCGCCAGGTGATTGACAAGATGCACATGGGCGAGGTCGAGATCTGCTACGGCATGACCGAGACCAGCCCGGTCTCCTTCCAATCACGCCTGAACGATCCGCTGCAAAAGCGCGTGGCGACGGTGGGGCAGATTCACCCGCATGTCGAGGTGAAGGTCGTGGACGCGGCGACGGGGCAGGTGGTGCCGCGCGGCGAGCCGGGCGAGCTGCTGACGCGCGGCTACTCGGTGATGCTGGGCTACTGGGCCAACGAGGAGGCCACACGCGCGGCCATAGACGCAGCGCGCTGGATGCACACCGGCGATCTGGCGACAATGGACGAGGACGGCTACGTCAACATCGTTGGCCGGCTCAAGGACATGGTGATCCGCGGCGGCGAGAACGTCTACCCGCGCGAGGTGGAGGAGTTCCTGTACTCGCACCCGAAGGTGGCGGACGTGCAGGTGATCGGCTTGCCGGATGCGAAGTACGGCGAGGAGCTGATGGCCTGGGTCAAGCTGAAGGAGGGGCAGACGGCGACGGCCGAGGAGATGCAAGCGTTCTGCCGCGGCCAGATCGCCACCTTCAAGATTCCGCGCTACTGGAAGTTCGTGGATGCCTACCCGATGACGGTGACGGGCAAGATCCAAAAGTTCCTGATGCGGCAGACGTCCATTGACGAGCTGGGCCTGCACGGCGCGGCGAACGCGCCGACGGCATAGGGCATTGCGATGTGGCGCGCAACCCATCTCGTCCGTGGCATGTGGCGCCGGCGCTGGGGCGCCGCTCTAGCTGCCGGAGCGGCGCTCTCTGCGCTGGCGCTGCCGCCGCGCGTCGCCTTCGTGCCACGCCCCGCGCTGGCGCTGGCGTTGGCCGCGCTGGGTGGCGCGGCGCTGCTCTGGCCGTGGCGCAGCCGGGTCCGCGTCGTCGCGCATGGTCTCGGCGCGGCGCTGCTCTGGGGCGTGATCGCGTGGTGCGCGCTCAGCCAGCCTGCGCCGCTCACCCGCCCCGTGGCCTTCTCCTGGAGCCTGCGCGCCCTACCCGTCGCCCTGCTGGCCGGCGCGTGGCTGCTGATGCGGCTGCCGCGACGCTGGCAGCGCGGCGCCGTCGCCGCGCTCGCCTTACCCACTGTGAGCGGGCTGGGGCTGGTGGCCTGGGCCAGCCCGCCGCAGCCACCCGACTTCA
The DNA here is from genome assembly GCA_025935195.1 of Ktedonobacterales bacterium. Taxonomy (GTDB): domain Bacteria; phylum Chloroflexota; class Ktedonobacteria; order Ktedonobacterales; family JADMIN01; genus JAICVS01. Next base: position 15,626 of record JAICVS010000036.1, read on the forward strand.
TGCCCTACTACGTCGCGGTGGATTCGCGGGGCGTCGTCTACGCCAGTGACCAGCAGGCGCCGGTCATCCGCGTCTTCGGCCCGGATGGGGCGCTGCGGGCGAAGATTCGTCCCGGCCTCGCCAGCCTGCGCGACACGCCGAATGCCGGACTCTATCCACCCGGACCGTACAACGATCCCGACCAGATCGGCGTGCCGCGCGCCGCCACGGGGACGGGCGCTGTCTCCGGCCGGCTCCAGCCGTGGGCGCCAGGAACGGACGACTTCTGGTTCTGCGGCCTCGCCGTCGGCCCCGGTGATCGCCTGTACGTGGTGGACTGGATGCGCGGCCGGCTGCTGCGCTTCGCGCCGGATGGGCGGCTGGAGCTGCGCGTTCCCCTGCCCGCGTCGTACCACCCCTCGCTGGGCTGTGTCACCACCGGCGGCGGGCGGCTCTATCTCGGCGACGAGTCCGGCGCCATCCTCGTGTTCGATGATACGGGCGGCGTAACAGGGCGCATCGCGCTGCCGGAGGCGATTGTCGGCGGCGTCAGCCTCACGCCAGATGGGCGGACGCTCTATGCCCTGGCGCGCACTCGCGTCTACGCCGTGGCGACGGCGAGCGGGCGCGTCACGTCCTGGCCGCTGCCCGCGCCGTCTGGCGCGCTCGGCCAGCCCTACCAGGCGATCCTCGCGCTCGGCAACCGCGTGCTGATCGCCAATCTCCAGGCGCGGCGCGTGGACGCCTATACGCCGACGGGCGCGGTGCTGCCGGCCATTGGCTTACCCGGCGTGCTGCCGGGGCAGTTCGGTCAGGTCGGCGGGCTGGCGCGCGACGCTGCCGGCCAGGTCTACGTCGCCGACGTGGACCACCGCGCGCTCCAGCGCTTCGACTCCGCGGGCGCGGTCAACGCGCTGATCTGGAGCCCCGACGACGACGAGATTGACTGAGCGGCTCAACTCGCGTTCGCGTCCGCGTCTTCGTCCTCGTCGTCCGAGCCTTCGAGCGGCTCGATCTTCTTCACCCGCACGGTGTAGCCGCTGGCGGCGCTCTTGATGCCCGCCGCCAGCACCCGATTCACCACGTCCGCACCGGTCTTCGAGAAGTCGTGAGCCGGCGCGTCCATGCCCTCGATGTAGAGCTTGACGCGCATGGTGATGCCCTTTTTGATCGCGCTCACCTGCTCGTCGTCGGACGCGGACGCCTGTTCCGGCGCCGCAGCCGGCGGCGTCTGTCCCTTATCGGGAGTCGATGCTTGTCCACTGTCCATTTTGTCTCACCTCGATGTGTATGATGGGGTGAATTTCCCACAGCGTCGCGCGCGTCTGATTCAGTTGCTCCGGGTGCTCCTGATCCATCATCAGCCATCCGCTGATGCGCACCTGCTTGCCTTTGAGCGCCGAGAGCGCGCTACTTGTCCACCCCGCGCGGATGGCGTCCACGCGCGGCGTCACCTCGATCACCATCGCATGGCTCTTCGCGTCGCCGGGATTCGCCGCCAGCCACACATGGTAGTCGCGGAAGTCTACCGCGTGGCAGTTGGGCGACTCAGTGCCCTCGTGGCGCAGATCGAGAATGTAGCCCGTGGTGCGGACGGCGATGCCCTCATCCTGTGCCACCGCGGCGCGATCGGCGGACGACCAGTTGACACGCTGCTTTCGCTCGATCCCTTGCGGCCAGGTCAGACCAAGCAGCGTGCTGAGTGTCACGTCGTGATACGCGCCGCCCTCGCCGTCGTCTATGCGGTTCTTGCGCGTGTTGAGCTGCGCGTCGCCGCCGTCGCCGGTGGGCGGGCAGCCCTGGAAGGTCTTGTCCACCGGCGCGGGATGCGCCGCGCCCGTCGGAAAGCCGCCCGACGTCGAGGTCTGCTGCCCGCTCGTCCCGCCGCCACAGGCCGCCAACACGACCACGACTAACAGCGCCAGCGAGACGGAGAAACGCTGCACTCGCCACATCCGCGTCCGTCCTTCCCATATCGCCCGCCCGCATCGCACGCTCGATGGTATGCTCGCACATCTTTACTCGGCGTCGAGCGCGGGTACAGCATAGCGCGTACTGGGCGCGCGGCGCAAGGCAGGATATGACCGGCAATGTTGACCGCGGCAGTCAACATTGCCGTTTTTGCCGCTTTTTGGCCATGTGTCAGGGGCTCCCTCCTCGCGGATGCCGAATTCAAGCCCTGTGCCGGGGATCAGCAACGTGACGTTTGGTGTTCTGGGTGGCAAAAACGGCAACGTCGCGGCAAGAAACGGCAAGAAACGGCAAGAAGTGGCACGGTGGGCGGCAAAAACGGCAAGGATGGGTGGGGATGCGGCCACATCCAGAGTGCCGTGCCGGCCGTTGCATGCGGGTGAGGTCAGGCTGTTCCGCACTGAGATGTGGTTGTTCAGGTGCTGGCGGCGCCGGTTGGCGCCGTGGTGATAGAACTAAATTACCACAAGAAACGCGGGGCGTCAAGGATGATGGTCGTTGGCGCTCACGGCCATGCCGCGACCGGCAATGCTCAGGATTTCGCGGCGCCGTTGCCACTGTTTGCGCCGTTGCCGCTGGGTGCGCCGGCCGCCGGCCACAATTCGAGGTGATCGCCCGCCAGGTGGACGCGCGCCCGCCCGCTGAAGCGCACCGCGTCGAGCAGCGCCTTCGGGATCTGTAGCCGGCCGACGCTGTCAATGATCGCCGTCTCCTCGGCCCGCTCCTCGGCGTGCAGCACCTCGGTGCTGGTGCGCCCATCGCGGATGGCGACCGAGCGATCCATTGCCTCGGCCACCAGCTTGTCATGCGTCACGATGATGGTCGTCAGGCCCAGCTCCGCGTTCAGCCCGCGCAGCAGACCCAGCACCTCGCGCGCGGTCACGCTATCCAGCTCGCCGGTCGGCTCGTCCGCCAGCAGCAGCGGCGGCTCGTTCGCCAGCGCCACCGCCAGCGCGCCGCGCTGTTGCTCGCCGCCAGAGAGCCGGTCGGGCCGGTAGCGCATGCGCGGGCCGAGGCCCACCAGCTCCAGCAGCTCGCGCGCGCGCCGCTTGCGCCGGCGCGCGGGATACCCCGCCAGCACCATCGGCACCATCACGTTATCGAGCAGCGTCAGGTCGCCGAGCAGATTGCGGCTGGTCTGCTGCCAGACATGCCCCACCACGCGACGCCGGTAGCGCAGCCGGTCGCGCGCGGAGAGATGGGTCAGGTCCACGCCCGCCACCATGCACTTGCCCGCGCTCGGCTCGTCCAGCCCACCCAGGATATTGAGCAGCGTGCTCTTGCCCGCGCCCGACGGCCCTACCAGCGCCAGCATCTCGCCGCGTGGCACATGCAGATCCAGACCCTGCAGCGCCACCACTTCGAGGTCCGCCGCCTTATAGATTTTGACTAGATTGTGGGCTTCCACCAGCGCGTCCACCACGATATGTCCGTCGTCCCTTTCCTCACGCTCGCATCACGCTCGCATACAGAAATCGCGTTGGATGGTCATTGGTGGAGCGGACATTCCTGTCCGCGGGCGGGCGGGAACGCCCGCCCCACCACCACACCGCACACTGGATACGACAACAACGCAGGCAATCTCGACGTCAGTCTTCGCCCAGTCGCAGCGTGCTGCCCAGGCCCAACCGCGTCGCGTAGCGCGCCGCGATTGCCAGCGCGACCGCGAACGCCAGCAGCAGCGCGGCGTAGAACAACGCCGCGTTCGGCGCGTTGAACGCGAGGATGTACGGCGGCACGCCCAGCCGGGTCGCATCAATGGATGAGTCACTGAATTGCAGGAAGGGCAGCGTCGCTGTCACCAGGATGACACCCAGGATGGTCCCGCCCAGCAGGCCGAAGAAGTAGACCACGATCTGCTCGCCCAGCAGCAACCCCGTCAGTTGCCGGCCCGACATGCCGAAGGTGCGCAGCACCGCGAATTGCCGCGCCCGCTGGCGTGCCGCCAGCAGCGATTGGATGATGCTGCCCAGTACGGCCAGCAGCGCCGCCGTGATAGCGCCGACCAGCAGCAGTCCGCGCATGCCCGCCGAGATGGGATTCGAGGCGTTTGCCTCCTCCTCATCGGCCAGATTCGCAATCCGCGATGCACCGAACTCTGGCTGCTGCAGCGTTTGGATGAGCGCGGCGCGCTGGCTCGGGTCGGGTGACGCGCGTACCCAGAACTCGTTCGCGCCGAGCTCGCTGGTGTCGCTGCTCACCAGATTGGCCTTGACGGCGCTGAAATAGTCGCTCATATCCACCACGACGAAGCCGCCCACCTCGCGCGTGGGGTAGAGCGTCGGGAACTCGTGGACGACGGCGCCGACGGTGAACGTCACGTTCTGGAACGGCACCTCAGGCGGCAGCAGGGTGAACGTGTCGCCCGGCCGCACGTGATAGCGCGCGGCGAATGTGTCGCTCACGAGCGCCCAGACGGGCGCGGCGGCGGTGCCCGCGCTGTCGCCATGCACATGCGCGCGCATACCGCCCAGCAGCCCCGCCAGCGGCACGCTCGCATAGTCGTCGCGCCACGAGACCTGTCCGGCGGCAATGTCGAAGGTGGCCGGGTCGATGCCCAGCAGATCCAACTGTTCGCCGCCTAGATCGGGCGTCGTGCCGGCCTGCACTCGATACGCGGGCGAGACGGCGCGCACCCCTGGCAGCGCGGCGATCCGCGCGGCCAACTTCGCGTCGCTGCCTTCACCCTGCCCCAGCAGCTCGTCCACGCGCACATCCGTGCCGATGGTGTAGGTGGCGCGGTCGTGCGCGTCGCGCAGCAGCGACGCGTCGAAGGTGAGCGCGAACAGCCCCAGCCCCACCGCCAGCACCAACAGCAGCGTCAGCCGCCCGTAGCGGCCCGGATTGCGCTCCACCTGCGCGAGCGCCAAGAGCGGCGTCGCGCCGTTGGCGCGCGCGGCGACGCGCGCGCCCAGGCCCGCGCCCAGCGGGAAGACACGCAACACCAGCAGCGCCCCCGCCAGCAGCAGCAGCGCCGGCGTCACCAGCAGCAATGGACTGGCCCCGCTGGGCGCGCCACCCGCGTTGTTCGTAAGCTGCTGCCGCGTCGCCGTCCCACCGAATTGATTCAGATCCAGATAGCCGGCCACGCACAACACTGCCAGCGCGATGTCCAGGTAATAGCGGCGCCAGAGCGGCACATGCGTGGCGCGGCCCTGCTCACGTCGCGCCGCCAGCACATCCATCCGCGCCGATTGGAACGCCGAGAACGCTACGGCGCCCACGCCGAGCAGCGCGCCGATAACGGCGGGAACCGCGACCGACGCCGGGCTGGCGACGTGCGCGAGATAGGCCGGCCCCACCCCCGTCCCGCGCAGCACATCGGTGGGAATGAAGAGCCGCAATAGCGCCAGCGCCAGCGCCGCCGCCAGGAACGGGCCGGCCACCAGCGCGATCACGGCCAGCAGCATGCCTTGCGTGGTGTACGCGCCGAGCAACTGCGCGCCGCTGGCGCCGCGACTCTTGAGCGTGGCGATCTCCATGCTCTGCCCTTCGATGAGCAGGCCGGCCATCGCGCTCACGAACAACAGCGCCAGCCCCACCACCTGCGCCACGATCACGTAGAGTGGCAGCGCCAGGAGCGCCTGCTGGCGCTGGATGTCCTGAATGGTGGTGTCGAGGTTCGTCTGCAGCCGGACCTGGGCGATGCCGGGCAGCGCGAGCAGCGTGCCGCTCAGATGCGAGCGCAGGTTGCCGACGTTATCGGCGACCGCCGCTATGTTGTCCACGGTCAACGCATCTGGGCGCGTGTAATAAATCCAGCGCTGCGTCATGGCGACCGAGTTGAAGCGATTGAGCTGCGCAAAGAACGTGTCGTACGTCACCAGCACGGGATAGATGAATGGTGGGTTCGGGCTGACGTCGAAGCGCAGCCCGTTCCAGTACGGGTCGTTCACGTCGGTGGGCGCCCAGATGCCGGCGACGCGCACCGACAGCCGGATGGAATGGTCGCCGAACTGGGTAACGCTCAAGGTGTCGCCGACCTTGACGCCGACCTGATCCGCCATCTGCTTGGTGATCGCGCCCTCGGGCACGGCTCCGGTAGCGGGGGAGGCTGACGGCGCGGCGCCGGCGACGAAGCGCATGTGCGGCGCGGCGGCGGCCAGGTCGAAGCCCTCGAAGCGCACCTGCGGCGCCTGCGAATCGGCGAACGAGAAGGTGTGGGCGCCGGCCCGCGGCAGCAACATGTCGTCGCTGGCGGTGTAATACGTCGGTGTGGCGCCAGTGAAGCTGGACGCATACTGCCGCGCCAGCCCCGCGACCACCGGGGCGGCGGCGTCGCGCACCGACGCCGTGATCGCCGGGCTATCCACCTGGATTTGCACGTTGCGCCCCGACGGCAGCTCGCCCGCGAGCGTGCGCTGGAGCTGGAGATCGGCGACCAGGGCGTCATAGAGCGGCACGGAGCAGATCAGCACGACCGCGACCAACATCCCCACCGCGACCGCCAGCAGCACCGTCCATCCGCGCGACAGCCGCATGCCGGCCAGCCATGCGGCCGAGAACGGCCCCGGCCGGCTGGCGCGGCGCGGAGTATCCGCCCGCCGCTGCCCCATCTCCGCGCGCTCCGGCCCCGCTTCGTCGTCCCGCGTCTGCCCTTGCGCCAGATCCAACCGCATCCCATAGCTCCTTAACAGAACGTCGCCCGCACGTGTATGCCCCGCCATTCTATCATTCGCGTCACCAGCGCATGCCCGCCCCATGCCCTTCCGGCTGGCAGACGCAAGCGCCCCGCGCGATAGAATCGCCAGCCCGCTAGATATGACGCGCGAGCGCGGCGTGATTATCTCGCGTGTGCCGCCTGTGCCACACCTCACCGATCACGCCGACCTCCCAGCTACCTCGGCACGACGACACGACAAACAGCCGCCGCGCCGATGCCATGCCTCGACGTGGCGGCTCTGCTGATCTATGCTGACGGCCCCCCATACTGGGCGGTCTCGCTCCGCCTCCCCTCTCCTCGCGAGGAGAGGGGACCAGGGAGTGAGGAGCCTCACTACTGCGCGAGGTTGTGTCGTGCCGCGGTCTGGAAGGCCTGGCGCAACATCTCCAACGCGCGCCGGCTCTCGCCTTTGCGCTCCAGGAACTCAGAGAATTGGGCGTAGGCCGCGCGCAGGCGCTCCGGCGCATCTGCCTCTCGCAAGAGCGTGATCGCCTCGTCGAACGTGCGCTGCGCCTCGTCCATCTGCTGCTGCCGCTCCCGCACCTGCGCCCACACTAGCAGCGTCTCCGCGCGTTCGCGCGTGTCCGGCAGCGCCTCCGCGCGTTCCAGCGCGTCTCGCGCCGCCGCCGCGGCCTCCTCAAGATTGCCCTGCTTCAGGGCGAGAATGGCCAGTCCCCGTTGCGCCTCCACCACGCCGGAGGCATCCCGCTGCGCCGACGCCAGCGCGTAAGCCGTCTGTAGCTGCTCGCGTGCGTCGTCGAAGCTGCCGACTTCGGCGTACGCTCGGCCCAGGCGATTGTAGATGCCGGCGATCGCCTGCCGGCTCTCGGCTTCCTGATAGGCGCTGGTGCTCTTCAACGTGTAATAGCGTGCGGTTGTCGCGTCGCCCTTCTCGCTGAAGGCGCGGCTGAGACTCCAATAGGTCTTGCCAAGCGTTGCCGGATTGGTGACCGACTCGGCCACCTTGGCGGCTTGCAGCAGCGTGCGCATCGCCTGATCGTGATCGCCTACCAGCGCGTACTGGTTGCCAAGTTGGGCCAGCGCCTCCAAATGGAAAGCTGGATCGGTGCCTCGTCCTGCCTCGATGGCCTCCACACAGCGGCGGAAGGCGTCCAGCGCCAGGGCGTTCGCATGCAGCAGCGCGTGCGCCTTGCCCAGCGCGAAGCGCAGCCGCGCCGCGCGCGCATCGTCGTGGGCGCGCTCCGCCGCCGCCAAGCCATCTTGCGCCACCCGGCGCGCGTCTTCGCCACGGCGCTGCTGCGCGTAGCACGGTGACAACTGTATCGCCAGCGCCGCCTGTTCGCGCGCATTGAGCGAGGTCGTCGCGGAGAGCCGCTGCAACATCTCCACAGCCTGCCGCACGCTCTGCGGTGTGTCTTGCAGCGCCAGCGCCTGCGCGTCACGCAGTTTGGCGTCCACATCCTCGCGCACGCGCTCCGCGCCTGGATCGCGAGCCTCCACGGCGGCCGCCCCCGCGCCGAACTTCGCCTCGAAGTCCGTATCGCCGAGCAGGTCCGTGATCGGCACTTGCAGCCGCTCGGCCAGCTTTTCCAGCGCACCAAGCGAGGGGCGTATTTGGCCACGCTCGACGGCCGACACGTACGACACTGAAAATTGGTTCTTCGCTACCTCACCCTGCGTAAGATTGCGCGTCAGTCGCGCGCGGCGTAGCCGCTGACCGAGACGTTGAGTTGACTCGTCACGGGTTGCCTGCTGTTGCTCCATAGATCGCCACTTCCCCCTGTCGCCTGAAACGACAATAGGTAGCGACTTAGCGGTGATCCCATCGCCGCCGCTTCGCTACATCGCATTGTGCCATTGTGACTGCACTGGCGCCTGGTTCGCCGGACCGGTATCTCCGGACTCCCACTCCATTAATGATATCATGACTTCAAAAGAATTGCCGCGTTGCATAGCCCCAATTTCCTTTTCTGACACACAGCCGCTCTACCGAGTGCCACGCGCGAATCCGACATTCTTGCTGTTGGAGCAGTTCCGCCTCATCCCATTCCCAACCCGTGTGCTTGCCGCTTCCGCATGCACAACCTGGCGATTATGAGCATGTGCTCATGGTGCGGCCGATGTGCCATCGCGTCCGCGCACCACCCGCGTGACGCTCCCTAGTCGCTGTTCTCCAGCGCATTTTCATCGAAAGAGGACCCGCTGACCACGATGGCGCTCGCTTTATGCTGTCATGCTCGATTCGCTTCTCCAACTCACCCCAATCGCCATATGCCGGCCGGCGGGGCCCGCGTCACTGCTGGGCCAGGGCATGGCATGCGGCGGTGTGGTACAGTACGACTGGCGCGACGCGACTAGCAGGGTTGCGCCGCGCCAGTCGTGAGATCAAGCCACTGAAGGAGCGCACAGCGTGGAATCGTCCGCGAATCCGCGGCGGGTGGTGTATGCGAGCGGCATCGGCCGCGTGCGCTATTGCCGTACCTGCGGCCAGCCAGAGACATCCTGCGCGTGCGCGAGTCGCAAACAGGCGGGCGCGAGCGCCGCTCCCAATGACGGCTTCGTTCGCGTCGCCTTCGAGCGCAAAGGCCGCCGGGGCAAGCCTGTCACGCTGCTCACCGGCCTGCCGTCCGACCCCGACGCGCTCGCCGAGCTGGCGCGCTCACTGAAGCAGTTGTGCGGCACGGGCGGCACCGTCGAGAACGGCGTCATTCTGCTGCAAGGCGACCAGCGCGACAAAGCCCAGGTCCGCCTTACACAACTGGGCTACAAGGTCAAGAGCGTGGGCGGCTAGGCGCTATGGATATTGTGAATCCCCCACCGGCGCGCGTGACCGTCCACAAGCTGAACACAGCTGGCGCCAGCGTCGTCACCTACCCCGCCACGCTTGTCAAGCGGCTGCCCGACGGCGTCCGTCTGGAGGCCGAATGGACCCGGCCCCCGCTCGCGCTCGGCTATACCACGTTCGCGACCGGCGATCGCTTCGTCGAGTGGTTCTACACTGACCGCTGGTACAATATCTTCGAGGTGCGTGCGGCGGACGGGCGCCTCAAAGGGTGGTACTGCAACATCGCGGAGCCGGCCGTCATTGCCGAGGCGAATATCACCTGCCGCGATCTGCTGCTGGATGTATGGGTGACCCCACATGGCGCATCCCTGCTGCTGGACGAAGACGAGTTCGAGGCGGACGACCAGCTGGACGCCACGACACGCGCCCGCGCGCGCCAGGCCGTCACGGACGTGCTGGCGCTGGTTGCCGCCCGGCACCCCCCATTCGATGCCATCGTTAGAATGAAAATCCCGCATGCCGAGTAGGATTACTCTGGCATGAATGCCAGTCGGGCAGCTTTCATCTCTCCCTTGCCGTCATGCTCATGACCCCACGCCAGGTGGGCTGTAGAGCAGCGTGCGGCAGATCGAGACGACGCGATTGCCGATGTCTTCCAGATGCACGCCCACCAGCAACAGGCGTTGCAGCCGTGCGGCGCCGCGGGCATTGGCCGCGATGGCCGTGTCGAGGGCGTGCTTGTACGAGAGAAAGAGCCGATCCAGCTCAGTGTCTTCCACGATCAGGCGCCGCGCCATCGCCGTGTTCCAGGTCGTGGTCGCGATTACGCATCCCCGCACCTCGACATACGTCTGCCGGATCAGCTCGATCAGATGCAGCGGTGTATCGCCGCCGGCCAGGAGCAGATCGCTCTCCGCGCTGCCACTGAAGAAGAGCGCCTGCTCAGCGATCTGGCCGCCGTCCGCCGCGATGCGCGCGAAGTCCGCGGCGATCTGCTGCAAGCCGACGATGCGCCGCGTGACATCTGGTCCTGGCGCATGCCATGCGATGATGCTGAGTCCTTTGAGATGAATGGCAGTGTGCAGCCGGGCGCAGACCCGCGAGGTGTCCAGCCCGAAAAGCGCCGCCTCGGTACCGCGCTCGTACAGCGCGGCGGCAGCGTTCTTGAAGATGTCCTCGGCGTATACGCCCAGCTCGGTAGTCTCGTCCGCCAGGCTGCCGATCTCATCGTCCATGCGCTCTGCTCGGTCGAACATCACGTCCACCCCACGATCCGCCACATCCCACCTGGCATCGGCATTGCTCTCCACATCCATCGCCGCTCTTTCGCCTCCATAGCCCTACACGCCCAGGTACCGTAGGTGATCCCAGCCGCGCGGCTCGATCCGCCGCCGCTCGCCGCTCGGCGCCTCGCTCTCTATTCTACCCGCGTCGGCCGTAAGCCGGCCGATGACCCGTGCCGATCCCCCCGCACCGCGCACCGCCTCCACCGCCGCACGCACACCTTCCGGCCGCACACTCAGCAGCAGCTCGTAGTCCTCGCCACCATAGAGCGCCAGATCGAGCGGCGCGCGACCGTAGACTGGCGCGACCACCACCGCCGCGGGCGCGATGGGCAGCGCCGCCTCCTCCACCAGCGCGCCGACCCCACTGGCCGCGCATAGATGGCCCAGATCGGCGGCGAAGCCGTCACTCACATCCAGCATCGCCGTGACGACTCCCGATGCCGCCAGCGCCCGCCCCTCGGCCACGCGCGGCTCCGGCGCCGCCATCGCATCATGCGCGCGCTTCGCAAGCTCTGGCGCAATCCCCGCACGCGCGGCGCCATGCGATGTCGTACCAGTCGCCAGTAACACTCCCGCCGCCGCCGCCCCCAGCGTTCCCGTCACCAGCAGCGCGTCACTGGGGCGACCGCCCGCGCGGGTGAGCGCGCGCGGGCGCGCCACCCGCCCCAGCAGGGTGATATCAATCGTCAGCGGTCCCGATGTGCCGGCGATGTTCCCGCCCACAATGGCGACGCCGTAGCGCCCGGCCAGCGCCCGCAGCCCCGCATACACGCCATCCAGCGCGGTCACGGACTCCCCGGCCGACAGCAGCAGCGAGACCAGCGCCCAGAGCGGCTCGCCGCCCATCGCCGCGATGTCGCTCAGGTTCACCGCCAGCGCCTTCCAGCCGATCTCCTCCGGTGTCGCCACGCCGCGCATGAAGTGGCGGCCCTCCACCTGCGCGTCGCAGGTGGCCGCGAGCAAGACATCTTCCCCGCCGCCCAGATTCAGCAGGGCCGCGTCGTCGCCCGCCGGCAGCACGACATCTACGCGACCGGGCAGGCCGCGCGTCAGCCGCGCGATCAGCCCGAACTCGCCCAGGTCTTCCAGCCGGTCGCGCTGGTCGGGCGCCCGCTCATCCAATCGCTCTGCCATCCGCCATCCCCTTGCTTCGTAGGCCGAGTGGCACTATATGCCGCGTTCGCCGACGATGTAAAGGGCAGCACGCAACCCACACGCAATCCACACGCGACGCATATAGACGCATACACATGTCCGCATGCCTGCCGCATCGCGCCGCGCCAAACCCCATCCCAATCATCCTCCGTGTTCCTCCCTCCGCCTCCGTGTCCGCTGTGGCCGTTCTCGTCTCTCTGCCTTCCGCCGGTCCCATCGCCTTGTGGCGCACCCCGCGGGTGTGGTAGACTATGTGCCAGGGCGGGGTACGGGAGCGCGAGCGCTGACGCAACCCCGCCCAACGCATTTGTAGGCCACTAGCGGCCATCAGGGGACCACACACGCATGGAACTGACCTGGCTGGGGCATTCCTGCTTCCGCCTGCGTGGGAAAGATGCCACGCTGCTCACCGACCCTCCCGCTCCCGCCACCGGCTACACGCCCGGTCGCGTTACCGCCGACATCATCACCATCAGCCACCACCATGCCGGGCATGACTATGTCAAGATCGTCGCCGGCGAGCCCAAGATCGTGGACGGTCCCGGTGAGTACGAAGTGCAACAGATTCTCATCACCGGCGTGCAGACCTTCCACGATCAGGAGCGCGGCGCGCTGTTCGGGCGCAATACCGCTTATCTGATCACGATGGACGACGTGCAGTTCTGCCATCTCGGCGACCTCGGCGCCCCACTGGATGATCGCGCGCAGGAGGCGCTCAACGGCGCCGATGTGCTCTTCGTCCCGGTCGGCGGGGGCAACGCGCTGGATGCCGAGCGCGCTGCCGAAGTGATCGCGCAGCTCGAGCCGCGTATCGTCGTGCCCATGCACTACGCGACTCCAGCCTACAAGCCGAACGGCGCCGCACTCGACCCAGTAGACAAGTTCTGCCGCGAGATGGGAGTGGAGGTGAGCGAGCCGCTCGGCAAGGCGGTGATCACCAAATCATCGCTCCCGGTGGAACCGCAGGTGCTTCTCCTCACGTACCGCGGACAATAAAAGACGGAAAGGAGGGGCTAGGAACGCATACGGGCTTCCTAGCCCCTCCTCTTTGCGGTCCGGAGCGAATCGGCCCGGCCGCGAGTGGCAAGCACGGGAAATCTGTTCTCAGGTTCCAGGCGGAGGCATCATGCGGTGAGCGAATGGCATGCGAGCGTGGTAAGCGTGTGCGCGAGCGTCGTGAAGTCGGTCCAATTCAGCGCAGCGGCGAAGGCGAAGTGAGGGTAGCATGGCGAAATTTCTGTTCGTGACCGGCGGCGTCGCCTCTTCTGTCGGCAAAGGCATCGCCGTGGCGTCCATCGGCCGGCTGCTCAAGAGTCGCGGCCTCTCGGTCGCCATCATGAAGCTCGATCCCTATATCAATGTGGACCCCGGCACCATGTCGCCGTACCAGCACGGCGAGGTTTTCGTCACCGACGATGGCGCCGAGACCGACCTCGACCTCGGCCACTACGAGCGCTTCACCGACGAGGCCGCCACCCAGGCCAGCAACGTCACCACTGGCCAGGTCTACGCCGCCGTCATCGGCAAAGAGCGGCGCGGCGAGTACCTGGGCGGCACCATCCAAGTCATCCCTCACATCACTAACGAGATCAAAGCGCGCATCCACGCCCACGCGCGCTCCAGCGGCGCCGACGTGGTGATCTGCGAGGTCGGCGGCACCGTCGGCGACATCGAGGGCGAGCCGTTCCTCGAGGCCATCCGCCAAATGCGCGGCGATGTCGGCCGCGACGACGTGCTCTATCTGCACGTCACGCTGCTGCCCTACATCGGCGCCACCAAAGAGCTGAAGACCAAGCCCACCCAGCATAGCGTCAAAGAGCTGCTGCGCGCCGGCATCCAGCCGGACGTCATCCTTTGCCGCTCGGACTACCCCGTCAGCGACGAGATTCGCGACAAGATCGCCCTCTTCTGCAACATCAACCGCCGGGCCGTCATTCCCCTGACCACCGCCAGCAGCATCTACGAGGTGCCGCTGATGCTGGAGTCCGCCGGGCTGGGCGAGTATCTGGTCGAGACGCTGCGGCTCCAACACGCGCACGCACCGGATTTGGGCGAGTGGCGCGAGCTGGTCGGCCGCATTGCGTCGGAGAAGCCGCGGGTGCGTATCGCGCTGGTCGGCAAGTACGTCGCGCTGCACGACGCCTACCTCTCCGTGGTCGAGGCGTTGCGCCATGCTGGCTGGGCCAACGGCGTGGATGTCGCCATCGAGTGGGTCAACTCCGAGGCGCTGGAGAGCGACTGGGATGCCTATGAGCCGCTGCTGGCCGCGGCAGACGGCATCGTCGTGCCGGGTGGTTTCGGCCATCGCGGCATCGAGGGCAAGGTGAAGGCGGCGCGGCTGGCGCGCGAGCGCGGCATCCCCTATCTCGGCTTGTGCCTGGGCTTGCAGGTGGCGGTGGTCGAGTTCGCGCGCGACGTGCTCGGCCTGGCCGACGCCAATAGCTCCGAGTTCGACGAGAAGTCCGCCGACAAAGTGATTGACCTGATGGGCAGCCAGCGCAACATCGCCGACAAGGGCGGCACGATGCGCCTGGGCCAGTGGGTCTGCTGCCTTGCGCCCGGCAGCAAGGCCGAGGCGGCCTACGGCAAGTCCATCATCTTCGAGCGTCACCGCCACCGCTACGAGTTCAACAACGACTACCGCAAGGCGATGCAAGCCGCGGGCATGGTGTTGAGCGGCCAGTCCGCCGACGGCAGCCTGGTCGAGATCGTGGAGCTACGCGACCATCCCTGGTTCGTCGGCACGCAGTTCCACCCCGAATTCAAGAGCCGTCCGACCCGCCCGCACCCGCTCTTCCGCGAGTTCGTCGCCGCCGCTGTGCTTCGCGCCGGGCCGCACACTACTGACAACCGGTCAGCAAACGCTGTCGAGCCTTCCAGGCTCAATGGCGCGAACGGACACAACGGACACAACGGACACAAGGTGGAGAAAGCCGAGAGCGGCGTTGCGGGATAGCCGTTGACCCGGCTCACCGCCACCCTGAATTCCCATATTTCTCCGGCCCTGACGCTGTGACAGTGCGACACGTCAGGGCCGTCTTTACCCTGGCGAGGATTGCGGGGGATGGGGGTGAGGACTCCCCTGGTCAGCTTCTTGCGGGATGAGACATACTACAAGGGCTGAGATGCGATTGTGGTCCGTCTTCCGTGCGCGACACCGGCTTCCCAGGGGCAGCGTCCTCCGCTGCGAATCTCCCAAGGGTACGGGCTTTGCCTTCCCGGTGCCGTGCGCTGCTAGGGCGGGTAGCGTGTAGAGCTGCATGCGCGGTGTCCGGTTCGTCCTATCGTCTCGTCCGACGGCGCGAAAGGCAGGGGGAGCTATGGCAGACGTCCGATTCGATCACGTGTACAAGCGGTATGGCGAGGCCACCAGCAACGTCATCAGCGACCTGAACCTGCACGTGCGCGACCACGAGTTTCTCGTGCTGGTGGGGCCGTCGGGCTGCGGCAAATCTACGGCGCTGCGCATGATCGCCGGGCTGGAGGAAATCACCGACGGTGATCTCTTCATCGGCGACCGCCGCGTCAACGATCTCGACCCCAAGGATCGCGACATCGCGATGGTCTTCCAGAACTACGCGCTCTACCCGCATATGAACGTCTTCGACAACATGGCCTTCAGCCTCAAGCTGCACCATCTCGAGAAGCCGGAGATCGACCGCCGCGTGCGCACCGCCGCCGACATGCTCGGCATCAGCGACTACCTCGCCCGCAAGCCGCGCGAGCTGTCCGGCGGCCAGCGCCAGCGTGTCGCCCTGGGGCGTGCGCTCGTGCGCGAGCCGAAAGTCTTCCTGATGGACGAGCCGCTCTCCAACCTGGATGCCAAGCTGCGCGTGCAGACGCGCGCCGAGATCGCCAAGCTCCACCAGACTGTGAAGACCACCACCGTCTACGTCACGCACGACCAGGTCGAAGCGATGACGATGGGCGACCGCATCGCCGTCATGAACGCCGGAATCATCCAGCAGCTCGGCACCCCCCAGGAGCTCTACGACCACCCATCCAACCTCTTCGTCGCCGGCTTCATCGGCAGCCCCTCGATGGACTTCTTCAACGCCCGCCTCACCAAGTCCAGCGGCGGCGCGGCCAGCGTCGTGATCGGCGACGGCGCCGACGCCCATACCCTCGCGCTGGCGGGCGAGGCGACGCGGGAGATCGCCGGCCAGGCCACCACCGACGGGCGCGACGTGATCGTCGGCATCCGCCCGGAAAACTTCTCACTTGCCGGCGACAGCACGGCGGACACGCTGCGCGGCGTAGTGGAAGTGGTGGAGCACCTGGGCAATGAGCAGCTCGTCTACCTGCGTATCCCTGGCGCCGTCGTTCCCGCCAGCGCCGAGACGCAAGGGTCCACCGCGCGGCTGCCCGCCAATGCCAGGATCGAGCTCGGCCAGCCGCTCACCCTGGCGGTGGACACCAGCAAGATCCACGTCTTCGATCCCGCCACCACCAACCGCTTTATATAAAGAATCCACCAGACGGAGCACCCGATGGCGAGCACAGAGATCGAGCTGCACGGCCACATCATAGACTCGCTCGTCCTGCCGCGCGTCTGGGGCGCCATCGAAGACGCCGGCGCGCGCTTCCGCGTGCGCGAGATGCGCGTGGGGCAGAGCGAGAACGAGACCAGCTACGCCCGCATCGAAGTGATCGCCGACACACAGGCGCGGCTCGACGAGCTGATGAGTGAGCTACTGCAACTGGGCGCCACACCCGCCGCCGCGCGCGACGCCGCCACCGCTCCCGTCACCCAGCCGGGCGTGCTGCCCGACGACTTCTACTCCACCACCAATCTGCCCACCCAGGTGCGCGTCGCCGGCCGCTGGGTAGATGTCGAGAACATCGAGATGGACGTGGCGATTGCCGTAGACCTGGCGGCGGGGCGGGCCTATGCCCGGCCGATGCACGAGGCGGCGCTGGGCGAGGAAGTGGTGATCGGCTATACCGGCGTGCGCGTCGAGCCGCTGGAGCGCGCGCGGGCGCACCGCGAGGCATTCGGCTTCATGCAAAGCCCCGTCTCATCCGAGCGCGCCAAGGCGCTGGCGATCACCGAGGTAGCCGAGACGATGCGCGCCACGCGCGCGCGCGGCGGCAAAATCCTCTTCGTGCTGGGGCCGGCGGTAGTTCACACGGCGGCGCGGCAGCACGTCGCCGACCTCATCCGCCGCGGCTACATCCAGGTGATCTTCGGTGGCAACGCCATCGTCGCGCACGACGTCGAAGCGGCGATGTTCGGCACCTCGCTGGGCATCAACTTGAAGACGGGCGAGCCGGTCGAGCACGGCCATCGCAACCACCTGCGCGCCATCAACGCCGTGCGCGCCTGTGGCTCGCTGGATGAGGCGCGCAAACGCGGCCTGCTGGGGGACGGCATTGTGGCGGCGGCGCTGGAGCATCACGTCGAGCTGGTGCTGGCCGGCTCCATCCGCGATGACGGCCCCATGCCCGGCGTCATCACCGACAGCGTACAGGCGCAGGGGCGCATGCGCCAGGCGGTGCGCGGCGTCGAAGTGGCCGTGATGGCCGCTTCCATGTTGCACGCCATCGCCACGGGCAACCTGCTGCCGGCGACGGTGCGCTGTGTCGCCGTAGACATCAACCCTGCGGTTGTCACCAAGATCGCCGATCGCGGCACGGCGCAGGCGATGGGGCTGGTCACGGACGTGGAGCTGTTCTTGGGGGCGCTGGCCGCCGCCCTCGCCGATGGTGCCGCCAAAGCGGAGAAAGGGTAGTAGCGGATTCCGTCGCGGCGGTGTAGAATGCGAGCGGCCGATGCGGTGGCCTGTGCGGCACACCCATGTAAAGCGACTGACCCGCGTGATGGCCCGCGTGATGCGGCAATATAACGGACGATATGGGAAGGAGGCGGAGACGTGGACTTCCCGCCCCATACGGACCCGGAGACGACCTTCTCCTTCCCCAGCGGCCGAGCGCTCATCTATTGCCACGCCTACACGCTGCACGACATGATCAACGGCGCCATGCAGCGGCAGACGAACGCCTGCCGGGCGAAGGCGCGCGAGCTGGGCTACGCCATCGGCAACACCTTGCAGGACATCGGCTTTGATGATCAACAGCAGATCCGCCAGGATCTCAACCGGCCCACGCTCGCCTACGCCCTGACCAACCTGCGCGACGGCAGCTACAATGCGCTGATCGTCTTCGCCCCCGACCGCATCTCGCTCCGTCCCGCCGACGTGATCGCCTTCACTGACGAGTGCCGGCGGATGAGCGTGTTGATCATCGCTGTGCAGCCCTCGTAGGCATGGTGGATACGTTCGCTCACCTGCCCACTGCCACCGCCACCGACGGAGCCCTCCGCACATGCGGATTGAGCGTCGCCGCCAGTGCCAGCAGCGCCAGCACCCCGGCGAAGACGAGAATGGTCGGCACCGCCCCGAGTCGTTCGAGCAGCGGGCCGGCCAGTGCCAGGCCGAGCGGC
>JAICVS010000231.1 GCA_025935195.1 Ktedonobacterales bacterium
CGCATGCGGCTGTATCTTGAAGGCGAGAGTGCTAAAGTCGCGGTCTTGCGTCACCAGGACACGCCCGCTATTTGCCGCATACCGCAGGACGGCGTCGTCCGGGATTCCCTGGTTCGCCATGCCCGCCGCGTGCGCCGTGAGCACGTCAACACCACGGCGCCGCAACTGCTCGGCGATGGCGCCTACTACATGCTCATCAAAGAAGTAGCGTAGCATGCTACTCGCCTAACCGCTCCTTGCGCTCGATCATGGCCCGGCGGATTTTCCGTGCGAGCGGTGAGCTATCCGCTTGCGCACGGGCTGTGATCTCCGCGGCATCCTCAGCGATCTCGCGGTCAATCTCGTCTTTGTGGTCCTGATAGTAGAGCAGGGCGGCGTACACCTGCGCGAGTGTCAGCGTGGGATACGCTTCGCTGACGATCTCCTCCGGCGTGTAGCCATGAAAATAACGGGCCAGAGCAATGTCGTGGACGGCGACGCGGTGGCCTTCGATACATGGTTTCCCGCCATAGACATCGGGGTCGCGCACGATGTATTTGACATCTGTCGCGGTACTCATGGCGTGCTTTTGCCTCATCCGGCGGGCTAGCTTCCCTTACCCAACTCCAGTATACTCCATGGACTCCACTCACATTCGCCGCTCGTCGTGCTGCTCACCGAAGACGCGGCGCAGCGTGTCGCTGATCTCGCCGAGCGTGGCAAGGGACTCGACGGCGGTGAGGATGCGCGGCAGCAGGTTCTCTGTGCCGCGAGCGGCGTCTTCCAGGCTGGCGAGGGCGGCAGCGACGGCGGCGTTGTCGCGACGTGCGCGCAACTCCGCCAGCTTCGCCGCCTGGCGGCGGCCTACCTCCGGATCCACGCGCAGGATTGGCGGATGCACCTCCTCCTGGCTCTCGAAGCGGTTCACGCCGACGACGATGCGCCGCCGCTCGTCCAGCGCACGCTGGTACTCGTAGGCCGCCTCTTCGATCTCGCGCTGGATGTAGCCCTGCTCGATGGCGCGCACGCTGCCGCCCAGCTCGTCAATCCTGGCGATGTAGTCCCACGCGCACCGCTCCAGCTCGTCGGTCAGCGACTCCACGAAGTACGAGCCGGCCAGCGGATCAATCGTGTCGGCAACGCCCGTCTCATACGCCAGAATTTGCTGTGTGCGCAGCGCCACGCGCACCGCCTCCTCCGTGGGCAGCGAGAGCGCCTCGTCGAAGGAGTTGGTATGCAGCGACTGCGTGCCGCCCAGCGCCGCCGCCATCGCCTGATAGGCCGTGCGCACGATGTTGTTGTAGGGCTGCTGGGCGGTGAGCGTGGAGCCGGCCGTCTGCGTGTGGAAGCGCAGCAGCCAGGAGCGCTCGTCTTTCGCGCCGAAGCGCTCGCGCATGATCTTGGCCCACATGCGCCGCGCCGCGCGATACTTCGCCACCTCCTCGAAGAAGGTGTTGTGTCCGTTGAAGAAGAACGAGAGCTGCCCGGCGAAGCGATCCACATCCAGCCCGGCGTCGAGCGCGGCGCGCACGTAGGCGATGCCGTTCGCCAGCGTGAAGCCGATCTCCTGCGCGGCGGTGGACCCCGCCTCGCGGATGTGGTAGCCACTGATCGAGATGGTGTTCCAGCGCGGCACCTCGGCGGCGCAGTAGCGGAAGAGATCGGTGATGATGCGCATCGAGGGCCGCGGCGGATAGATGTACGTGCCGCGGGCGATGTACTCCTTGAGGATGTCGTTCTGCACCGTGCCGGAGAGCTTTTTCACGTCCGCGCCCTGCTCTTTGGCGACGGCGATGTAGAGCGCGAGCAGAATGGCGGCGGTGGCATTGATGGTCATCGAGGTGGTGATGCGCTCCAGCGGGATGCCCGCGAAGAGCGTGCGCATGTCCTCCAGGCTGGAGATCGAGACGCCGACCTTGCCTACCTCACCCTCGGCCATCGGGTGGTCCGCGTCGTAGCCCATCTGCGTCGGCAGGTCGAAGGCGACAGAGAGGCCGGTCGTGCCCTGCTCCAGCAGATAGCGGTAGCGCCGGTTGGACTCCTCGGCGCTGGCGAAGCCCGCGTACTGGCGCATCGTCCACAGGCGCCCGCGATACATCGTCGGCTGGATGCCGCGCGTGTACGGATATTCGCCGGGATAGCCCAACGCCGTCTGTGGATCCCAGCCCTCCAGGCTCTCGGCCGTGTAGAGCGGCCGCACCTCGATGCCGGAGGTGGTGCTGAAGTCGGGCTGGCGCTCGCCACCCTTCTCGACGGCATGGCGGTAGGTGGTCGCGTGCCACTGCTCCGCGCTGGCGCTACCGTCCCGCCGCTCGCCGGGCGCCGGCGGCCGCTGGTCCGCGCGCGCGTTCGTATCAGCGGGGCGGGCATCGCCGTGGGCATCTCGGATCGTCATAACAGGCTCCTATCGTCGTCGTCGTTTGCGATGCCCTTCCGGGTGGTTTCGCATACACGGCATGCCATGCAGCACGCAGCGTAGCATATCAGGGCGCTGGGCGGCGAGACACCATCGCGCCCGCCGCATCGCGCCAGCATCCATATGGGACCACCATCCCTTGCCGCCCATCTACGCGCATGGTACGGTACAACGAAGTCGCGCATCGCACACCATTGCTCGCGCATTCATCAGCCTGAAACGGCCGGGAAATTGCGGCGATATGCGGGCGATACAGGCATGTGGGATTGGGCGGCGTGCGGCCGGCAGCGGCGCCGGCGTTGGTAGCGAGAGGCGGGAGGCAGTGCAGCCGACTGGGGACGGAGATTCGAATAGACAGGCGCCCGCGCCCGGCCCGGTGCTAATCGTGGAAGACGAGGAGCCAATCGCTGAGGCGCTGGCGATGATCGTCGAGGACGCCGGATACGCGACGGTGGTGGCCGCGCATGGCAAGGCCGCGCTGGAGCGGGCGCATATGGAGCGGCCGTCGCTGGTGTTCACCGACCTGATGATGCCGCACATGAACGGGCAAGACCTGATCGCCGCGCTGCGCGAGACCGCTATGGCGCAAGGGTACACGCCAGCGCCGATCGTCGTCATGACGGCGGCCAGCTCGCTGCGAGCGCAGGTGGTTGGTGCGGACGCGCTGCTGCGCAAGCCCTTCAATCTCAGCGAGGTCGAGGCGCTGCTGCTGCGCTTCCTCGGCCCGCCACAGTGACGGCACGACATAAACGAGGCAGAGACGGACC
Source organism: Ktedonobacterales bacterium (assembly GCA_025935195.1). Classification (GTDB taxonomy): domain Bacteria; phylum Chloroflexota; class Ktedonobacteria; order Ktedonobacterales; family JADMIN01; genus JAICVS01. The sequence continues at coordinate 3,163 of JAICVS010000231.1, forward strand.
GACGCCCTCGATGGCTATCGGATACCGGCCGGGCATGCTAGACTACTGACGAGCCGCTGGTGTAGAGGCCAGGCTAGCGCCGAAGGGATACATGCGTGGGTACAAAACACGAAGCACCGGATGAAATGGTCGCGACGCTGCCCCCAGTGGACCCAACGGGCGTGCCCAACCTGGACTCGGTGCTGGGTGGTGGGCTGCCGCGTGGGGCGCTGGTGATCGTGGTGGGGCCGCCGGGCAGCGGCAAGACGACGCTGGCGAACCAGATGGCCTTCGCGGCGGCGCGCATGGGCCGCCGCGCGATGGTGCTGACCGCGCTCTCCGAGCCGACGAGCAAGCTGATCGCGCACCTGAGCGCCTTCACCTTCTACGACGATGAGCTGGTCGGCGACATGGTCCACTTCTTCAGCCTGCAACAGTTCCTGGCCGGCGGGCTGGAGGCGACGGGCGATGAGATCGTGGCGGCGGCGCGGCGCATCCGCGCCGGGTTCGTCGTGCTGGATGGCTTCCGTGGCATCCGTGGCGCGGATGTGGACCCACAGGCGGCGCGCCAGTTCCTCTACGATGTCGGCTCGACGCTGAGCGTGCTGGGCACGACCACGCTGATCACCAGCGAGGCCGACCCGCGCGACCCGGCTTTCTTCCCTGAGGCGACCACCGGCGACGTGATCCTGGGCCTGCGCTACGATCTGGTCGGCGTGCAGCAGTTGCGTGGTATCGAGCCGATCAAGGTGCGCGGCGGGGCGCCGCTGACGGGCCTGCACGGGCTGGGGCTGACCAGCGCGGGCACGTACGTCTATCCGCGGCTAGAGGCGCGCGTGGCGGCAGCTTCGCAGGGGAGCCGCACCGGCGAGCTGGCGCGCTCGGACCGCGCCGACGACGTGATGGCGGCGGCGGGCGAGCTGGACGGCCGCGCGACCTTTGGGCTGCCGGAGCTGGATGCCCTGCTCGAAGGCGGCCTGACGCGCGGCACCAGCACGCTGATCGTCGGCAGCCTGGGTACAGGCAAGACGATGCTGGCGCTGCACTTCGCGCTGGCCGGCGCGCGGGCGGGCGAGCCGACGCTGTTCCTGGGCTTCCGTGAGAGCCACCGCCAACTGCTCGTCAAGGCGGAGCCGTTCGCGATGGCGGCGGAGCTGCGCGCGGCGCTGGCCCCGCGGGGCGGGCTGACGCTGATGCGCTGGTCGCCGGTGGAGGTGAACCCGGACATCCTGGCGCACCAACTGCTGGAGACGATTGACGCGACGGGGACGAAGCGGCTGGTGGTGGACAGCGCGGCCGAGGTGGAGCGCGCGGTGGCCGACACGGGTGTGCCGCAACGGGTGGATAACTACCTCGCGGCGCTGGTGGAGGCGTTGCGCATGCGCGGGGTGACGGCGGTCTTCACCAAGGAGATTGCGCAGACGACGGCGCCGGAGCTGGACTTCGCGCAGAACCCGATCTCGGTGATGGCAGAGAACGTGCTGCTGTTACGTCAAGTGGAGCGGCGCGACCGGCTGGTGCGGGTGTTGTCGGTGCTCAAGATGCGCTTCTCGGCGCACGATACTGGCACGGTGCGCGAGTTCGTCATCGCGCCGCCGGGCGGGGTGCGGGTGCTGCCGGCCGGTGAAGGTTCCACGGTTGGTCTCCCCGAGCGCGGCGGGGCGCCGCCGGCCGGCGCCCGCAGCCAGCGACGGGGAGGCACACGTGAGACACGCGAGCCGGGCAGCTTCCCCGGTAGCGACGACGAGACGCCGGAGGGACTACCGTGAGTGGGGCCGATACGGGCGCTGGCGGCGCTCGTAAGGGCGCACACGACGTCGAATCGGCAGAGCGGCAAGGCACGGGTGACGCGCCTGAAGCCAGCACAGGCGAGCCACAGCGATCCG
>JAICVS010000238.1 GCA_025935195.1 Ktedonobacterales bacterium
AGCGCTGGGCGGCGAGCCGGCCCGCGCATCGAGCAGCGAGACGCTGACCTCGCGGCGCGAGAATGCCTGGTACAGCACCGGCAGATAGCCGATGACCAGTGCGAGGAAGCCGAAGCCGGTCCCGCCTTCCGCGACGGCCACCAGCCGTCCCGCCGCGGCCTGCGGTACCACATCACCGAAGCCGACCGTGAAGAATGTCGTGCCGCTCAAATAGAGGTAAGTGCCGAAGCCGGGCCGCTGCTCCGGCGCGATCAGCGGCGATTCGAGCGCCCATTGCAGCAGCCCAAAGCCGAGGATGAGCGCGATCGCCCAGACCACGAGCAGGAAGATCAGCGCGATCGGGCCGAACACGCTCAGGAAGCTCTCGCGCACGCCGCCGTTGCGGATGCGCCGGGCGATGGCGGCCCACGGCCCCCAGGTGAGCTTGTAGACGATCAGGGTGAGGCGCACCTGCCGGCGCACGCGCCGCGGCAGGATGATCGTCTCGAAGGCGTCCCACAGGACGGCGAAGATGAGGATGACGGCCGCGAGGGTCGCCAGGACGGCGAGGATGGGCATCGGGCGCTTCCGTTGATTCCTGTGATTCGCTTGATGCGTTCGACGCGCACGCGCGTGACACCCACGCGGGCGCCAGCCCCGCGGATCATCTACGGGTGGCATCTGTGGATTGTATGCCAACGTGGGAAGATGTGGCGTGTGGCGTGTGGCGTGTGGCGTGTGGCGTGTGGCGTGTGGCGTGTGGCGTGTGGCGTGTGGCGCCGATGGGACGGCGCGGCGACCAGTGGACGCCCGGCTATAATGGACGCGCACGCGACAGACCCGCGGACGGGAGGAGGGCATCTCATGCCGGATGACAACGGACAGGGTATCGGCGAACCAACCGAGCGCGCCCGCCGCCTGCACGACGAGGCGAAACAGCTCTCTGAGCGCGGCGACTATGCCGCCGCCCGCGCGGCCTTCACCGAGGCGCTGGCGATCCGCGAAGCGGCGCTGGGGCCGGAGCATCCCGACACGGCGGAGAGCCTGAACGAGTTGGCGGTCGCGCTGACCGATCTCGGCGAGTACGCCGCCGCGCGGCCCCTCTTCGAGCGCGCGGTGCGGATACGGGAGCGGGCGCTCGGCGTGCGCCATCCGGCCGTGGCGCGCAGCCATAACGGCCTGGCGCTCGTGCGGCTACACCCCGGAGACGCGGCGGAGGCGCACCTGCTGCTGGAACGCGCGCTGGCGATCCGCGAAGCGGCGCTCGGGCCAGAACACGAGGACACAGCGGAGGCGCTGGGCAACCTGGCCGTCGCCCGCCGCCGGCGCGGCGACATGGAGAATGCCATCCGCCTGCATGAGCGCGCCCTGGCGATCCGCGAGCGGGTGCTGGGCGAAAACCACAAGAGCACCGCCGCCAGCCTCACCAATCTGGGCGTCCTCTGGCATAGCCGGGGCAACGTTGCCCTCGCCCGCCAGCTGCACCAGCGCGCGCTGGCGATCTACGAGCGGGTGCTAGGCGCCGAGCATGTCAGCACCGGGCGGGCGCTGAACAACCTGGCCGCTGTGCTGGCAGACCAGGGCGAGCGCGCCGCCGCGCGGCCCCTCTTGGAGCGCGCCCTCGCCATCCACGAGCGCGCCTTGGGACCGGATCACCCCTCCGTCGCGCACACCCTGATCAACCTCGCGGACATCCACAAGGGACGCAAAGAGGACGCCGCCGCCCGCCCACTGTACGAGCGTGCGCTGATCATCCGCGAGCGCGCCTTGGGGCCGGCGCATGCCGACACGCGCGCGAGCCTGAGCAAGCTGCGCGGAATTCTCGTCGCGCTGAACGACTCCACCGCCGCCATCCCCGTCCACCGCATCCTGGAGGCATTGCGGAAGTCGCCAACCGATCCGCGCGCCGCCGAACAGCTTCACGAGCTGGTGGACCGGCTCGCCGCCGAGGCGCGGCGCCCGCCCCTCTCAGAGAACGACCGGCAGACAGTGGACACAGCGGCGGCGCTGGTGCGCGTGGCGGGCGAGCGCTACGCGGCGGCGGACTATATGGAAGCGCGGGCGCTGCTGGAGCGCGCGCTGGCGTTGCGTGAAGCGGCGCTCGGCCTCGATCACCTGGAGCACGTGCCGATCCTCGAAAAGCTGGCCGAAGTCCACCGCGCACAGGGCAACTACGACGCGATCCCGCCGCTCATCGAGCGCATGGCGGACATCCACACTCGTGCGCTGGGTGAGCGGCATCCGCTGACGACACTGGCGCTCCTGGGCGTGGCGAGCGCGCGCAACGAGGCGGAGGGGCTCGCGGCGGCGCTGCCGCTCTACGAGCGCGCGGCGGATGCCCTGGCGGCCCAGGCGCCGCCCGACCATCCACTCGCGCGGGCCGCGCAGGTGGACATGCAAGCGTTGCTGGCGCGCGTGCGTCAACTGGCCGACTCGCCGGCTGACGCCGAGCCCCGTGAGGAAGATGAGGAAGATGAGGAAGATGAGGAGGACAGCAGGTGAGGACTTCCCTACGCGGGAGCGACCGCCTGCCGCGCCATCTTTTCGCCCAGACGCCCGGCCAGCCAGTGATCAGCGAGGAAGATCAACCCAGCGATGTAGGCCAGCTCCACCAGTAGCCCCAACAGCCCATCGCTACCGATCTGGCCAGTCACGCTCAGCGCATAGGTGAGGGAGAAGGGCATCAGCGGGATGCGTGTGAAGGCCAGCACCGCCGCCAGCCGATCCCCGTACGAGTACGAGTACAGCGCCGCCACCAGCCACGCCAGGAAGACGACCCGCTTGAGCTGTGTCGCGATCGGCGAGGCCAGCGCCAGCGTGATCGCCGCGATGAGCACGCAGTTCACCAGCAAACCCAGCGCCCCCACCGCCAGCGCGCTCAGGTCAAGGATGGGCATGCGCTGGAAGACGAGCGCCAGCGCCAGCAACAGCAGGAGATACACCGCACGCAAGATGCCCGAGGCAAGCAGGATGCCGCCCACACGCGGCCGGCGCCCCTCGCGCAGCGCCCCCCGCACGTACATGCGCGCCGGCATCACCCGCTGCGCCAGCGCGTACGTGCCGAAAATCGAGAGCAGCCCCAGGCCGAAGTTCGCCGTGCCGAAGAAATAGGTCGTGTCGAAGGTCGAGCGGAAGGCAATGAAAAACAGCAGCCCCACGAAGAGCAGCTCAGCCGGCAGCCAGATGCTACGCGCGTAGCGCCGCAACACCCGCCCAGCAAGCTGAACGGTGGGTGACCCCCACAGGCCTCCGGACGGCACAGGCAACGCGACCCGCGGGGCCGCCCACTGCGGCGGGGGGGCCGCCCCGCGCCCCGGCTGACCGGATTGAGCGGATTGGCTGGGTCGGGCGGGCCGCACCGCTGGCGCTGGAGCGCCCGTGATACGGCCCGGACGAATCATCGGGCCGCCGGAGGAACCGAGCGGAACACTATTGCTCACGACCGATGCGCGCGGCGCCTGGTGGCCGTTGGCCGCGGCCGAATGCTGGAGCGAGGTGACGGCGCCGGCCTGGCCGGGACGCAGCGGCACGCTGTTGCTCGATCGCGGCGGGAGCGCCTGGCCGTAGCGCGGTGCGGCGGGCTGTGTGCCGGGCCGGCCCGTGATACGGCCGGAGCGGATGACGGGCTGGCTCGGCGACGCGGGGAAGCGCGGATCGGGGAAGCGCGGATCGGCGGGCGGCTGATACCCTGGCGGATAGGGATGCAACGCGCCATTCACTGCCGGCTGTCCACGTGGCACGGATGGCCCAGATGGCCCAGATGGCGTGGGCGGCACCTGCGGCGGCGGCATCGGCGTGTAGCGCTGCGACCAGGCTGTGCCCCACGTTGGCGCCGGGCCGAGGCCCGCGTCGTCGTTCAGCGGCGGCGAGACACGCCCCTGCGCCGCATCAGCGAGTGTGCCACCAGGGGTGGGGCTGGACGCGGGGCCATAGGTCGCCCGCGCGGGACCAGCGGGACCAGCGGGACCAGCGGGACCATAGGTCGTCGTCGCGCGCTTGCGGACGACGTGGCCGGTCGTGCTATTGCGCGCTTTGCGCAAAGGCAGGGAATTCGGCGCTCGCTCATCGGACATGACTCATCGCCTTTCCCACCACCGCGCACGTGTGTACGCCCATCCGCCCCATGCACCGCCCGCATAGGGCCCGCATAGGGATGGTAAGCCCTGGTTCACCTTGTGCCACCTCGCCCTGTCCACACGCCGCCCCCGCCCCAGCATTGCCGGTTTCGCCGTACGTCCACGCGCCCATGTCCTTCACCAGCGCTCCTGCCTCTCTACTATATCATGCCTCCCGCTGCCGCGCAGCAGGCAATATTCCCGCCACCTACCGCAAATGAGCGGCGGCGGCATACCCCGTGCGACAGGTATCCGTAGCGTTGCGCTCGTACTGTGTGAGCGCACGCCGCGAAAGAGGAGGAATCGCGCATGTACAGCAGGATCAAGCTGTTCGGGCATCCGGTGCATCCCATGCTGGTCGCCTATCCCATCGCCCTGTACACGTCCACGGTGGTCGCGTACCTGGCCTATCTCATCGGCGGCGACACGTTCTGGTTCAAGATCGCCGTCGTCGCCAACATCGCCGGCGTGATCATGGCCGCCATCACCGCCCTGCCCGGCTTTATTGACTGGGCTACGGGCGTCCCGTCCGCTAGCCCAGCCAA
>JAICVS010000127.1 GCA_025935195.1 Ktedonobacterales bacterium
ACGATCGCGGCGAAGACCGAGCCGAAGTAGGTCTCGTTGCGCTCGGCCTTGTAGTGCGCCATGTCCACGCCCTTCTCGGCGACGCTGGACTGGATGTAGAGCTGCATGTAGGGCGTGATCGTCGTGCCGATGGTGCCGACCAGGAGCTGCAGGAAGGTCACGGTGAGATGGCCCGACGGCACGAAGCCGTGGGCCAGCGCGCCCAGGTTCGGGTGCGCCAGCACCGCCGCGATGGGGTAGGTCAGGAAGGCCAGCGACATCGCCAGAAAGACCTTCTCGACCTTGGCGTAGGAGCCGCGCGTGATCAGCAGCCAGATACCAGCGGCCGCGACCGGCACGGTCAGGTATTTGGGGATGCCGAACAGCTCGGAGGCGGCGGCGATGCCGGCGAACTCCGAGATGGTGATCAGGGCGTTGGCGACCAGCAGGGTGAGCATGGCGAAGGCCGCGCCGCGCACGCCGAAGCGCTCGCGGATGAGGTCCGAGAGGCCCTGGCCGGCGGCGGCGCCCATGCGCGCGCACATCTCCTGCACCACCGAGAGGCTGAGGGTGATGATGACGAGAATCCAGAGGAACTCGAAGCCGTATTGCGCGCCGACGCTGGACCAGGTGGCGATGGCGCCGGCGTCGTTGCCGGCGTTGGCGGCGATCAGCCCCGGGCCGAAGAGGCCGAGCAGCGCGGCGAGACCAGCGAAGCGGCGCTTGCGCCACTTGCGGAACTGGCGGAAGCGTTGGGCGGGGCGGTCGAAGAGCGGATAGGCGGTGGCACGGGTGAGCGCGTGGCGCGGCGGCTCCGCAATTGTCGCGAATAGTGTGCCGAGGACCGCGCCGAAGCGACGCGCAACGGACGTGATGGCCGGAATGCCCGGCGTCATGCCGATTCCGGGAGCAAAGACCTTCTGCTCCATAGGGACACCTCCCCTCTGGCGGGCGGCTAGGCCGGCGCGCTCGGCGCCTGACCTGCCGTGCGCCGCTCAGAGGAGGTGATCGAGGTGATCGGAGCGGTGGCGGGCGGGAGGAGCCGATCCGCGTCGGCGGAAGACGACGAACCGAACGTAGGAACTGGTACTCGGACCAGCGTCCATACGTTCCTCCTTTCGCTGCCCGGCCGCCGCGCCTGCCGCGCGCATGGCAGCCGGGGAAAACGAGAAGCCCCCTCCCGATGTGGAAGGGGGCGCAGGCAGTGCGCTATGGCTCCGGCCGCGCACCCATCTGATCGCCTGGATCGGCATGGGCGGCAAGACCGGACGCCCCCTCCCTGGTCGAGCTTTGGCACCGCGGGACGTAGAGGTGTTGCCCTCAGCCACTGGGGGTTGCGCCTTGAGCCGGCGCCACCTGTCCTGACCGTCGGCGTCTCTCGACGTTTCCGGTCCGTGGCCTTTGTTCTCCGCGGACGCCTCACCTAACGAGTGGGCCGTTGCGTGGAATGCGCGAGCGTCTCGCGCTATTCCATCAAGCATATGATATGCCATGCCGCGCGCATTGGTCAATGGCCGCGGACTCAGTACCTATGGCCGGTGTGGTCGTGGGCGCTCGCAACGGCAAGCGGGCGGTTGAAACCGCGCCTGAGGGCGTTCCGCCACAAAGTCCGCCGTCGCGGACTGGGATACGAGGCGGCGCCCAACCGGCCTACGAAGGATGCTCGGCGCGATCCTCCTCTCCATGCCTCTCCTCATGCTCCGCCTCATGCTCCTCGGCCTGGTGGCGCTTGGCCCAGGCGTAGAGCTCCAGCATGCCACCCAGGTACAGGCCGCCACAGACGTAGCCCGCGCCCACATCGCTTGGCCAATGCGCGCCCAGGTAGACGCGCGACGGGCCGACCAGCGCGATCATCGCCGCGCATGCCGCCACCACCGCCCGCCGCAGCCGCGAGGGCCGCAGGTTCGCCACCGCCGCCGCGGCCAGGAAGCCGAACGTCGCCAGGTAGTGCATGACGTGCCCACTGGGGAAGCTCGGCTCGCGGATGATGCGCACCACGCGCACGAGCGGGTCCGCTGGGCGCTTCCGGCACACGACGCGCTTGATCACGAAGTTGACCGCGTCGGTGCCGCCGCCGAGCAGCATGAAGAGCGCCTCCAGCCGCAGCCGCGCCCGCCAGAAGAGCGCTGCCGGCAGGAGGACGCCGACTCCGCCCCACGGCGGGAACCCTGGCTCCGCCACCGCCGTGAAGAAGAGGTCGCGCGCGGGAGTGCGCCGCCGCTGGATCGCCCGTGTGATGGCGAGGTCGCCGGGCAGGATGCCGCTCTTGCGCGCGGCCAGCGAGGCCGCGATCATCGCGATCAGCCCGACGAAATAGAGGCTGCGCAGCCAGCCGGCACGACGCGCCGCTTTGCGCGGCGGCTCGACCGCCGCCGGCGAGGGTGGGACGGGCGGCGTCACCACCTGGCGCACCGCCTCTTTCGACTTCTCGCCGACGGCGGTGGCCGCACGGGTGAGCGCCTGGGGCGGGGCGGGCGTGGCGCGCAGCACGGTGCGTAGCAAGCCCTCCTGTGTCGCGGGGTCGCACGCCTGCTCTGGCGGCGCGAGCACTTGTAGCGCATGTGGTAGCGCGCGCAGTGTGAGCACGGGCCGCTCGGTGCCAGCGCCGCACGTGTCTAGCTCTTGCCCGTCCAGTTGCAGCGGCCAGGGTGCTGCCGGGGCGATTGACACTTCGGCCGCGCGGAAGCGGCGGATGCCGGGATGGCCGACGTGGCGCCCGCCCGCGGCCAGCGCCATGTGCCAGAGCAGGGCGAGCGGGCGGATGCGCGTGAAGACCACGATGTCGAGCTGGCCGTCGTCCAGCCGCGCGCCGGGGGCCAGCTCGAACTTGGCGCCGTGGATCGGTGTGTTGCAGACGGTGATCTGCATGGCGCGCGGACGCAGGCGCCGGCCGTTCAGCAGCAGGGTCACGCGGGTGGAATGGAACTGGCGCAGCGTGCGCGACGCCCGCCACAGCGCCGCCGGGAGCATCCACGGCCGCCCTTTGACCGCCTCCATAATCGGGAAGAGGTCGGCGATGAGGCCGGCGCCGGCCACCTCTATGAACGGCTGGCCGTCCGCCGATCCCAGGTCCAGGGGGCGCGTATGGCCCGCCGCGATGGCGTCAATCGCGCCGTCGAGGTCTTCGGGGATGCCCAGCCCGCAGGCGATGTTGTTCATCGTCCCCAACGGCACGATGCCCAGCGCCGTTGTCACGCCGTTAGCGCCGCCGTCACCCTGCCGGCCCGCCTCCATCAGCGCGCGCGCGATGGCGTGGACCGTCCCGTCGCCGCCGACGGCGACAACCGCCCGCGCGCCGGTCCGCACCGCTTCCGCCACGATCGCGGCGGACCGCTCCTCGGAGTCGCAGGGCGCGATGCGCGCCTGCATGCCGTGCGCGCGACAGGCGTTCTCTAGCGCCTCCGCCGTGATCTCGCCGGCTTTGGCGGCGCGCGCCTCCGGGTTGAAGATCACCACGACCGGCCCATCCGTATGCCCGGATGGCCGCTCGCGATCCTCTGGGATGTCTCGGACATCAGACTCTATCGCCCGCATGCGCGTTGCTCCTTGGTTGTCTCTTGCCTGCGCCACACCGTCTCTCCCTCTCACGCTACCCGCACACTGCCCTCGTCTTGTGGCCGCACTCGCTACCTACGCAAGAGCAGCGCCAACCCTAGTGAGAGCCGGAGATGTTGACTGGATTGGTCAACATTGCCGTTTTTGCCGTTTTTCACACGGTGATCGGCACCGCTTCGCGCGCGAATGCCGAATTCAAGCCGATATGCCGGGAATGACAACTTGACACTTGGTGTTATGGGTGGCAAAAGCGGCAAAAAGTGGCAAGGTGGGCGGCAAAAACGGCAAGGGTTTGGGTTGCCGGTGGGGTGTCCAGGCGTGTGTGGCGGTTGATGTGAGTGCGTGAGGTGAGCATGTGTGCGCCTCATGTGCGGTTGGTCAGATGTGATACCGGATGGGAGTAGGCCGTTGCCATGCGTTGGCCTCCCGGCATGAATGCCGGGGGTAATCCCGCCTCGAATCGGTCAGGCTAATGACAACAACCCAGAACAAACCCGAATGAGTGGGGTCAGGTGGCGACGTGGTCATGGAACTAATTTACCATAAAGCGCGCGGGGAGTCAAGCTGGCGGGCAGGAAGGCCGGCGAATGAATTCGCGCCTGGATGGCCTGGCGGCCGCGAAGCCCGCCTGCGCGGGCTGGAGAAGCGGGCGGCATGTTCGTAGCGCATGGGGAAAGACTATTACGGCCGCGATCTCCTGATCTTCCTCCATGAACCTCTGTGTCCTCTGTGGTCGTTCTCGTCTCGTCCTCTCAGCGCGGCTCTTTGCCAGGGATGGGCAGCGGGCCTGAACCAACCGGCTCCAACGAGCGCGGCGGCGCAGCCGGCCCGCGCACCGTGGCGGTCGCGATCCGGGTGGGGGCGACGAAGGGCAACAGCGCGGCGCGCAACGGGCGGGCGACGGCATCGAGCAGCATGCGGTCTTCGGCGTCCAGCGGGCGGGCGACGCGCAGGCAGACCAGGAAGATCGCCGCGTAGCCCAGGCCGGAGAAGAAGAGGCCCACCAGCGAATCTGGGCGCCAGAGCGCGGCGAACAGCAGCGCCGGGACCATCGCCAGCAGCACGCGCGCCATGAAGCCGAAGACGTACGGCCGCCGCAGCGCGCGCCACGCCAGCACCAGCAGCGCCAGCTCGGAGAAGAGCTGCGCCAGCCCCACGGCGGCCAGCGCGCCCGCCACGCCGAACGGTGGGATCAGCGCCAGATCGCCCAGCGCCAACACGCCAATCGAGGCCCAGCGGGTCAGCACAACCCACCGCTGCTTGCCGATGACGTAGAGCGCGGCGTCGTGCGCGCCGCCGCCGCCCAGCCGCACCAGCGCGTTGAAGACGAGGAAGAGCGCCAGCAGCGGCCCGACCTCGGCGTACGGCTGGCCGTAGAAGGCGACGCTGATCGCTTTGGCGTGGGGCACGCAGAATGCCACCACCGGCACGGCCAGCACCACCTGCAGCTTGCCCACCGTGCGCCAGGCCGTCGCCAGGTGGCCCTGATTGGCGTTGGCGTAGGCGGCGGACATCACCGCCAGCCCGACGCCGCCCAGGCCGGCCACGAAGAGGAACGCCGCCGCGTGGCCCATCTGGAACGCCACGTCGAACCCCGCCAGCCGGCTATCCACCTCGGTGCCGGAGAGGCCCGCCAGCGGCAGCAGCGCCAGCAATTGCGCCACCGGGATGGCCTTCAGCAGTCCCGTCGGCAGGTCCGCCAGCCACGCCGCGATGCCGAGCCGCAGCATCGGCCAGGTCAGTTGCCCGCCCGTCCGCTTCGCCGGCCGCGCGCGCAGCGTCCGCCAGAGCGCGACGACGTACACCAGCGAGGTCAGCAGTGCCGGCGCCGTCTGCGCCAACAGCCCGCTATCCACGGAGAGATGCAGGTCGCCGAGGAAGACGACGACCAGCCCCAACGTGAGCAATTGCGCCGCGCCGCCGGCGATGAAGACCACGCGCGTGCGCAGCAGCGCCGTCAGGAACGAGGCGAGCAGGTTCATCATGCCGGCGGCGATCACGTACGTCGCGACGGCCAGCGTGTGCTGCCCCAGCACGGGGTCTTCGAGCTGGGCCGCCAGGTCGCCGGCGCCCGGCGCGTGGAGCGAGGTCAGAATGTGGCCCAGCAGCGGCAGGCTGAACAGCACGCCCGCCGCGACCAGCAGCGTCGCGCCCAGCCGCACCAGCGCCAGCCGCATGGCTACGGCCGCGCCGTGCGCGGGACCATGCTCCGCCAGCGCGCGCGGCAGATAGACCGATCCCGCGCTCTCCAGGCCGAGCGCCGCCAGCACGATGGCGAAGTTGGCCGCCGCGGTGAGCTGCGTGAAGGTGCCGCGGTCCGGCTTGCTGACGGTGCGCGTGAGCACGAGCTGGAAGATGAACAGCGAGAAGAAGAGCCAGAGCGAGAACGCCTGGTTCCACAGGTAGCCGCTCGGCGCGCGGCGGATCAGCTCGTCGCCTTGCCTGGCCATCTCGCCTGCCGTACCCGTCGCGCTCGTCGCTCCCGTCTCGTCCGTTGCGCTCATGCCGCGGCCCTTCCTCCTCGCGTCCCGCCGAGACGCCGGTGCGGCGCATCCGCCCTCCGGCGTTTTGCCCACTGTACTACGTTTCAACGGATAGGGGATACGAAAGTGTGCCGAATGTCGCTGGGCTGTGAGCGCCGTCACAGGTGTGAGCGCGTTCACAGCCCCTTCGCCTTCCGCCGGCCTATACTCGAAGCGCGCGGGAGTCCTCACTCCCCCTCTCCCCGCGGGGAGAGGGGGGAAGGCAGAGGGACGGCCGTTGCAAGGCTTCGGCTTCCGTGAAGAATCCGTGTTGGCGAGACCATACACCTCTGGTCGTCGCGTAACTCGGCGGATTTCTCTCTTTACGGATGGGGTTATGATAGTGAGCGGGCGCTGCCCGCGTCGCGGCCCGCCGTGTGGCGCGGCCAGCACGGGATGGGCGGGGGAACCGCGGGGAGGGCTGAATGCAACGGCCGGCGCCGGTGTCCGAGCGCGGCGCGCGCGAGCGCGTATCCTATCCAGCGGCGTCTTCATTGGCGGCATCGGCCGCATCCACATCGGGGCGGCGCGAGCTGGATGATGGCCGCGCCCATACGTCCGGTCCGGCGGCAATCGCGCGTGTGGCGCTGCTCACGCTCAGCGTGCTGGCCGAGATTATTCTGCTCTTGATCGCGCTCGTCCCACAGAGCGAGTGGGCCGCGCGCGGCCTGCCGGATGGTCCCATCCCGCGCGCGCTGTATCCGCTGGTCGCTGGACTGTTTTACGTGCTGCCGGCGCTGACCGGCCTGCTCGCGCGCCGCTGGCAGATCGCTGTGCTGCTGGCAACCCTGCCTGCCTGGCTGGATCTCGGCGCCTTCGCCGTGGCCGCCGCCGCGCGTATCGGCCCGTTCTATCTCGCGCAGGAGCCGCACGCCAGCGGCGCCGTGGGTACGCTGGAGCTGTTCGCCGCGCTGGGCGCGCTGGGCTGGCTCGCGCGCACCGGCCTGCTGATGGCGCTCAACCGCCCGAAAGTGGGACGCCCATGAGCGCACCGCCACCATCACCACCCTCATTCCCATCCCAGTCCGGCGATGCGGATGGCCGGCCGGCTGTACGCCTGGCACGCCGCTCCGGCGGACCGGCCTTCATCCCGCCCGATCTCTCGCGCGCGCTGGCGGACGTGGATACGCACGCTATGCCACGCCGTGTCTCGCATCCCTCGCGGCCCACGCAGCCGCCCACAACCGACGTCCCCGATCGATGGATCGTCGAGAGTCCCACCGCGCGTGTGGACAGCGCGCCGATCGGCTCCGGCGGCGCGCGCGCCGGGCAGCGCCGGGCGATTCCGCGCGTCCACGCGCACACGCGGGCAGAGTCACCCGTCTCGCATCCCGCTGAGAGTCCTGCCGCACACGGCACCTCGCGGCGTGTGCCGCCGTGGATGGCGCGGCTGGCGCTCGTCGCGGTGGTGCTGGCGGTGGCGCTGCGCGCCGGGCTTGCCAGCGCCGCGTTCATGGCGCCCGGCGGCGAGATCGCCGGTTGGAGCCGCCTGCCGGTGGCGCGCTGCGCGCTCTGCGCGCCCTCCAATACCGCCGGACGCGCCGCCCGGCCTGCGCAGGCGCAGCCGCCGACGCCGGCTGAGTACGCCGCCACGCTCGCGGATCGCCTCTCGCTCGACGACGCGCTCGGCCAAATGATGCTGGTGCAGTTCACCGGCCTGGAGCCGACGCCCGACGTCATCCAGATGGTCAACCAGCAGGGGGCCGGCGGCGTGCTCTTCTTCGGCGGCAACATCGCCAGCGCCGACCAGATTCGCGCCACCACCGCGCAGCTTCAACAGATCGCGCCGGTGCCGCTGCTGATGGCGGTGGATCAGGAGGGTGGGCCGGTCAACCGCTTCCAGAGCATCGCGGGCGATCTGCCCGCCGCCGCCACGCTCGCCACGCCGGCGGATGCGACGGCGCGCGGCACGCAGGACGCCGGCATCCTGCACCGCTACGGCTTCAACCTCGATCTCGCGCCGGTGGTGGATGTCGGCACCGCCAACCCGGAGCTGACCGGCCGCACCTTCGGCGATACGCCCGACCGTGTCGCCACGATGGCCGGCGCCTATCTGAGCGGGCTGCAAGCCGCCGGCAGCGTCGCCGGCACGCTCAAGCACTTCCCCGGCCTCGGCGCCACCGTCACCGATCCACACATCGGCCTGCCCGTTCTGAGCCGCTCGCGTGGCGAGTGGGAGGCGACGGACCTCGCGCCGTACCGGCTGCTGCTCCAGCGCGGGGATGTGCGCGCGATCATGGTGACGCACGAGATGCTGCCGGCGGTTGACTCCAACCTGCCGGCCTCGCTCTCGCCGGCCGTCGTCAGCGGCGTGCTGCGCGACGAGCTGGGCTTCGACGGCGTGATCGTCACGGACAGCCTCTATATGGGCGCGCTCAACGTGCGCTGGAGCATCCCACAGGCGGCGGTGCTGGCCGTGGAGGCCGGCTCCGACCTGCTGATCGGCCCGTACGACCCGCAACTCGTCAGCGATTCGCGCGACGCGCTCAAGCAGGCCATCGCGTCCGGCGCGATCACGCGCGCGCGCATCACGGCGTCGGTGCGCCGCATCCTCACGCTCAAGCTTCAGCTTGGCCTGATCCCGATGCCGCGGCAACAGGCGGGCGGGAGCGCGACGGTGACGTCAACCCCAACGCCTCCGCCGGCACCGTCGCCGCAGGCATCAGCCACCAGCCCTGGCGATGCGCTGCTTCCAAACAAGGCAACGGCCTGAGGTGATGCCATGTCCGCGTGCGCCGGCCAGCGAATACATTCGCGCCGGGATGGCCCGCGGCCGCGACGTCCGCCGTCGCGGACTCATTCTCGGCGCTGTGTCCGTCCAAGCATCCGGCTCAGGTTGATACGAGAGGCGAGGCGAGCGTATGGAGCGAACAGCGATGGAGAAAGCGCACGCCACACACCGGACTTCAGCCCGCATGGGTCGTGCGCCGACGGTTCAGCGCCGCGAGCGTTGCGGCCGGAACTCCCGCTCCTCGATGACACTGCTCGCCCTGCTGCTTGCCCTGCTGCTCGCCGCCTGCGCTTCTTCGCAATCACCGCCCGCGGTACGTCGCGCCGTGCCCGCGTCCACCGCCACGATCAGCCCGACCGCTGGCGCCGTGGGCCATACCCATAGCGCCGGCACGCCCGGCCCGGTCGCGCCGCGATATGACGCGGCCATCCTCCAGCACATCCTCGACGGCATGACGCTCGACCAGAAGCTCGGCCAGCTCTTCGTCGTCGAATATCTCTATCCCGACGCCGATCATCCCGACCTGGACAACATGATCGGCCAGATGGGCGCGGGCGGCGTCATCCTCTATCAGTCCATGAACATCGAGAGCGTCGCGCAGATGCAACGGCTCACGGCGGATATGCGGGCCCGCGCGCGCATCCCGCTCATCCTCGGCGCGGACCAGGAGGGCGGCGGCGACGACCAGATTGACAGCATCTTCGGCCCACATCCCGCCGCGTGGGACATCGGCCAGACCGGCGATCCCGCCGTCGCCGCGCAAAACGCCGCGCGCATGGCCGGCGAGCTGAAGCAGCTTGGCATGAATGCCGACTTCGCCCCCGTCGTGGACGTGCTTACGCCACAGACGGCCTGGATTCGCGCCTTCAGCCGCTCGCCCGACATGGTGGCGAAGATGGGCATCGCCCAGGTGGACGCCTACCAGCAGAACGGTATCATGGCCTGCCCCAAGCACTTCCCCGGCCTCGGCGCCACCGTCGTCAATCCACACGACGCGCTGCCCGTGATCAACAGCTCGCGCGCGTTCATCGAGCAGCACGACCTCGCGCCCTACCGCGCGCTGATCGCGCACGATCCGGCGATGATCATGACCACCGATCTGCTGATGCCCGCGCTCGACCCGGCGATGCCGGCCGAGCTGTCATATCCCATTGTCACCGGCGTGCTGCGCCAGGAGCTGGGCTACGACGGCGTGGTGATCACCGACGCCCTTTACATGGGCGGCGTCACCGACCGCTACTCGATGGCTGAGGCCGGCGTGCTCGCCATCCTCGCCGGCAACGATCTGCTAGAAGGCCCGTGGGATACCGAGCAGATGCGCGCGATGGTGGACGCGCTGCGCGCCGCCGTGCGGTCCGGCCGGCTCCCCGAAGCGCGGGTGAATCAATCCGTCATGCGCATCCTGCGCCTCAAGCAGCGCTTCGGCCTGCTGCCGCACGTCCCGCTGCCGCGGCGCCAGCCTACACCCGGCGGCGATGCGCCCAGCGCCGGCGCCTGATTCAGTATCCAGACATAGCGCATAAAAGCGATCTTCGCGCGTCCTTTGCTTGGGTCCACATTTGATCCCACTCATCCGTCCAGTCACCCACAGTAGATGTCTTGACATTTGTCTAGACAGTGTCCTATACTGAGCCTGAGAAGGAGGTGGCGCGAATGCCAGCTATCCTGGAGAAGATAGATCCCAGTGATGTGCGGAAGCGGCTTGGCCTTGGGCGTGAGCCAATGGGTCATCTCATGGGGGTCAGCCAAAAGACGATCGAGCGATGGGAAGCGAGTGGAAGGGTTCCCGCCTCTCAGCACCACCTCATGGAGCAGCTTGTAGAGATCGCGACACTGGGCATGGAGGTGTACACCGCTGAAGGGTTCGCTCTCTTCCTGCAGACGCCGCTCCCCGATCTGGGTGGCCTCACTCCAGTCGAAATGATTCGCCGGGGCCGCGCAGACGATGTGATCGCCGCGCTTGCCGCCGACTACGAAGGGCTGGGCGGTTAGTGGGCCTGGGCGATTGGGTCAAGCCATGGACCGGGGCTGGCTATCGCCACATCCCTCAGGATTCGCCACGCGATGTCCTCGATCTCACCTACTCTCTGAAGGCCAAAGATAACCGTTGGAATGAGCAAGGCGAGCCCACGCTGTACTTCGCCAAAGACCACGGCGTCGTCGCGGCCGAGTGGGCTCGCCATCTGAAGGTCAAGCGCACGCCCAAATTAGCGCAGCTCTTCAAACCGCGTGCGGTCTATCGCTGTCGGATTGCCTCAGTCCGGCTGATTGATCTGTGTGACTCCGCTGTCTGGAATGATCTCAGGCTGGACGATCTGCCCTATCGCTTCACTGATACTCGTCTTGCGCGCGCGCTCGCGCATCTAGCGCGCTATTCGACCGATGCCGAAGGTCTCATCGTCCCATCAATGGCGTTCCTGGATGATCTTTCACGCTGGGACGTCGTGCTCTTTCATGAGAAGGTCCAAGACAGGAAATTCGTCACATCAAAGCGCGTCGTGGGTACGCTCACGTACGAGACCATCCGTCCCTATCTTGCCGCCAGCGCTCCTGAGCAAGCGCATCCCGCACCATAAAACCTCCGTGTCCTCTGTGGTAGTTCTCCTCCGTGTTGGTTCTCGTTGTCGTCCGCCCAATCGGGGGATGTGCGCCCCGGCGCGACTGTGATACAATAGTCGGGCGTTGGCGCATTTTCCGGCGCGGAATCCGTGCGCCCCGCGCCGCGTATTGAGACAACAGATTTAGTTCGAGGAGCACATCGTGGGCGCACTGCCGAAGAAACGCCATACCAATCGGCGCCAGGGCAACCGCCGGGCGCATCACAAGATCAAGATTCCCCAGCTTACTGTCTGCCCCCAGTGCCGTCAGGTGCGGCTCTCGCACCACGCCTGCCCTAACTGCGGCACGTACCGCGGCCGGCAGGTGTTCGAGGTCAAGTCGAAGCGGGCCAGCGCCGAGTAGCGCTACAGCAGCGCATGCGGTGGCACGCCGCGAGACGCTATCGAGACGCCATCCAGGGCATCCACGGAGGGCAGCGTGAGCGAGCGCATCGCCTTTGTCTTTCCGGGGCAGGGGAGCCAGGCGGTCGGGATGGGCGCGGACATCTACCGCGCGTCCCCGGCCGCCCGTGCTGTGTTCGACACCGCCGACCGCGCCGCCGGCTTCTCGCTCTCGCGGCTCTGCTTCGCGGGGCCGGACGAGACGCTGCGCGAGACCATCAACACGCAGCCGGCCATCGTCGCCACCAGCCTCGCCCTGCTCGCCGCCTTGCAAGAAGCCGCGCAGGAGGCCGCGGGCGCCGCGCCATCCGCTGGCGAAAGCGAGCCACCGCTCGACCGGCCACTGCGTCCCGCGTACGTCGCCGGCCATAGCGTCGGCGAGTACAGCGCGCTGGCCGCTTCCGGCGCGCTCGGCATTGGCGATACGCTGCGGCTGGTGCGCGAACGCGGGCGGGTGATGCATGCCGAGGGCACGGCCTGCCCCAGCGGCATGGCCGCCGTGCTCGGGCTGGACGCCGCGACGCTGGAGGCCGTCTGCGCCGAGGCGACCGCGCGGGCGCGCGCCGAGCTGGGGCCGGATGAGGCACACGGGACGCACCCCGGCGCGGGGCGGGTGGTCGTCGCCAACGACAACGCCCCCGGCCAGATCGTGATCTCCGGCGCGCGGCGGGCGCTCGAATTGGCGATGGAAGAGGCGAAGGCGCGCGGCGCGCGGCGTGTCGTGCCGCTGCCGGTCAGCGGCGCTTTCCATTCGCCGGTCATGTCGCCGGCCGCGGAGGCGCTGGC
>JAICVS010000010.1 GCA_025935195.1 Ktedonobacterales bacterium
CTGAAGCTGCCGGTGCTGACCGACGCCGAGGGCCGGCAGGTGCGGCTCACCCAGGGCAACTACGTGCCGCTGTTCCTCGAAAGCCAGCACCGCGACGTGCGCCGGGCCGCTTTCGAGGCCATGCTCGGCACGTACCGCGCCTATCGCAACACGCTGGCGGCGACCTATTCAGCGCAGGTGAAGAAAGACCTCTTCTTCGCTCGCGCCCACCACTACCCCACCGCGCTGGAGGCGGCGCTCGACCCGCACAACATCCCCACCAACGTCTACGACAGCCTGGTCACGACGGTGGACGCGAACCTGGACAAGCTGCATCGCTACCTGCGCCTGCGCCAACGCCTGCTGGGGCTGGACGAGCTGCATCTGTACGACCTGTACGTACCGATGGTGCGTGAGGTCGAGTACAAAGTGCCGTTCGAGCAGGCGCAAGAGCGGGTGGCGCGAGCGCTGGCGCCGCTGGGCGAGACGTACGTGAGCGCGCTGCGCACCGGCTTCGCCTCACGCTGGATTGACGTGCTGGAGAACGAGGGCAAACGCTCCGGGGCGTATAGCTGGGGATCGTACGGCACACAGCCGTTCGTGCTGCTCAACTACCAGGAGAGCATGGATAGCATGTTCACGCTGGCGCACGAGATGGGCCACTCCATGCACTCGTATTTCACCTGGCGGACGCAGCCCTTCCCCTACAGCAGCTACACCCTCTTCGTCGCCGAGGTGGCCTCGACGCTCAACGAGGCGCTGCTGACGCACGACCTGCTCCAGCACACTGAGGACCGCGCGCTGAAGCTGTACATCATCAATCACGCGCTGGAGACCTACCGCACGACGCTCTACCGCCAGACACTTTTCGCCGAGTTCGAGCGCGAGGCGCACGCGCGCGCCGAGGCGGGTGAGGCGCTGACGCCGGACCTGCTCAGCGGCATCTTCAAGCGCCTGAACGAGCAATACTACGGCGCGGCCGTCCACGTGGACGAGCTGATCGAGAACGAGTGGGCGCGCATCCCGCACTTCTATTCGAGCTTCTACGTCTACCAGTACGCGACGGGCATCTCCGCCTCGGCGGCGCTGGCGAAGCAGATTCTCAGCGAGGGCGAGCCGGCGGTGCAACGCTACCGCCGCTTCCTCTCCGCCGGCTCGTCGGACTACAGCATCAACCTGCTGCGCGACGCGGGGGTGGACCTCTCGACGCCGGAGCCGGTGCAGCAGGCGCTCGACACCTTTGCCGGCTATCTGGACGAGCTGGAGCGGCTCTTGTAGGGCGCGAGGAGGCCGGCGGAACCCGCCGGAGGTATACGATGGCAGCAATGGTCGGTGTCGGGCAGCCCACCGCTGTATGGCACCTTGTAGTCGCGGACTCCACCACCCCCAACTTGTGGGATAACCTGCTGAGCGCCGTCACGGATCATCCAGGGCGGGCTGTGCTCACGCTGGTGACGGTGTTGATCGCGCTCGTCGCGGGGCCGGTGCTGGCGCGGCTCGTCAACCGCGTGCCCGTCGTGCTGGAGACGCGCGGCGCGGCGCACGGCGGACGCATGGCGGAGCGGCTGCTGCGCGTGGAGAAGACCGGTATGAGCCGCTGGCTCGGCCGGATCACGCTGCTCTGCGTCTGGCTCGCCGCCGCCGTCACCATCGGGCTCATCTGGTTCTCCGACCAGACGCTCGCCCCGCTGCTCAAAGACCAGCACACCAGCCTTGGCTCGCTGCTCGGCGGGCTGGCCTTGCAAGCCGGCGAATCGCTGATTGTCGTCGCCTGCACGCTGGCGATTGCGCGGGCGCTCTACACCGCCATCGTCAAGCACGAGAGCAAGATCAACCCGAATCTGATCGTGCTGGGCGCGCGCGTCGTCTATGTGGCGACACTGGCGGTCGGGCTGGTGGTGATTCTCGCCATCTGGGGAACGGGGATCGCGCTGCCAGTGGCGCTGCTCGGCGCGCTGACGGTGGCGCTGAGCCTGGCGCTGCAGGACGTGCTGAAGAACCTCGTCGCCGGCATCTACCTGCTTGTGGAGCATCCCTTCTCCATCGGCGACCGCATCGCGCTCGCGCCCTACACCGGCAAGGTGGAGGACATCAAGATTCGCTATACCTCGCTGCGCACCGCCGACGGCCAGCAGGTGCTCATCCCCAATTCGATGCTCTTCAGCTTGCCGGTCGTGAACCTGAGCACGAACGACGGCCGGCGCGCGGGGCTGCTGGTGACAGTCGCCGCCGGTGGCGGTGGCGCGGAGGGCTTCGACCAGGCCGAGGCTGAGATTCTGCGCGCGCTGGAGGGCGTACCGGCGATTCTGTACAAGCCGGAGCCGCCGCGCGTTACGCTCAACAAAGCCACGGCCGCCGCCATCGAGCTGCAAGCCATCTTCTGGCTGGGCACCAGCAATCCCGCCGAGCAGGCGAACGCATTGAGCGAGGCCATCGAGCGCGTGCGCGCGCAGGTGGCGGGCGCGGAGGTGGCGCTGCTGGCGTCCGCGACGGCGGTGCCGGTGTAGGCCGGACGTGTCGCTGGCCGCACGGGAGACGGCGCGCTACCCAGAGCACGCTTCGGGCGTATCACCTACGGCCATGATCGGGTCGCGCTGGATAGCGGCCCTCACGCGGCAGGCACATCGCATCGAGCTGGCATCGAGCTGGCATCGAGCTGGAGGGAACGGGCGTGCAAAAGGGGCCGGGCTATGGTATCCTGGGCGGGACCTTCGATCCGCCGCACGTCGGGCATCTCGTGCTGGCGCAGGAGGCGTACGTCCGCTTACGGCTGGACCGCGTCTGGTTCATGCCGGCGGCCGACCCACCGCACAAGGCGGGACACGCCATCAGCCCGTGGGAGGCCCGCCGCGCTATGGTGGAAGCCGCGATTGCCGGCGATGCCCGCTTCGCGCTGACGACCGTCGAGCACGACCGGCCGGGGCCGTCATACACGGTGGACACGCTGCGCATCCTGCGCGACGCCTGGGGGCCGGCGGCGCGCATGACGCTCATCCTCGGCTGGGACATGCTGGCGTACCTGCCGCACTGGCGCGATCCCGCCGGGATCGTCGCCAGCGTAGATCAGGTCGCGGCGGCCCACCGGCCCGGCTTCCCGCGTGCGGAGGGCGATGTGGAGCGGCTCGTGGCCGCGCTGCCGGGCCTGGGCGAGAAGCTGATCGTGCTGCCGGGGCCGGAGATCGAGCTGGCGGCGACGACGCTGCGCGAACGGGTGGCATCCGGCTTGCCGATACGCTATCTCGTGAGCGACCGTGTGCGCGCCTACATCGCGCGGCATCATCTGTACACGGACCCACGCGCGCCGATGATGGACGCGCCGCCGGACGGCGAGCCAGAGGTGCGGCCATGAAGCCCATGAAGTACGCGGACCTGGGCCTGAACGACCGCGTGCGGCTGCGCAAGCCGCACCCGTGTGGCAGCACCGACTGGCGCGTGGTGCGTCTGGGGGCCGACATCGGGCTGAAGTGCGAGGGCTGCGGCCGGCGCGTGCTGCTGCCGCGCAGCGAGCTGGAGCGCCGCATCAAGCAAATCCTCAGCCGTGGGGCTGATGAGCCGGCGATTGCGAGCGATGACGAGGATGGCTGACGAGGATGGCTAGAGCGACGCGACTGGACGACGACGACCTCTCTGCCGAGGGCCGCGCCGCCGCGCGCGCCGAGCGCCTCTCCGCCGGGGCGCGCAACATCGCGCGCGAGCCGACACGCCCGCTGCGCGACGGGGCGAGGCCGGTTGGCCCGCGCCCACCGGCGCCGCCCGGCGGTGGTGGGTCGCGTGGGTTCCGCACGGTGCTGCGCAACAAGTATTTCCTGCGGTTGTGGGTGGCGCAGCTCATCTCGCAGACGATCATGAACGCCTCGAACTACGGCCTGATCGTGCTCGTCGCCACGCAGGGGTCGAACTTGCAGGCGACACGCACCAGCGGCGCCATCGTGGCGTTCAGCCTGCCGGCGGCGCTCTTCGGCGCACCCGCCGGCGTGATCGTGGACCGCTTCAACCGCCGCACTGTGCTCTGGGTGAGCAACGTGCTGCGCGGGCTGGCCTCGATTGGCTTCGTGATCGCGCTCTTTGTGGACCAGACCGCGCTGATCCCTGTGTTGCTGCTCAGCTTCTTCACCGCCATGGTCGGCCAGTTCTTCGCGCCGGCCGAAGGCGCGACCATCCCGCTGCTGGTGCATTCGGATGAGCTGATCAGCGCGCTCTCGCTCTTCAACATCACTTTCACGCTGGCGCAGGCGCTGGGGCTGATCATCCTCGGCCCGGCGGTGCTGCTGTTCGTGCCGGTCATCACGCTCGGCACGGCGTCCCACGGCATCCAGGTGCAGCCCATCGAGACGCTCTTCATCCTGGTGGTGCTGCTCTACGGCGTCTGCTCGCTGCTGATCGTCTCCATCCCCAAGGAGCGCTTCCGCTTCGAGCGGTTGAGCGTGTTGGCGGCGACGCACACGACGCGCAGCCGCCAACTGCGTGGGCTATGGGCCGGCATGGTGGAATCGTGGCGCTACGTGCGGCGCGATGGGCGCCTCTCGCACGCCGTCTTGCAGCTCTGCCTCGGCGGCACGGTGGTGGCGATCATCGCGACCATCGCGCCGAGCTTCGTCGGCGTCTTCTTCAACCTCGACCCCAGCCACGCCGCGCTCGTCTTCATCCCAGCCGGGGCCGGGCTGGTGCTCGGATCGGCGCTCACGCCGCTGCTGGTGCGCCGGCTGCGCTACAGCCGGACGGTCGCCGTCGGCGTGATCGCGCTGGCGGTCTGCGCCGCCGCGCTCACGCTGGCGCGCGCCGTGGCGATGGCGGTCCACCGTGAGCAGTGGTGGACCGCCCCCGCCTATCTGACGCTCGCGCTGGCGGTGATGTTCCTGATCGGCATCGCGCTGGATCTAGTGAACATCCCGGCGCAGACCGAGTTACAAGAGCGCGCGCCGGACTGGATCAAAGGCCGTGTGCTGGCGCTGCAGGGGATGTTGCTGAACGCGCTGACGGTGCCATCCGTGCTGATCATGGGCCTGGCCGCGGATGTGTTCGGCCTTCCCGCCGCGATGGACGCGCTCGCCATCGCTATCGCAATCATTGGGCTGGCGAGCGTGTACCTCAGCGGCAAGATCGGCAACGATACCGATGGTGAAGCTGCTTCTCGCCTGCTATAACCTGAAAGATGAGGTGGTGTCCAAGCGTATTGTGTAGAGGGGCTGTTTCGCGCCCGCTCGTTGGTGCGCGGCATGCAATGGGGATCGACGCAAGTGGGGTCGCGCGACCAAGATCGGCGTCGCGGCTGGCGCGGGGTGAGGCAAGGAGTCATATGTTCGATGCGGGGCTGACAACACCAATGCGCCTGAGGTATGCCGCGGCCGCCCAGGCAGCCCAGGTCGAGCCATTCGGGCCGGCCGTGCGGCGGCAGCGGGCGGTGGACGTATACACGCCACTGGACCCGGCGCGGGTGCTCGTCAGTATGCTGTTGCCCATCGGCGACACCCTGCTGGCGACGCCGGCGGTGACGGTGCTGCGCAAGCGCTTCCCCTGGGCGAAGATCACCGTGCTCGCCTCGCGCGGCAACGCCGGCATCCTGCGCGACAACCCGAATGTTGACCACCTGATCCTGACCGACGACCCGACCGACGGCGCCGAGAACAAGGTGTTGCGGCTGGCGCGCGGGCTGAGCGAGCTGCGCCAGACGAAATACGACCTGGTGATCAACCTCTCGCCGGTGGGCGGGCTGGTGCTGATGATGGCCGGTGTCTATCAGAAGTCGCTCACGGTGGAGAAGCCGGCGCTCTGGTGGCTGATCGGCGGCCACTCGGATCGCTACCGCGCCCGGCACGCCGTGGACCACTATCTGCAAGCGGTCGCGCCGGTGCTGGAGCGCCCGCTCACCGAGGAGGAGCGCCAGCCGCGACTGTACGTCACCGCGAAAGACCGCGCGGCGGCGCGGCGCGTGTTGCGCGAGCGCGGTCTCTCGCCCGCGCACCTGCTGGTGACGATGCACGTCGGCGGCGACGGCTTCAATGGCCGCAAGCGCTGGGCGCCCAAGCGCTTCGCCGAGGTGGCGACGCGCCTGATCGAGCGTTTCGACGCGCACGTGCTGCTGATCGGCGGGCCGGCCGACGTGCCGATGTGCGAGGAAGTGGCGGCGCTGGTCGGGCGCAACGTGACGCTTCTGGCCGGCGCGACGACACTGAAAGAGACGGCGGCGCTCATCGAGCTGTCGGCGGTCTTCGTTGGCAACGACTCCTGCCCGCTGCACATGGCGGCGGCGGTGGGGACGCCGGCGGTGGGCATCTTCGGCCCATCGAACGCCGAGCAATTCCGTCCCATCGGCAAGCGCGGCTATCGCCAGCGCATCGTGCGCTCGGAGCTGCCATGCAGCCCATGCTTCCACTTCATCGGCAACGACGCGCCCTGGGTGCCGAACACCTGCTATTCCTTCGCCTGCCTGAAAGCGATTAGTGCCGATCAGGTGCTCGATGCCGCCGCCGAGCTGCTGGGCGACACGCGCGGCTCTGACCCAGCCCTGGCGTGATCCGCGGGCTTCATGCCCATCGCCTTATTCTCCCGCCCTTCACGGCCGTGCGAGCGAGCCGCCGCGTTTCCCTATAGATATCTGATACCACCGCCCCTGCTGTAGGTGATACGCTGGCTCTCGTCAGTCTGGAGGGATGGGTTCTCTGTGGAACACAGCATCCTTCCCCATGAAATCCCCTGGAAATCCACTCGCGACGAGACGAGGAGCTGTCCATTCACCGTTTTCAGGCATTGAACCGCTACTGGCGGCTGTTGTCCCACTACCTGCGACCTCATTGGGTGCGGATGGGCCTGCTGGCGGTGATTCTGGGCGGCGCCATCTGTGTGCAGGTGGTCACACCGCTGCTGGCGAGCCGCTTCATAGACCAGGCCACCGCTGGCGGAGCGCCGCGCACTCTGACCTTGCTGGCGCTGCTGACCATCGGCCTGGCCGTAGTCGGCCAGGGGGTGGCCGTCGCCGAAACCTATGTGGCCGAAAATGTGAGCTGGGCGGCCACGAACGCGCTGCGCGCCGACCTGCTCGCCCACCTGCTGCGGCTGGACGCCTCGTTTCACACTGCCCATACCCCAGGCGAGCTGATCGAGCGGGTGGACGGTGACGTCGCCACTCTGGCTCGCTTCTTCTCACGCTTTGTGGTCTACGTGCTCGGCAACGCCATCTTGATGGTGGGGGTGCTCGCGCTGCTCTTTCACCTCGACTGGCGGATTGGCCTGGGGCTGAGTGCCTTCGTCGCGCTGACCTGGATCGCTATGCTGCGCATCCGCGCCATCGCCACCCCCGCGTGGGCCGCGGAGCGCCAGGCCAGCGCCGATTTCTATGGCTTCCTGGGCGAATATCTGGCCGGCCTAGAGGACATCCGCTCCAGCGGGGCCGGCGCGTTTGTGTTGCGCCGCTGCGCCGAGGTGATGCGGTCGTGGCTGGCCGTGACACGCAAGGCCGCGATGTGGGGCTACGGCCTGGCCGCCACCAGCCAGGGCATGTTCGCGCTCAGCACGGCGGCCGCCTTTGCCCTGAGCGCCATGCTGTTCAGGGACGGCACGCTGACCATCGGCGCCGTCTATCTCATCTTCCAGTATACCGAGATGCTGCGCCAGCCGACTGAGCAGATTCGCCACGAAGTGCAAGATCTGCAACAGGCGGACGCCAGCATCGGCCGCATCGAAGCGCTCCTACGCACGGCGCCGCGCCTGAGCGACGGCCCTGGCGCCGCGCTGCCGCCCGGCCCACTCGCGGTGGAGATCGATCACGTCTCCTTCGGCTATGCGGACGACACCCCGGTGCTGCGCGACATCAGCCTGCGCCTGGAACCGGGCCGCGTGTTGGGAATCGTGGGCCGCACCGGCAGCGGCAAGACTACGCTGACACGGCTGCTGCTGCGCTTCTACGATCCCTTGGCCGGCGTGGTGCGCCTGGGAGGCGTGGATCTACGGTCGGTCCGCGTCGCGGCGGTGCGCGCGCGCATCGGCCTGGTCACGCAGGAGGTGCAGCTCTTCGACGCCAGCCTGCGTGACAACCTGACGCTCTTCGATGATAGCGTGCCGGATGACCGGATCAGCGCCGCGCTGGACATACTGGGCCTCACCGGCTGGCTGCGAGAGCTGCCGTGCGGGCTGGATACCCCGCTGGGGCCGGGCGGCGTTGGGCTTTCCGCCGGGCAGGTTCAGGTGCTCGCCTGCGCGCGCGTCTTCCTGCGCGACCCCGACGTGGTGATCCTGGATGAAGCCTCTTCGCGCCTCGACCCGGCCACGGAGCGGCTGGTGCGGACGGCTCTCGGCCGGCTGCTCGCGGGCCGCACTGGCCTCATCGTGGCGCATCGGCTGACCACACTCGCCTACGCCGACGACATCCTGGTTCTGGAAGACGGGCAGGTGCGCGAGTATGGGCCGCGACTCGCCCTCGCCGCCGACCCCACCTCGCGCTTCGCCGGATTGCTGCGAATCGCCGCCACTGAGGAGGTTGCCGCCACGGAGCCCGCCGCCACGGAGCCCGCCGCCGAGGAGGTTGCCTCGTGAGGCCACTCCCGACCCTCCCGACCTGGCGCTATGTGATGGCAATGGCGCGCTACCGCCCCAGGTTCTACCTGCTCCACGCGCTGTTGTGGGGCGTGTGGAACATGTCACCGCTGCTCGTGGGGCTGATCGCCCGCGCCTTCCTCGATACGCTCACCGGGCAGGCGCACGTGTCCATCGGCGCGTCAGGGCTGATCGTGCTGCTGGTGGTGATCGCTGTGAGCCGGGCGACCCTCGTGCTCACCGCCGGCTTTGTCGAGATCAGCATGCGCTTCTCGATGAGCGGGCTGCTGCGCCGCAACCTGCTGCGACACCTCCTGAGCCGACCGGGCGCTCAGGCCCTGCCCTATTCCATCGGCGCGACCATCAGCCGCTTCCGCGACGATGCCTATCAGGCCGAGGACGCCGTGGACTGGTCCGACGAGATCGTGGGCCAGGGCGTGTTTGCCGTGGTGGCGTTCGTGGCGCTCCTGTCGCTCAACGCCCGTATCACCCTGGTCGCCATTCTGCCGCTGCTGCTCGTGACGGCACTCGCGCGACGGGCGAGCGCCGCGCTGGGCCGCTATCGCGCGGCCAGCAGCCAGGCCACCAGCCAGGTCACCGGCGCCATCGGCGATGTGCTGGCGGCGGTGCGGACGGTGCAGGCCGCCGGCGCCGAGGAGCGGATCATCGCGCGCTTCCGCCGGCTGAACGACCAGCGCCGGAGCGCCACGCTGGCCGACCGCGTGCTGACGCAGGCGCTGGATGGCGTCACGGCCAACATGGCGAGCGTGTGTACGGGCCTGATCATGCTGCTCGCCGCCGGCAGCCTGCGGAGCGGCAGCCTGACGGTGGGCGACTTTGCCCTGTTCGTCGCCTATCTGAGCTTCATCGCCGACTTTACCGCCACGCTCGGCCAGTTCCTGGCCCACTATCAACAACCGGGCGTCGCCTTCGCGCGCATGGGTGGCTTGCTGGGCGACGCACCGCCCGCCGCGCTGGTGGCGCCCGCCCCGCTGCATCTGCGCGGTCCCCTGCCCGCCGTGCCGCCGCCAGTGCGCGGCGCGACCGATCGCTTGAACCTCGTGGAGGCGCGCTGCCTGACCTATCGTCACCCCCAGTCCGAGCGCGGGATCGCCGCGGTGGACCTACACCTGCCGCGCGGCACCCTGACGGTGGTGACGGGGCGCATCGGCGCGGGCAAGACCACACTGCTGCGGACCCTCCTGGGCTTGCTGTCCCGCGAAGCGGGCGAGATCCGCTGGAACGGCCACGTCGTGAACGACGCCGCTGCTTGCTTTGTGCCGCCCCGCGCGGCGTACACAGCGCAGGTGCCGCGCCTGTTCAGCGAAACGCTCGAACAGAACATCCTGTTGGGGTTGCCCAGCGACCCCGCGGCCCTGGCCGCTGCTGTGCGGGGCGCCGTCCTGGATGACGACGTGCGGGCGCTGGAGGCGGGGTTGGCGACGCCGGTCGGCACGCGCGGCGTCAAGCTCTCCGGCGGCCAGGTGCAGCGCACGGCGGCGGCGCGCATGCTGGCGCGCGGCGCCGAGCTGCTGGTGATTGATGACCTGTCCAGCGCGCTGGATGTCGAGACGGAGCGGGTGTTGTGGGAGCGCCTCTTCACCGGCGGCGATGTGACGTGCCTGGCCGTCTCGCACCGCCGCGCCGCGCTGCGCCGCGCCGACCATATCATCGTGTTGAAGGAGGGCCGCGTCGAGGCTCAGGGTACGCTTGCACACCTGCTGGCGAGCTGCGCGGAGATGCGCTCTCTGTGGCACGACGCTGGCGATCCTGATCATCCTGGATCGATCTGAATAGCGGCTTGCTCAGCGTTTGTTGCGCTGGCGCGCGATGATCGAGCGCAGCTCGGCGGTCTGGGGCAGCCCCGGCTGCAAGCGATCCACCAGATCCAGCTCGTGCTGCGCGTCGGCGTAGCGTTCCAGCGCGCCATAGCAGGCGGCGAGGTTGAGCCGCTGCGGCACGGCGAGCGGATTGAGCTGCACGGCCGTCTCCAGGTGTGGCAGCGCCTCGGCGCCCTTCTCGCGCGCGAGCAGCAGCGAGCCGAGCGCGTAGTGGGCGGCGCCGTCGCCCGGATCGTGGCGCACACCCTCTTCGAGCGCGATCAGCGCATCCTCCGGCTGGCCGAGCAGGTCGTAGATCGCGCCCATGCGCGCGTAGAGACCGGCGATGGTGTTGTCCAGCTTGGCGGCCTCGCGCAGCGCCCCTAGCGCCTCCCGCGCGATGGCGCGGCGCTCGTCGGCGCTCGGCTCCGTTGGAGCGTCCAGGTTTTCACCGGTGATGCGGCCCATCAGCGCGTCGGAGAGATCGGAATACAGCATGGCGCGTTGCGGATCGGCCGCGATGCCCTCACGTAGCCGCGCCTCCGCCTGATGGTAATGCCCCTGGCGGGCCAGCAGCTCGCCCAGCCCTTGCAGGTGCTCCGCTGTCGGCTCGGCCGTCACGACCGCTGTGAGCGTCCCGACCGCGCGCTCCAGCCAGGCCGTCTCCGCCTCGACGGCGCCCTGCTGCGCGTACTGCTCCGCGACGAGGTATTGCTCGACGCCCAGCTCGAAGCGATTGCGCGTCTCATTGCCGAACCGGCTGCCCATGCGCTCGATGACCGCCGCGGCACGCTCGTGGTTGCCCAGCGTACGCGCGTCCACGATGGCATCCCGATAGTTGGCCTCGTCCAGCGGCAGCCGCACCGTCACGGCATCGCGATAATGCAGCCCCGCCGTGAGCGCGCCGGTGATCGTCTCCAACGCCCGCGCCGCCTCTTCGCTGCGTGGATCGGGCGGCGGACTCGCGGTGATGCGCTGCACCGTCTCGTGCGCCTCAGCGACGCGCTTCTGTAGCTCCTCGACGGTGAGGGCCTGGCTGGTTGCCCCTTCATCGCGCGAGCGCGTGATCAGCCAGAGGCCGCTGGCACGGTCACGCGCCAGCGTGTAGCCGGTCCAGTACCAGTGCCGGCCGGTCTCCTTGCTGGTGATAGTGGCGAGCGGCAGCTCGTCCAACTGCCCGCCCATCTCCACCTCGCGCAGCACCAGCGACCAGAACACCTCGACATCCTTGCGCTCGCCCGCGCCGATGACACCGGCCGCACCAGGCACCCAGAGCGCGGAGGCGCGGCGCTCCTGCTCACGCACCAGCGCGACGCGCAGGCCCGACGGCTCGGCCTCCTTCGCCCACTGGCGGCGCAGCGCGATGTACGCGGCGCGGCCCTCTTTCTGCCGCGTGGCGTGGTCGTTCGCCAGCAGATCGTACGCGAGGGCGAAGTCGCCAAAGCTCCAGGAGCCTAGCCAGTTGAGCGCAACCTCATCCGACTCCAGTTCCCCAGAGATGAGGAAGCGGTCGCCCTCGGTCGCGGCGCGCGCCTCCTCAGCCTCCACCTCGGCGCGGGCGTCCGCGTCGTCGGGTACGTCGAGCAGGCGCGGCGCGATGAGCGCGCGGTGGCGCTGGAAATCGCTATGTGGTTGTGTTCCGCGCCACTCGTTCACGTCCAGTGCCTCCAGCACGAGGCGGCGTGCCTGCGCCCAGGTGACGGGAACAAGCTCGACGTCGTCCTCACGCAGCGGCGCCAGCACATCACGCTCGAAGCGGCCGCGGCTCATCGGCTCGACCAGCGAGAAGTCGCGCACTCCCTCCTGCCAGAAGCCCAGCTCGAAGACGTGGCCGCGCACGAAATTCGGATCGCTGCCCTCCTGCCAGCCGAGCACGAGCGCAAGCTCGCCCCGCTCGCGTGTGCGCGAGGCGAAGGCCAGCGCGAGGCGCAGCGACCGCGGCGCGGGCACAGTGGCGAGCGAGGGCGCGATCAGCGGCGTCGCGTGAGTATCCACCTGCCGGGTGGCGCCGGACGGGCCGGCAGCGGGCGTGGTCGCCGGGATGGGCAGCGTGGCTGGGGCGCCGGTGGAGCGCAGGCGCAGGCGTGCGCGGCGGGCCTCGCGGGCCACATCGCGCCGCGCCTCCAGCTCGCCCATCGCCTGCGCCACATCCGCCGCGTCGCGGGCAGCGTCGCCGCGCACGTCGCCCAGGCGCAGCGCGAAAGCCAGCGCCACCGGCTCAGGCGCGTCGCTCACCGCGACAAGGCGGGCGGTGAGGGCGTCGTGGCCCTCAGGCGCGGCCGCGCGCAGGGATTCCGCGAGCGCCGGCATGCCCGCCAGCAGCTCCGCGACCTGTCGCTCCTGATCGGCGTCCAGCGTGGGCGCCTCATCCCGCTCGTGGTGGCCCGCGCCGTGTCCATGAGATCGCTGGCCGCGCCGCTCGCTGCGTGCCATAAGGTCGCGCTCCTTCCACCGTCTGCCGCCATGCCGTCGTCATGCCGTCATATATGCGCCCGTCAACCGGCCGCATCATTGGATTCTAGCACGCGCGGATGACAGCCCACAAGCGAAGCAAGTGGCAAGAACGGGAGAGAGCGGATCACGCGCCCAAACGCGCGGCAAGCGTATTCGCCAGCTGGATGCTATAGTTCTGGCCGCGATCCTGAGGGTACACCTGGAACATGTTCGCCACGTAGAGGTTGGGGATGGGCGTCTCGTGCGGCGGGATGTGGCGCTTGTAGTCCAGCGTGACGATCGGCTGGGCGAAGGGCGCGGCGAAGCCCCAGCACTCACGCACCCATTCACGCGAAAAGGCGGGATTGAGGCGCCGCAGATGCGGGCTGTACCGCGCGAGAAGCGCGTCGGGCGTGGCTGTCATGGTCGGGTGATCCATCGGCAGGTAGTTGCCGAGGTAGAGCAGGTGGCGGCCGCCGTACTCGCTCGCCGGAATGTAGTTGGTATGCTCGACGGCGGCGAGGAATGGGTAATCGGGATCGGTGATGCTGAGCCAGTAGACATCTTTGAGCAGCGGACGGTCGAGCGCGAGGATGAGGCAGTGCGCGCCGAAAGCCGCGCCCCACTCATAGCGCGCGCGATAGCTCTCCGGCAGGTCCGGTGCGAGCCGCAAGGTGAGCCGCGGTGCCAGTGTCGAGACAACCCGCCCGTAGCGCTCGTCGCCCGCGCTCGATACGACACGCAGCGCGCCATCCGCCTCCGGCCGGATGGACTCCACCGCCGTCCCCAGGCGCACCGCGCCATCGTGCGCCGCGATGCCAGCGGCCAGCGCCTCGTAGATCTGCTGGAAGCCGCCGCGCAGATACCCCAGCGAGCTGGTGCGGCAGTGGATGCGCCCCCACATCCACGGCGCGGCGATCTCCCCGGCGTACGCGCCGAACTTGCCGCGTAGCTGCGGCTCCCACACCGTCTCGTACGCGCGCCGGCCCATCCAGCGCGGCAGCCAGTCGGCGGCGGTGCGGCCTTCGAGCAGGTCTGGCGTGGGCAGCGCTTTGAGCACGGCGAGGCCGAAGGCGAGACGCAGCCGGTCGTGGATGGGTAGCCGTGGGAACGTCAGCACGGGCAGCGGGCCGTCCAGGCGGTAGGGTGTGCCGCCGATCAGCAGGCTGGTGTTCGGCGTACCCCAATAGAGCTTGTCCGCCAGTCCCAGCTCGCGGATGAGCGCGATGGCATCCGTATCCGTGCGGAACAGGTGATGGTAGAACTTCTCCAGCCAGGGGCCGTCCTCGCCCACACGAAAGCCCGCCGCCAGCCCGCCCACCACCGGCTCGCGTTCCATCACCACCACGCGCTCGCCCGCCCGCGCCAGCCGGTACGCCAGCGTGAGGCCGAGCGCGCCGCCGCCCAATATCGCCGTTCCCGCCGTCCCCGCGGATGCCATGTCCATCCCCGCTCCAGTCTCCCTCATGTGCCTGTGAGCATACATCGCGGCAGTGTAACGTCCGCGGCGTCCATGGCGCAAGCGGTCCTAGCCGCGAACGAGGGGTACGCCGCTCACCGCTCCCAGTCCGGCCGGTCCTCCGCCGCCTCATCGGCAGCCAGCCCGTCGAGCTGGTCGGCCTCCAGAGCGCCTTCCCACCGCTCGTTCGACTCAGCGGGCGAGTGGGAAGACCGCTCCGTGGGGCTGGCGGCGCTGGGCTGGGCGAAGTCGTCCGCGGCCGGGTGATCGGCCTCCGCCTCGCGTCCCTCTAGCCGCTCCAGTTGATCCGCCTCCAGATTGCCCTGCCACTGCTCGTTGGCTTCGGTTTCGCGCTCCATCGCAGTGCTCCATTTCACGAGGCGCCTGCCCGCCGCGTCACACCGGCCGGCTCCCAACACAGCCGGCGACACGGTCACCCGCGCCCGCCACGATAGCTTCCCGCACTATCCGCGCCTACCTCCTACCGCTACCGCCGCCCCACGCCGTAATTGGGTGCCTCTTTGGTGATCACGACATCGTGCGGATGGCTCTCGCGCAGGCCGGCGCCGGTGATGCGCACGAAGCGCGTGCGCTCTTGCAGCGCGGCGACATCCTCGGCGCCGACGTAGCCCATCGCCTGGCGCAGGCCGCCGACGAGCTGATAGATCAGGCTGCCGAGCGGCCCCTTGTACGGCACGCGCCCCTCGATGCCCTCGGCGATCAGCCGCGACTCTTCGATAACGTCGCTCTGGAAGTAGCGATCTTTGCTATAGCCGCGGCGTTTCATCGCGCCGATGGACCCCATGCCGCGATAGTCCTTGTAGCGCTCGCCCTGCGAGATGATCAGCTCGCCGGGGCTTTCGTCCACGCCGGCGAGCAGACTGCCTAGCATCACCGTATCGGCTCCCGCGGCGATGGCCTTGGCGATGTCGCCCGAATACTGAATACCGCCGTCCGCAATGATCGGCACACCGCTCTTTGCCGCCGCCTGGGCGCAGTCGAAAATCGCGGTAATTTGCGGAACTCCAGTGCCGGCCACTACGCGCGTCGTACATATAGATCCAGGCCCCACTCCGGCCTTCACGGCATGCGTACCCGCTTCGATGAGCGCGACCGTCGCCTCGCCGGTCGCGACGTTGCCGGCGGCGATCTGCGCGCGCGCGCCAAAGGTTTGTACCAGCTTGCGCACCGTCTCAATCACCATGCGCGAGTGGCCGTGGGACGTGTCAATCACCAGGATGTCCGCGTCCTCAGCGACCAGCGCCTCGCAGCGCTCGAAGGCGTCCGGCCCCACGCCGACCGCCGCGCCGACGCGCAGGCGTCCCTGCGCGTCCTTTGCCGCGTTGGGATGCTGAATCTTCTTCTGGATGTCCTTGACCGTGATCAGGCCCCTGAGTGTACTGTGCTCGTCCACGACGGGCAGCTTCTCGACTTTGTAGCGGTGCAGGATATCGTTGGCTGCTTCGAGCGTGGTGCCGACGGGCGCGGTGATCAGGTGTTCGCTGGTCATCAGCTCACGGATGGGCCGGTCGAGGCGCTGCTCGAAGCGGATGTCGCGGTTGGTGAGGATGCCGACGAGGCGTCCGTCCTCAGTGATGGGAATGCCAGAGATGTGGTAGCGCGCCATCACGGCCAGCGCGGCACGCAGCGAGTCCTCGGGGCCGAGCGTGATCGGATCGATGATCATGCCCGACTCGGAGCGTTTCACCTTATCCACCTCGGCCGCCTGATCCTCCACCGAGAGGTTGCGATGGATGATGCCGATGCCGCCCTCGCGCGCCAGCGCGATTGCCAGCCGCGCCTCGGTGACGGTATCCATCGCCGCGGAGAGAATGGGGATGTTGAGCGTGATGTCCGCCGTCAGGCGCGTGCGGGTGGAAACGTCACCGGGCAGCACGCTCGACTCAGCCGGGATCAGCAACACGTCGTCGAAGGTGAGGCCTTCCTTGCCGAACTTCCGCTGCCACGCCTCGTCGCTCGTCGTCACGCTCACGCCGACACCTCCCTCTCGCTCGCGCGTCGCCGGGTACAACGGATACAAAAAGCGCCCAGCTCGTGACGCACGCCGTCACGCCTGGGCCACCCAACGTTGGGCGCCGGAACCAATTGGATCGCCCGCATCGTCCCGCACGACGCGCCGCCGCTCCGCGCATTTGTCTATACATATCACGCCCGCGCCGCGCACGTCAACGCAACGGGACACAGCGGCGGGCAGACATGCTACAAAGGGCGATAGGCGGCCAGGCGCGCGCGCATCGCAGCGAAGAACTGGGGATGCTCCGCCTCCACCGCGGCTTGATGCGCGGCGAGGATGTCGCCGGTCTCACGGAAGTGCGCGTCCAGCTCAGCCTGGTGCTCCAGATAGTCGGTGATTGTGCCGTAGACCGCCACGAGCGGCAGCGTCGGGAAAGCGGCCGCGATGTCCTCAGGCGCCGCTCCGCGGTTCCAAGCGGCAATGACGCTATGGACGGTGACACGGCTCTCGGCGGCGAAATATTCTCCCTCACGCTGCCGCACGTACGCCGCGACCGCGCTCATGCTCAGCCCTTCCCTCATCATAGTGGCGACGCGCCCCACCGACATCGCTCGACCGCGGTGTAGCACAGCGGCCGATGCTCCGTTTCA
Source organism: Ktedonobacterales bacterium (assembly GCA_025935195.1). Classification (GTDB taxonomy): domain Bacteria; phylum Chloroflexota; class Ktedonobacteria; order Ktedonobacterales; family JADMIN01; genus JAICVS01. The sequence goes on from JAICVS010000010.1 coordinate 16,846, forward strand.
CTCCACGGTGAAATCCGCCTCCGCCGGGATGGTCGTCCTCCCGTGGACGGCGCGCTCGAACTCCTGCAACCGCCGCATCTGCCGGTGGTTGGGCGCCGCCTGCCAGCGCCGCCGCTGGATGAGTCCCATCGCGTCGTGCGCGCTCATGCCCGCCGCCACCAGCGCCGCCGCCGTCAACAACACGCTGCGCCCCACACCATGCTCGCAGTGGATCAGCACGCGCTGGCCGCCCGCGATCTGCCGGTTCACCCACGCCGCGCCCTCACGCAACTGCTCCACGCTCAGCGGATGCGTATCCGGCGTGGGCAGCGAGAGCAGCGCGATGCCCTCATCCGCCAACAGCGCCGCGTCATCCTGATGCTCCGCGCGCGTGTCCACCACCCGTGTCACCCCCGCCCGCGCCAGCCGGTGAATGTCGCCGGGCAGCACACGCCCGCCCACGGCGAGCCGCTCTGTCACCCAGCTCAGATTCAGCCGATCCGGCAGCGGGATGCCCAGCCCGGCGGTGAACGCCGCGCGCCTTGAATCCTCTGGGAAAAGCACGACCGCGATGCGTGTCCAGCGCCGGTAGGCGAGGCGCACGACGCCCATCACCAGCCAGCGCAGCAGGCCTTTGCGCAGCAGCCCGCTGCCGCTCAGCACGGGTGGCGTGGATGTGGATGGCTGCTGAAGCTCGGCCGCGGCCCTATCGGCGGGCGCTGCCGGCGACTCCGGCTGTTCAGGCGTGCGATTCTCAGCGGTAGTGGACATCTAGATAATCTCCGTGCGCCATGGACAGGTGAGATGAGGGTGAAGGATGCTGGCCGCCGCGCTACGCGACGCGCTCCAGCACCGCCGCGCCATCCTGCTTCAAGACACGCTCCAGCGCGACGATCGCGCACTCCATCTGTCCGTCGTCCGGCTCGCGCGTGGTCAACCCTTGCAGCGCGAGGCTCGGCGCCATCAGCCAGCGTACCACGCGAAAGCGGTAGTTCGCCGCGCCCAGGCGCAGCAGCTCGTAGGCCAGCGACGCGATCACCGGCACCAGCACGATACGCGACAGGATCAGCACCGGCGCCGGCGGATGGCCGAGCAGCGCGAACACGAAGATCGAGAGCACGACCACGATCAGCAAGAACCCCGTGCCGCAGCGCGTATGCACGCGCGACGCCGCGCGCACGTGCGTCACATCCAGCGGCTCGCCCGCCTCATAGGCGTTGATCGCCTTGTGCTCCGCGCCGTGATACTCGAAGACACGCTGCACGCTGGCGAGCCGGCCGATGGCGGCGAGATAGAGGATGAGGATGACCAGCCGCACGACGCCCTCGACAACGAGCGCGCCCAGGCCGGTGCCAACCCACCGCCGCGCCAGCCCCACCGCGCCCAGCGGCAGCAGGAAGAACAGGCCGACGGCGAACGCCAGCGAGAAGATCAGCGTGAAGGCCAGCCCCGCCCCACCGATGCCCTCCACCAGCGCCGGGCTGATATCGCTGATGGCGCCCGGCGCTGGCGAAGCCGCGGCCACAATGGTGCCCGCGCCACCCGACACGTCTGCCCCTGTGGTCCCCGCCGCCGCGACCCGCACCCCATCCGGCACCCGGCCCGCCGCCGTATCCCCCGTATCCGTCTCGTCCGCTTCCTGCTGAATAGAGACGTTGGCGGCGAACATCATCATGCGTGTGCCGAGAATGAGCATGTCCCACAGCAAGAGCAGCCCGCGCACGAACGGCCACTGCGAGACGCCGCGCGCGTAGATGCGCGGATTGAGTCGCTCCTCATGCACGAGCACGCCGCCCGAAGGCGCACGCACGGCGACGGCGGCCGAGTGGCGGCCGCGCATCATCACCCCCTCGATGACGGCCTGGCCGCCATAGTTAAATCTGGGCATCCCTCTCCCTCCGCAGCAGTCGCCGTACCTCCGCCATCCGCGCCAGTCCAAATACGTAGGAGCGATTCGGCGCGTGGCGCCCCATACGTCGCGCCCTCAGGCGTGCCCCAATTGGCACCGGCAGCGGGGGCATACGCGCCGCGACGACGTGGCGCAGCACGGTGACACGTGGCCGCCGCGCGTGCGCGCGCTTCGACCAGCCTCCCCACACAGACGGAGCCTTGCCTGCCGGTACGTACGAGAGAATGAGGCGGGCGATGTCAAACGACGCCTGGGCGTGGCTCAGGCGGCACGCGTTCTCACGAAACCACGCCAGCTCGCTGCCGGACGGCTCGATCAGGCGGTCGAGCGCGGCGATCAGATCGTCCGGCGTGGGCGCGTAGAGGCCGACCTCGTTGTCGAGCACGTAGTCAATATTGCCCTCTTCCTGCCCCGGCACCGCTCCCGTGAGGATGATCGGCAGATCGCAGGCGAGCGCCTCACAGATCGTGCCCGGCCCGGCCTTGGTGACGACTACATCCGCGGCGCGCATGAACGTGGGCATGTTTTTCACGAAGCCGAAGACGTGTGTAGGCATCGCGAACTCGCCCAGTTCCCGCTGCAAATCCGCGCGCAGCCGCTGATTCCGCCCCGTGATGATCGCCAGCTGCGCCGGCAGATCGACGTACTTGAGCGTCTCCGCGGCCAGCCGCAAGCCGCCAGCGCCCTCCCCGCCACCCACCAGCAAGATGACCGGCAGAGTGGGATCGAGGCCAAGCTCCGCGCGGAACTGCTCGCGCGTATACTCCGGCGCGCGCGCGAATTTTGGATCAATCGGCATCCCCAGCAGACGCACGCGCTTGCCGGCGACCCCCGCGCCAAGCGCCAGTTGGCGGGCTGTCTCCGTCGGCACCGAGTAGGCGTCTACGCCGCGCGCGAACCAGGCGCAATGAATGCTGACGAGGTCCGTGACCACCGTAAGGACGGGGATGCGGATGCCAATGTCGTTGAGCACTTGAAGCGTGATGTGATTGAGCAGCGGATGCACCGAGACGATCACGTCAGGCTGGATGCGCTCGATCAGCCGGCGCAACCCCTGGCGCAGAAAGGGCTGGCAGATGCGCCGCGCGGCCTCGAAGCGCTGCGTGGAGTTGGTGGCGCGATAGATCCGGCCATACAGACGCGGGCTATATTTGATGGCCGGCCCGTAGAGAAAGACGCCGTTACGCAGCGGGAAGTGACTGCATTCCTCGAACGCGTCCACGATGACCATATTGTACGCGGGGTGCGCGTCCCCAGCGCCCGTCGCCGGATGCCGCCCGCGCGCGGCCGGAGCCTGCCGCCGCTGCTGCTTCAGCTCCGCCATCGCCCGCACGATCGCATTCGCGGCGCTGCGGTGGCCCGCGCCAGTGTCGGCGATGAGGAAGAGGATGGTCCGTGTCCGTCCAGTCCCAGTCATACTCCCCCCGCGAGATACCGCACACATTGCGCATTCACTCACCGCGCTCCAGTGCTCTCGTCCATGACGGCCTGTGCGGTGCGGTGTCCCTACGCACATTATAGCGAAAGCGACAGGAGCCGCCCGCAATGTGTCATCTCAGCGCGTTGGGCCACGCATCCCACGCCCGCCATCTTAGCATGGGCCTCCCATCGCCACAAGCGCCTGGCCGCATCGTCTATCGCCGCACAAACCGCGCCTATCTCCTATTCTTCATGAGAACGTCGCCCGCCCTGCCGGGGCTCTCACTCTGCCGCCTCTCTCCTCCGTGAACCTCCACTCCCTCCGTGTTCGTTCTCGTCGTTCTCTTTCTGCCCTCCGCGTCCTCCGCGTCCTCCGCGTCCTCCGCGGTTCAATTCTCTCCTCGCCCGGAGAGAGGGTTGGGGGGTGAGGAACCTCCGCGAGACACACGAAGGGCGCGGACTTCGCGCCCGCGCCCTATGCTATCCCATCTATGCTCAACCGCTCGCTAGACGTTCTCGTCCAGATTGAAGCGCTTGCGGAAGCGCTCCACGCGCCCGGCGGTGTCGAGGATGCGCTGCTGGCCCGTGAAGAACGGGTGACACTTCGAGCACACGTCCACACGCAGCTGCGGCTTCGTGCTACCTACCGTAAAGGTGTTGCCGCAGGCGCACGTCACCGTCGCCTCGACGTACTTCGGATGAATTCCGGCTTTCATGTTCACTCCCGCGGCGCCGACCGCCGCTGTGCTGGATCTCGGAACGTGCCTGTCGGACTCCAAACGACTCCGGCGCCACGCTCACCCCACCATTGTATCACATGACAGGGTGCCGGGCAAGCGCGCTTGCGGCCGGCCCGCGCCCGCTGTAGACTCCATCGTAGACTCCACCATGCGGGGCGACCGGACGAGACGCACCCGCCGCGAAGGGATGGGCCGCATGTTCCGCTTCCTGACGGCCGGCGAATCGCACGGACCGGCGCTGAGTGCCATCATCGAGGGCATCCCCGCCGGCCTGCCGATCAGCCGCGCGGCAATTGACGAGCAGCTCCGCCGCCGCCAGGGCGGCTACGGGCGCGGCGGCCGCATGAAGATCGAGCGCGACGCTGCCGATCCGCTGTCTGGTCTCCGCCACGGTCACACGCTCGGTTCGCCGATCACACTGCGTATCGAGAACAAGGACTGGGCGAACTGGCGCGAGCGCATGAGCGCCGACCCGGTGGCCGAGCCGCCCGAAACGGTGACGCGCGTGCGCCCCGGACACGCGGACCTCACCGGCGCATTGAAATACGGCCACGCCGACGTGCGCGAGGTGATCGAGCGCGCCAGCTCGCGCGAGACGGCCGCCCGCGTCGCCGTCGGCGCCATCTGCCGGCAGTTCCTTGCCGCGTTCGGCGTCACCCTGCGCAGCCACGTGCTCGCCGTCGGCGGCGTCGGCTACAGCGCCGACTCCCGGCCCAATGCCGCTCACGCGGACGCCGCCTTCTGGGAGCACGTAGAGGCATCCGAGCTGCGTTGCGCGGACGAGACGCTGACCCAGGCCATGATCCAGCGCATCCTGGAGGGCAAGCGCGACGGCGACACCCGCGGCGGCGTCTTCGAGGTGCTGGCGCTGGGCGTGCCGCTGGGCCTCGGCAGCTACAGCCAGTGGGACCGCCGCCTGAGCGGGCGCGTCGCCCAGGCATTGATGAGCATCCCCTCCGCCAAGGGCGTGGAGATCGGCGGTGGCTTCGCGCTCGCGGCGCTGCCCGGCTCGGCCGTCCACGACGTCGTGCGCTACGATCCCGCGCGCGGCTGGCACCACCTGACCAACCGCGCCGGTGGCATCGAAGGTGGCATCAGCAATGGCGAGCCGATCACCGCCACGGTGGCCGTCAAGCCGATCCCCACCCTCGCGCACCCCCTGCCCGCCGCGGATGTCGTCACCGGCGAGAACGTCGAGACGACGCGCTACGAGCGCAGTGATGTCTGTGTCGTGCCCGCCGCCGGCGTGGTCGGCGAGGCCATGCTCGCCATCGCGCTCGCGGATGCCTGGATCGAGAAGTTCGGCGGCGACAGCCTCGCCGAGATGCGCCGTAACTACGACGGCTATCTCGCCACCCTCGCCCGCTGAGAATGTGCGCGCATCCAACGCTCGCTTCGGCACGCAGTGTGATACACGTGAGCCGCGCTGAGGCAGCGATCAGGGAACGTCAGCGGGAGACTTCTGTGCGTCATGAGTTGCCACGTCATCCACGAGCGATTGCGGCAGCGGTGGATCGCGGGCGGCATGCGCTGGTGGGGTACGGAGAAATATGCATCTTTGCTCAATGAGCGCTGGAATGGTGTGCCTCCCGCAGGCGTGGATAGCGCCAGCGCTCGGCCTCCCGCGGGATGGGAGCCCGTCACCCAATTGGAGCCACTGTTCCGGCAGCTCGACTCACAGCCCAATGACGCGACGTGATAGATTGTGCATGAGTATGCGGTAAAGATGAGCGTGAAGGGCTGAGGACGGCATGAAATTCGGCGTGGTAGTGTTCCCCGGCACCTGGAGCGACCGTGATTGCCTGCGCATCGTCGGGCCGGTGCTGGGGCAGGAAGCGGTCAGCATCTGGCATCAGGATACCGACTTGCAAGGCTGCGACTGCGTCATCCTGCCCGGCGGCTTCTCCTACGGCGACTACCTGCGCGCGGGCGCCATCGCCCGCTTCGCCCCAGTGGTGGGCGCGATTCGCGCGTTCGCCGAGCGCGGCGGCCTGGTGCTCGGCATCTGCAACGGCTTCCAGATCCTGCTGGAAGCGGGACTGCTGCCCGGCGCGATGCTGCGCAACGCCAACCTGGAGTTCCGCTGCCAGTGGGTCCACCTGCGCGTGGAGAACGCCGCGACGCCGTTCACGCGCCGCTGCCGGCCGGGCCAGGTGCTGCGCATCCCCATCTCGCACGGCGAAGGCAACTACTTCGCGGACGACGCCACGCTCGACGCGCTGGAGGCGAGCAACGGCGTGCTGGCGCGCTACTGCGCGGCGGACGGCAGTATAACGCCGGAGGCCAACCCCAACGGCTCGCGGCGCAACATCGCCGGCATCATCAATCCCGGCCGCAACGTCGCCGCCATGATGCCGCACCCAGAGCGTTGCGGCGAGGCGGTGCTAGGCGGAGAGGACGGCCGCCTGATCTTCGCGAGCGTCATCGAGACGCTCGCCGAGCGAAGCCACGCGGCGCTGGCGGCGGGAAGCAGGTGACATGCTCCCCATCCCTAAAGGGAAGGGGCTTCTCGCTTCATCCCCGTGGGTGCCAGAAACCGGTCATTGGCTGGCGGCCGGTCGTCGCCTGCGGGCGACCTGGCTTTCATCCCCATGCCTGAAGGCAGGGGTCTTCAGCCGGTCTTGTTTGATAAAGCGCGAAGGCTTTGCCATCACCTCTCAGTCTCCTCCTTTCCCCGCGGGGAGAGGAGGCCGGGGGGTGAGGACCCATCCCCTATGGCGCGGATGCCGGCGTCGGGCTGGGGCTGGCCGCCGGGAAGGGCGTGGGTGTGGCGAGCGGCAGCGTATCGAGCAGGCGCAGCCCATCGTCCATGTTCTCGATCTTCCAGGTGTTGTCCTGACGGATGAGCAACAGTGAGCCGGTGTGTGGGCCGTCGTTCAGCGTGATCTGCATGATGAGCGTCACGAACTGGCCGGAGAACGCCCCCGCGTTCGCGGGTGACGTGTCGGTGGCCGCCGCGCAGTCACGCACGACGCCGTTGACGCGCTGGCGCAGCGTGCTGGTGGCGATGAAGTCATCTTCGCCGATCGTCGCGCGCATGTTGGTGGAGAAGAGCTGGTAGATACCAGAGTAGTTGCCGAGCTGCTCATCCACGCAGAACACGCTGGCGAGCCGGGCGGCATCGTCGGCGCGAGCGCGGTTGGCGCTGCCCTGGTAGAGGAAGATACCCACCGTCGCGGCGATTGCCAGCAGCACCACGCCAACGCCGATGAAGAGGTGAGACGGCCTGTAGCGGGGTGCGCCGGCCGCGATACGGCGAGCCAGTGTCTCGTCGTCAATCGGCAGGGCGCGAGGGTCGTAGCGCGGGCTGCCCGGCACAAGGCGCGGCGGCGCGGGAAACGGCGGAGACGCGCCCGGCTCTGGGTAGCTCCCCGGAGGATAGCCTGGTTGCGGATAGCCCGCCGGAGGGAAACTCCCTGGAGGATAGCCCGGTTGCGGATAGCCTGCTGGAGGATGCTGATACGGCGGGGGACCACCAGCTGGCGGCGGGTAGGCCGGCCAGGAAGGCAGCGGCATGCCCTGGCGCTCGTTCGGCTCGCTCATGCTCCACCCCCACTCATACGACACCCGCGCGAGTTGTTGGCGCTCCCAGGGCTTTAGCCTGCCCGACCGTACGCCGGCCGTTCACGGCCGCGCCGGCTGCTATCCAGATCAGGTCAGCCCCAGGGACGAATCGATGGCGTCAATCTTCCAGGCGCCCGCCTCTTGGACGAAGGTGAGATCGCCGCGATACGTGAAGGCGCCGCCGCTATCCGAACCGCGTGTGATCGTGATATGCACCAGCGTCGGTGGCCCGCTCGTGTCCGCCGGCGATGAGCTCGTATCCGGTGTGCAGCCGGTCACACGTCCTGATGCCTGATCGTGGGCAAGGGCGGCCGCTACGAACGCGTCGCGCGTCATTTGGCTCTGGAGGTTGCGCGAAAACTGATCGTACGCCACGCCATAGTCCTGATCCTGCACATCCACACAAAAGGTGGTGGCCGCGAGCGTTGGGCCGAGGAACTGGTTGGCGCTGCTGGCGGCGCGGCCGAGGCTAATGGCGACCAGCACCGAGCAGGAGACGCAGACCACCAGCAGCACCGCGCCGACAGCCGAGAGTGTGGTCCAGAGCGCCCGGTTGGACCCACGCGCCGGTTGCGGCGCGGCGTACGGGTAGGGATAGGCATACTGCGCCGGCGGGTAGGCGGCCGATGGATAGGGATAGGGAGGATAGCCGTAGGGCGGTTGTGGGAACGGCTGGCCCTCCGGCTGAGGCGGGCCGGGCGGTTGCGGCGCCGTTCCCGCCGCTCCCAGTGGCATGCCGGCGGGGTTGGCGGAAGCGGGCGGATAGGGGGAATAGGGGGAATAGGGGGAATAGGGCGGATACGCGCCAGCGTACGCCCACGGCGGCTGCTCGGCTGGCTCGCCGCCCGGCATCTGCCTTGTATTCGGCGTCTCGCCCGCGGCGCCGCCTGGAGTATCGCCGTCCGCCATTGCCGCCTCCCGCTTCCCGCTTCCGTTCCCGCCCACGCGGCCCCGGCATGTCCGCCGCTCGCTCCCGCACTCTACCAGATCAGGCGCGGCGGCACAAGAGTTCGCGTCCCCACACTCTTGACAACGCGGCTAGACTGTGGTAATTTAGTTCTATTCTTGCGGCGCCACCTGACGCCGCATGCACCTGAATACTCGCAGGTCGAGGCAAATATGGCACGCTCACCTCGTCGCAGTCGCGGGCCTGCGCGCCTGGATGTCGCCGCATCCTCGTCCATCCTTGCCACTTTTTGCCATCTCCCTTGCCACTTTTTGCCGCTTTTGCCACCCATAACACGCAATGTCAAGTTCCACCAACAGGCAAACTCGCTTGAATTCGGCGTTGGAGCCGAGGACACCTGTGACACAGTGCCAAAAAGCGGCAAAAATGGCAATGTTGACCACGCCGGTCAACATTGCCGCTCAACACAACGCCGCTCCCCCTCTCCGCGCACGGTGAAGGGGCTGGGGCGTGAGGACGCCCCACTACGACGCGGGCGCATCCAGTGGCAGTGTGAACGTGAAGGTCGAGCCTTCGCCGGGAACGCCGCTCGATTCCACCCAGATGCGCCCGCCCATCGCCTCCACATAGGCGCGGCAGATGGCCAGGCCCAGCCCCGTGCCGGGAACCGGCGAGGCGATGTCGCGCTCCAACCGCACGAAGCGCTGGAAGAGCAGCGGCGCTTTGTCCGGCGGCACACCCAGCCCGTAATCGCGCACCGCGACAGCCACCAGCGCGGGCCGGGCGGGAGCGCGATCACGCCGGCGCAGCGAGGGCTGCTCCGCCTCCACCACACGCACCGACACCTCGATGGGGCTGCCGGGCGGCGAGTATTTGGCCGCGTTCGAGAGCAGGTTCAGCGTCACCTGGCGTACGCGGTCCGCATCGGCGTGGACGAGCAGCTCCGGCGGCACACGCAGATGCAGCTCCCGCTCCCGCTCCCCGGCCTCGCGTGGGTCCAGCAGATTGGTCGCGGCGACGATCACCGGCTGCAGCGCGAAGGTTTCCGGCTGGGTGGCTGCCGCGTCGGCCTCCAAACGGCGAACGGAAAGCACCGATTTGACGATCGCCGCCAAGTGGTCCGCCGCCTCCGAGGCGTGTGTGAGCATCTGGTGCTGGCGCTCCAGCTCACCGCGCGCCGCCAGCTCGTCGGCGATCTCCAGATAGCCCTGCAACGCCATGATTGGCGTGCGCAGCTCGTGGTTCACACTGGCGATGAACTGGTCTTTGAGCCGCTCCAGCTCCTTCTCACGTGCGTAGGCCACGCGGATGTCGCCCAGCTCGCGCAGCACACGCGCGCTGCCACGATTGGCGGCGAACATCAGCACGCCCAGCACGAGCTGCAGCGCCAGCGGGATGGTGAAGATCACCGCCCCATCGGGGCGCGCCAGCGTGGCGGTGAGGTCCGGCGCGTGTGGAGTGAAGAGCAGGATCGCCAGCGTGACCACGACGGAAATCCCCGTGGCGAGCGCCACCAGCCGCGGGCCACCGAAGACGCCGGCGATGGCGATCGGCAAGGCCAGCAGCGCGAACTCCGGCACGCGCAGCAGCAGCAGGGCGCCCGCCACCGGGCCGTCGTTGAGCAACAACAGCAGGATGACGCCGCTGACCCCCGCGAGCAGCGCCCTGGAGGCGAGCTCGACGCGGCGTGTCCGTGTGGCCCAGAGCGCGACGGCGAAGGCGGCGACGCCGATACCCACCTGCACGGAGCTGTTTGCCACGCCAGCCATGAGGTCGGCATGGATAGCGAACGGCAGCGCCAACACCGTGACGGCGAAGAGTCCGGGCGCGATGATGCGCAGCAGTCCGAGCCGGTGCTGGGCATCGAAACGCGCCAGCATGATCCGCTCGGCTGGCGTCATCGCGCGCGCGTCCGCGGCGGACGCGCCACTCATGTCCCCCGGCGCCATCTCAGGCTGGGCAGTGTCCAGAGCGTCGTTGCTGGCGTCGTTGCTGGCGTCGTTCATGATTCGCCCTCATGCCCGGTCGGTGTCGGCGGCGGGTCACTCTCGCTGAGCTGGCGCAGGCGGGCCAGCCGTTGCGTCGTGCTTATCTCGATAGCCTGGCGAATGGCGGCCACCAGCTCGCGTGGGTTTACCGGCTTGTCCAGATAAGCGTCCGCGCCGCTGAGCTGGCCGGCGATCCGATCGCGGTCCTGCACCATCGCGGAGAGGATCACGAGCGGCAGGTCCGCGGTGGTTGGGTCGCCACGTAGTGCGCGCGCCACCTGATAGCCGTCGAGCAGGGGCATGCGCACGTCGAGCACGATCACGTCGGGGCGCTCGGCGACGGCACGGCGCAACCCTTCGGCGCCGTCAAAGGCGGAGATGACATCATAGTTACCGAAGAGCTGGAGCGAAGTGACCATGACCTCGTTGAGATGCGGGTCGTCGTCAATCACGAGCACCCGATACGGGCGTCCTCCAGCGCTCGCCCGCTCCTGAGGTGTCATGTGCGCCTCCTTCGCCCGAAACGGGGATCGCGGCGTGAGCAGCGTGCCGGCGGCCCGGCGCGCGCTAGCGGGTGAAGATCGCTCTCCGCGCCAGCAGTGTGGGGATCAGCCAGAGCGGGTAGAGCAGATACGGCAGGTTCGTCACCCAGTACGAGACGCCGTTGGTGACGGTCGGCAGACCGGCGAAGATGTCGCCGAGGAAGAACTGGAGGATGGCGTAGAAGATCATCGCGCCGGTCATCAGGCCGACGGGCACCACCCAGGCGCCGCGGCGCAGCAGGCCGATGCCGGTCGCCAGATAGAGCGGCCCGAGCAGAAAGGCGTCTTCGACCGCGCCGGCCAGCACGCCGGGGTTCACATGCCGGTACGTATTGTCGCCGTTGAGAATGTACCAATACCAGACCTGGCCGAGCGGATTGCTCGCATTCGGCCCGATAGGGAAGACCTGCTGATTGATGGCGAAGAGCACGTAGTAGAGTTGCGGGATGGCGGTGACGATGCCAAGGAGCAGAGAGAATCCAGCGAGGATCGTGATCGCGAGCGGGCGAGCGGCCTGGGACGGCTGATCCGGTTGCGCGGGAGCGGCGACGCTGGCGTCCATTGTCACGTGCTTCCTCTTTCTGTGGGGGAGATGAGCGCGCGGCTACACTACCAGTCCGGCGTCTTGGCGTCAAGCGTGAGAGCGGGAGAGCCGCGCGCATTGACCGGCTCACCTATACTGACAGATGCCGGTCGCCGGCTTATACGGACAAGAGGAAGGAGCGCCACCATGCCCGATTTGCGGCCGGACGCCATACCGGCCATAGCTCTCGCGGCCCTCGCCGCGCCGCCGGCCGGCGATCGCGCGGGCCGACGGGCGTACTGGGCCGAGCGCGGCTGGCCGTGGCGCCGCGAGGCAGAGATTGACGCCGCACGGCAAGCATACCTCGCCGCACAGCGCATGGTGCCGCCAGATGTCGAGCGCGGCGTCTATCCCTTCAGCGACGTGACGCCGCCGCTCGCGCGCGCCGACCTCGAGTGGCTGCTGGCAACGGCGCCGGAGGGCGCGCGATTGGATCTACGCGGGGCGGACCTGCGCGGCCTGGATCTGCGCGGGCTGCCGCTGGCGGGCCTGCGCGGCGGGCTGGCCGAGGACGAGTGGCGCAACGCGACGGCGCGACAGATCGAGGCGGCGGCGCTGCACGCCGAGACGGCCGACTTCGGCGGCGCGGACCTGGCCGGCGCAATCCTGGAAGGGGCGCACCTCGAGGGCGCGCGACTGCGCGACGCGGATCTGCGCGCCGCCTCGCTCAGCTTCACCTTCCTTGAGGGGGCGGTGCTGGCGGATGCGCGGCTGGAGCGGGCGCTGCTGCTCGGCGCGCTGCTGGACGGCGCCACGCTGAGCGGCGCGCGGCTGGAGCACGCCAATCTCAGCAGCGCCAGCCTCGCCGGCGCCGACCTCTTCGGCGCGCACCTGGAAGGCGCGCAATTGCGAGCCGCGCACCTCGCCGGCAAGGCCCTCGCCCCAGACGCACTTGCCCGCGTGCGCCGCGCCCGGCCCGATCTGCCCGTGACGCTGCCCGGCGCATCCATCGGTGGCGCGTTCTTCGACAGCGCGACGCTGCTGGACGACGCGCGGCTGGGCGATGAGACGTACGGCGGCGTCGCCGTCGCGGATGCGCGCTGGGGCGGCGTGAATCTGGCGGTGGTGGACTGGGCGCCGCTGAAGACGCTGGGCGACGAGCGTGAGGCGCGCGCTCCCGCCCACGCCGGCACACCGAAGGACGAGGCGACGCGCTTCGCGGAGCTGCGCACGGCCGTGCGCGCGAATCGCCAGCTCGCGGTGGCGTTGCGCGAGCAAGGGCTGAACGAGGAGGCGGATCGCTTCGCCTACCGCGCGCAGCTCGCGCAGCGCGAGGTGCTGCGGCGTCAGGCATTGGGGCGCGACATGCCGGGACAGGTGAGCGCCGGGCGGCGGGCGCAGCGGCTCGGCGCCTACGTCTTCTCCAGCTTCCTCGATCTGCTGGCGGGCTATGGCTACAAGCCGGGCCGCAGCCTGGCCGCCTATCTCGGCTCGCTGATCGTCTTCGCCACGGCGTACTTCGCACTGGGGCAGTCCGGTGCGCAGCCGCTGAGCCTGGTGGACGCGATGGCGCTCAGCATCAACTCGTTCCACGGGCGCGGCTTCCTGCCCGGCACCGTCGCGGTCAGCGACGCGGTGACGGTGCTGACGGCGCTGGAGGCGATGCTAGGGCTGATCATCGAGATCAGCTTCATCGCGACCTTCACGCAGCGCTTCTTCGCGCGCTAGGCGCTGCTCGTGTCAGTGCTATGGGCGATAATATCGGGTATGCAGGCAATAGACGACAGCGGCGACGACGGCGCGGAGGTGCGCGACATGGCCTACCAGATCACGCTGACAGACGACGAGTACGAACGGCTGAGCGCGGCGGCATCGCAACAGGGCAAAACCATCGAGGAGCTGGTGCGCGTCGCGCTCACAACACAGCTCGCGCAACCACCTGCCAATAAGCCGGCGATGACGGAGCGCGAGTTCGAGGAGCATCTGTATCGCAAGGGCATCATTGACCACATCCCCGACCATCGGCCCGATACCCCAGAAGAAGAGGCTGAGCTAGACGAGATTGCGCGACGCATCCGCCCTGGCAAGATGGCCTCGGACATCGTGATCGAGGATCGAGGTCCGCGCTGATGTCGAGTTATTTTCTTGACACGAGCGGGCTCGTCAAGCGATACGTCCCTGAGACAGGCCACAGATGGGTGCGTTCCCTGTGCAGGCGAGGAGTGGCTGACAACCTGTACATCGCCGCGATTGCGCGCGTCGAGGTCGTGGCCGCTCTCTGCCGCATAGTTCGCCAGACGCCACCTCGCCTGGATGCGGCAGACCGAGATCGTTTGATCGCTCGCTTTCGCCAGCATATGCGACAGCAATATGACGCGGTGCCTGTGAATGATGCTGTCTATACCCGCGCCGCCGATCTCTGCCGCGTTCATCCGTTGCGCGCCTACGATGCGGTGCAGCTTGCGTGCACGCTCACCATCCGTGACGAGGCGGTGGCGGCGGGCGTTCCGGCGCCGATCTTCGTCTGCGCCGACGACGTGCTATTGGCTGCTGCCACAGCCGAAGGGCTGGCCGGAGAGAATCCCCATGCGCACCCGTGAGCCAACGGATACGGCGCGCGGCGCCGGACAGCGCGCGAGCGAGCTCGGCCGGGAATGGGCGCCGGACGTGCAGCAGCTTGTCGTGGCGACGGCGGGCGCGCTGCTCGTCGGCGTGCTCTACCTCGCGCTGCCCTCAGAGGTGACGCGCGTGCCAAGCTGGCTGCTGCTCGTGGTGGAGGCGCTGTTGCTCGCGCCGCCGTTCGTGGCAGCGCTCTTTCTGGAGCGCGCGCTGCCATACCCAATGGCGCGCGGCTTGGCCTTCAGCCTGCTGGCCGTGCTCACCGCCGCGCTGATCGGCTCGGTCACGCTGCTGGTGAGCCAGATCGGCGGCCACATCACGGGACGCGAGCTGATCCGCCCGGCGGGGCTGCTCTGGGCCAGCAATGTGCTCGTCTTCGCCATCTGGTACTGGGAAACGGACGGCGGCGGCCCGCGCAACCGCTTCGCCGCCGGGCACCAAGCCGCGGACTTCAAATTCCCGCAGCAGGATGGCGGCAACCCAACGGGCTGGGCGCCCGGATTCGTGGACTACTTGTTTCTCGCCTTCTGCACGGCCACCGCGCTCAGCCCCGCCGACACCGTCCCGCTCGCCCGCCGCGCCAAGCTGCTGATGATGGCCGAAGCGGTGATCTCCGGCCTCATCCTCGTGCTGCTGATCGCCCGCTCCGTCAACATCATCTGACGGCATCACCTGGCACCGTCAGCTCAACGGCGGCGGACCCTGGCGCACGCGCTCGCGCATGCCCTCCACGCCGCCGCGCGTCTCCGGCGTCGCCCAGACGTTCTCCAGCCACCACGTCGCGCCAGCCGCGGCCATCGGTGCCACAATCGCGCGCGCCGCGGCGGGGTCGTCGCCCGGCGTCTCGCCTTCCAGCACGATCTCGAAGGGCGTGGGCGGTGTGCGGTTCGCCGCGACGAACGCCGCCAGCTCACGGATGTCGTCTGGCGCCATCGGCATCTGCCCCGTGCCCGGAGGCATCTTGATCGGCAGCACGCCGTCGCAGCGCAGCGCGCGCCGTAGCGACTTCATGCGCGGCCAGGCGCCGACGGCCCAGATCGGCACACGCGGTCGCTGCACCGGCACAGGCGCGAAGGTGACATCGCGCAGGTGATAGTGTTCGCCATCGTAGCTGAAGGGTTCGCCACGCCAGAGTCCCTCCAGAATGTCCAGGCTCTCGTCCAGCAGCCGCGCACGCACACGCCGGTCGGTCTCCTCGCCGATCTTGTTGAACTGTGAGTTCGGGTGATCCGGCCCGGCCGCGCCCAGGCCGACGGGCAGGATCGCGCGGCCGTTCGAGAGGTGGTCCAGCGTGGCAAGCTCGCTCGCCACCTTCCAGGGACGCCGGCGCGAAAGCGGCGTCAGCATCGTGCCGAAGCGAATGCGCTCCGTGCCGAGCGCCACCGCCGCCAGCGAAACCCACGCATCCCACCCATAGGCCAGATCCCACACGAAGACGCCGTCCCAGCCGGCATCCTCCGCGTCGCGCGCCAGCTCCGCTAGCGTGCGTGGATCCATATCCGGAAATGTCACGCCGAATTTCATGCGCTATGCCGCCCTCCGCGTCTACTCTGCGCTCTCCGCGTCCTCCGTGGTTCAATCTCCGTCCCTTACTCAGCTCGTAGCGGGCCGCGCGCGACCGCCGTCCGCGCCGCCGCCAGATCGCCGATCTCAGGCGAGACGTACTCCACCCACCACGTCGCGCCCGCCGCGGCCACGGCGCGGATGTGCGCACGCTCGGCGACCCAGTCGGCGCGTCGCCCATTGCCGCCCAGCGCGACATCGAAGCCGTCCAGCGTGCCACGCTCCCGCGCGACCAGCGCACGCATCGCCCGCACATCGTCGGGCGTCAGATCGTGCCACTCGCCGTCGTCGCTGGCTTTGTAGACGCAGCAGCCAGGGATCGTGCGCCGGCACATCCTGATGTCCCTGCCAGACGATGTAGTCCTCCTGGAACACGCCGTCCCAGCCCGATTCCTCGGCTAGCCGCGCCAGCTCCACCAGCGCGCCCGCCTCGGCACACGCGCCGCCGTTGGGCAGCGCCAGCCCATAACGCATGATCGCATCCTTTCCTTTGCACACCGGTACGCCGGTACGCCGCGATCCGGCTCAGGCGCCGACGACGAGCGCGCGGAACGCGGGGGTGTCGCGTAGCGCCGCGAGGTCGGGATCATCCTTCGCATTCTCAGCCAGCGCTGGATCGCGGCGCAGCGCGTCGCCCAGCAGTTCCAGCGCCCAGTCGGCCTGGTCCGCCTGCGCTTCACCACAGGCCATGTTGTAGAGCGTGATCGCATCGTCGCGCAGCGCGGGCAGGCCCTCGATCCGCCGCGTCGCCTCGACCAACACGCGCCGCACACGATCAACGCCGCTCGTGTCTCCTCGCGCACGAGCGAACTCCATCAGATGGCCGCATGGGTGCCAGAGTCCGTGCGTCAGCGACTGCGCGACGAGCGACTCGCCATGCGTCCAGGCTCGGTGCCGCTCGTCTATCAGCGCCGCATCGTCCAGCGCCGCGACCTGCTCCACCAGGGATGTGTGCGCTCGTTCCGCCGCGGCGCGCACCTCTGCCCACGTGTCTCGCTGGTGCGCCGCGTACTCGTGCTGCTCGTCGTGCTCCAGGCTGGGCATCTCGCCGGTGGCGGCCGCGCGCATCGCCCGCACCAGCCGCTCTTTGGCCGTGGCAATGTGCGCGACCAGATCTGTGGCGGACCACTGCTCCGGCGTGCCGGCGGTGTTCCGCTCGGCATCGCTCAGGTCGTTCACCACTCCCATCTCCGCCTCGCGGGCGCTCTCCAGCAGTTCAAGCACAGTGGTCTTGAGCCGAATCTCGCTCATGCTCTATCCACTCCTCGTCTATTCCTACTCATCCATTGCGACCATCCGCTGACCGCGCGCGGCGCTCGTCACACCCGCGACACCAGTGTCGCCGCCGCCACCGGCAGGCCGGCCTCTTTCCAGACGGGATAGCCGCCGTCCAGCGCCCGCGCGTCGTAGCCGTTCTCGCGCAGCAGCGCTGCCGCGCGCTCACCGCGTGACTCGCCGCAATGGTGCATGTTGCAGTAGGTGACCACCAGCCCGTCGCGCGAGATGTGCTTGAGCTTCTTCGGCAACTGGCTGAGCGGAATGTTCACCGCGCCCGCTACATGGCCGGACGCGTACTCCTTGGGGCCGCGCACGTCAATCACCATCGGCGCCGCCGCGCCGTCCAGCCATTCATTCAGCTCGCGCGCATCAATCAGCTCACTCACCATGCATCCCTCCGCGTCCGCATCGCTCATCATCGCTGTGCGCGGCCGGCGTTCTATCCGCCCGATCCGCACATCCACAGGGTACGCGGCACTTGTTGACACGCTGTGTCATATTGCGGATGGGAACGGTCGTTCTGCGAGAACAGGGGGAACAGTTCATGCGCGCGGACCGGCTGCTCTCCATTCTGCTGCTGCTCCAGGTGCGTCACCGCATCACGGCGGGCGAGCTGGCGCGGCGGCTGGAGGTCTCCGAGCGCACCATCCACCGCGACATGCAGGCGCTCGGCATGGCCGGCATTCCCATCACCGCCGAGCGCGGCACGGGTGGCGGCTGGCGGCTGCTTGCCGAGTATCGCACCAACCTGACGGGCCTGAACGAAGCGGAGATTCAGGCGCTGTTCCTGACACGCCCGCCGCGCGTGCTGGCCGACCTGGGGCTGGACAAGGCGGCCGAGGCGGGACTGATCAAGCTGCTGGCGGCGATGCCCTCCGTCTCGCGACGCGGCGCTGAGGACGTGCGCCAGCGCATTCACATGGATGTCTCTGGCTGGGGCCAGTCCGAGGAGGCCGTTCCCCATCTGTTGGCCCTGCAAGATGCCGTCTGGCAGGAGCGCCGGCTGCGCCTGCGCTACGAGCGTGGCGACGGCGCGACCGTCGAGCGCGTGGTGGATCCGCTCGGCCTCGTCGCCAAAGGACGCCTCTGGTATCTGGTTGCGGCTGTCGAGGGCGAGCCGCGCAGCTATCGCGTCTCGCGTGTGCGTGAGGTGACCCTGCTGGACGAGCCATGTGTTCGCCCGCCAGACTTCGACCTCGCCGCCTTCTGGGAACGCTCCGCCGCGAGCTTCACCGCCAACCTGCCGCGCTACCCCGCGACGGTGCGCGTCGAGGCGGACCTCGTGCCGCACCTGCGCGCCATTGGTCGCTACGCGCGTATCGCCCGCGAATACCCGCCCGATCCAGCCGATCCCAATGGCTGGGTGCGGCTGGATATGCTCTTCGAGGGCGAGCATAACGCCTGCGAGTACGTGCTTGGCTTCGGCCCGCGCATTGAAGTGCTGCAGCCGCTGGCGCTGCGTGAGCAGGTCATCCGCGCGGCGGAAGGAATCATCGCGCGATATGCCACGACCACGAGCGCCTCCGGCTAGGGCAGCGTGCTCGCGTCACCTCCGCAACTCACGCGGCACGACTTGTGCGGCGCACCGCGCTCCGCACAGACCGTCCCGCATGGCATGCGTCCTCGTTGGCCATTCGGCATATTGCCTCACCTGCCACGCTGGCTACAATGGAGTTGATTCCCACATGATCGGTGGCCGCCCGCGAGTGGCGGCTCCCATCTTGACGCGCCGGGCGACGCGCGCCGGGGGAACGACCTGAAGGGGGTGGCTATGGCACGGTGGTGGACTCGGTGGCGGGATATATGGCCCTTCTGGCGCGGCGGCTCACGGCGGCGGATGGTGGCGGCGATCTTCTCCGGCGTCCTCTGCCTGACGCTGCTCTCGGCGCTCGGCATCAACATCTACCTCGGCCAGACCGCCGAGGCCGCGCTGACCGCCTCCGTCGCGCCCGGCGCCTCGTGCGCCGCGCTGGCCGCTGTGAGCCGTTCCGCCACCAACGGGCCGACCTGGGGCCGCACGCTGCTGCCCGGCAGCGGAACGGCCGGCGGCTGGTTCGGCGTGGATGTCTGTGGCAACGGCGCCAACCTCGCCGCGCCCAACCCCGCCAACGTGAGTTGCGACCGCGCCGCGAAGAGTTGGAGCGCCACGGGCTGCGCGCCCGGCAACCCCACTAGCGACGGCTACGGCCTCTCGTTCCAGTGTGTCGAGCTGGCGATTCGCTTCTCCGCCTGGGCCTTCGGCGACCAGCCCACCGACTGGGGCCGCTCCGGCTGGGGCAACGCACCCGACCTCTGGCTGCCGGCTAACCATCCCGCCGGCTTCGTCGCCTTTGCCAACGGCTCCGCGCAGGCGCCCGTTCCCGGCGATCTGATCGTCTGGGGCGCGTTGGACGCGCGCGGCAATCCCTCCCCCGCCGGCCCCGACGGCTTCCACGGCGGCCACATCGCTGTCGTCGCGGCCGTGCGTGACGGCATGGTCATCACCGCCGAGCAGAACGTCATGTGGGGCAACACCGATCAACCCAGCGACCGCCTCGCACTCACCAAGGTCGGCGGGCGCTGGATTCTCAGCGGCTCATCGCATCCGGCACGCGCCTTGCCCACCTATCGCTGGACCGCCAGCATGGGCGCTTCCCGCGCGACCTATGGCTGGCTGCACTCGCTGCGCAATGACGGCACATTCCCCGCGGTTCATCGCATCTCGCACCTGCTCGCCGCTCCACCCAGGCCCTTGCCCCAGCAGCCCTCCGGCGGCCTGCCCGCGCTGGCACCCGCCGCCTTCGTCACCGCGAACGGCCAGTTGGCCGACCTCGCCTGGTCCTCTTCCGACATCCTCGCGCCCACCACGGCGGACGTCCCCACCCGCGCCGTGCCGCGCAGCCTCGGCAGCCCATCCAGCGGGCCGCTCGCCACCAGCCAGACGCCCGCCCTTCTCGTGCTGCCCGACGGCGGCCGTGTCGTCTACGCCCTCGGCGCGGACGGCCATCTCTACGCCGCGCGCACCGCGCCCAACCTGCTCGGCGTGGCCTGGCTCGACCTCGGCGCCCCCGATGGCGCGACACTGCGCTCCGCCGTCTCGGCGACGACCTTCGCTGACGGTGTCGCCGTGGCGGCGCGCGACGGCGACGGCAATCTCTGGTGGCGGGCCGGGCCGGATGGGCAGCTTGGCGGCTGGCTCAGCCTCGGCCGGCCGACCGGCACCACCATCACACCCGCCTTCGCCATCGTCGGCGCACCCGGCTCCGGCTCGCCGCTGATCCTGGCGATCGGCGCGAACGGCCTGCTCTACGAGCGCATCTGGAAGCAGGCCATCGTGGATGCCGGCGGCGCCGTCGCGGCGCCGGCCGGCTGGAGCGACTGGATCGCTCTGCATAACGTCCCTGCCGGCGTCAAGCTCGCCCCGCGATTGGCAGCCGTTCCCGAGCTGGCGGCGCCGCGCGCTACGGTCGGTCCCTGGCAGGACGCGCCGCTCTCGGTGTTCCTGCTGGGCGCGGACGGCAAGCTCTGGTGGCTGCGCACCACATCCCTGTCCGTCGGCTGGACGATGAATCCAGTGGGCACGCAACCCACGCCGGTGAGTATGCTGCTCGCCGCCACGCTCGCGGCCCAGCCCGGCGCCACCTCTTCCACCGGCCACCCCAGGCTCCACGTCTACGCCGCGTCTCAGGACGCGACCTATCTCGCGGCGCTCGATCTGCCCACGCGCACCTTCCTCGGCGCGGCGCCGAAGTGGACAAAACTGCCAGTCCTGCCCGCCGGCCTGAGCGGCGCCTTCGTCGCGCTGCCCACCGCCAACGACGCGAGCGCGCTGCTTGCTGGCGACGGCCGCGCCTATCAGGCGCTCGGCGCGGCGGGCGCCGCCGACGTGCTGGCCCCATCCGCCAGCCCTTCCGCCGCGGACCAGACACAGGGGACAACTTCGACACCCCCAGCACAGCCTCACTGGCTCAGCCTTGGTGTGCTGACGCTCGTTCCCGCCTTCGGCGACACTTTCGCCGCATCATCGCTGGACGCGCGCTGGACGCTTGTGGGCGCTGGAGCGCGAGCGGCGCTTGCCGATGGCATGCTGGCGCTGAACGCCGCCGCCGGTTCCCAAGCTGCCCTCTTGCAAGGTGCGCAGCCCGGTGACGCATCCGTGACCGTGCAAGTGACAGCGCTGCCCGCGTTCCCCGCGAATGCCCGCGCCGGCCTGGCACTCTATCTGGACGATGGCGATTGGGTGACGCTGCTGGCCGGCACCGACGGCTCGGTCCAGCTCTGCGTCCAGGCCTGGCAGAAGGCTGTTCCGTGCCAGTCGCGGGCCATCTCGGCCACCGCCAGCCAGAGCGTCTGGCTGCGCCTCACGCGCGCCGGCGATACCTTCACTGCCGAGACCAGCGCCGACGGCGCCACCTGGGCTTCGGTCGGCTCCTGGACTCCCGCGCTGCCGACGGCCGCCACCTCCTCGTCCTCATCCGCCGCCACGCCCGCGACAAGCGCCGGGACGGCATCCACAAACGCGCGCCAGGGCGCCATCGCCCCGCTCGCCTTCACGGCCGCCGGTCTGCTCGTCGAGAACGACGGCGCGGACTCCGCAAGCGTGCGCTTCGCCAGCTTCGCGCCATCAGCCGCCGCTGCCACCAACGCTCCCACCAGCGGCAACTGAGGTGGTGGCTGAGGCATCCAGAGGGCGAATGCTGTAGGCCGCGATGTGATAGGCTCTCTCTGTGGGGAGCCGCGAATCGGCTCGCCGTTCGCGCGGTGAGGCACAGGTGGAGATGGAAACGCTGTCCGCGGCGGGGGACGACCCCGACGAGCTGTTCGACCGTGTAGACGCGGCCGATCGTGTCATCGGTCAGGTGCGCCGCGCTGAGGCGCACCGTGACCCCGCGCTGATCCATCGCAGCGTGCAGATTCTCGTCTTCGCCCGCGATGGCCGTGTGCTGCTGCAGCGGCGCTCGGCCGCCAAAGACCTCTTCCCCGGCTGCTATTGCGCCTCGGCCTCCGGGCATGTCGCCAGCGGTGAGGACTACACCGCGACGGCACGGCGCGAGCTGCGCGAAGAGCTGGGTATCGCGCCGGCGCTGGCCTACCTGGGCAAGGAAACCGTGCTCTCGGTGGAGGAGACGGAGATTACGGCGCTCTTCGCCGCGCGCTCCGACGGCCCTTTCACCTTCCATCCCACCGAGACGGCCGGCGGCGTGTTCTTCACGCTCGACGATCTGCGCGCCCCCCGCCTGCGCGACACGCTGGTGCTGACCCCCGCCGCCCGCGTCGCGCTCGCCGCACTCGACCGGCTCGACCACGCCAGCATATTGAGCGGACTGCTCGCCATGCTCTGAAAGCACGGATCGCTTTGACCAGCCTACTCAGAAGGGAGTATAGTTGAGAGAGTGGACCGTGCATGCCAGCAAAACCTGTGCCGTTTGTGTCCATGCGTGACGAATGGAGGGAGAGGCGGAATGACGGAAGAGATTATCAGCGACACGTCCATTGACACCGAAGAGGTCTACGCGGCTCTGCGCGAATGCTACGACCCGGAGATTCCCGTCAACGTCGTTGACCTCGGCCTGATCTATATCCTCAAGATCGAGGGTTCAGCCGTTGACATCACCATGACGCTGACCGCGATTGGCTGCCCGGTCGGGCCGGAGGTCATGGCCGATGTGGAGTCGAAGGTGCTCGAGGTGCCCGGCGTGGAGAAATGCGACGTAACGCTCACGTTCGAGCCGCCCTGGACGCCCGACAAGATGACCGAAGACGCGCGCTGGGAGCTCGGGATCGGCTGATCGCGATCCGCATGGCGATCCAGGCGGTCATGGCTGACGCGCACGATGCGCGCCCGCGACAGGAGTAGAGCCGCCGCCTCGAGCCGGCAATGCGGTGTCGTCGAGCGGGGACGGAAAGACGGAGCATGTATCTCGATCAGATGCAGCTGCCCTCGACGCAGCAGACGATCAATATCTCGGCGAAGCTGATCGCTTCCATCAAGATATTGCAGTGTTCGGCGGAGGAGCTCGAACACTCCATCGCGCGCGAGCTGAGCGAGAACCCGGCGCTTGAGCTGGAGGAGCTGGCGCATTGTCTGCGCTGTGGCGCACCCCTGCGCCAGGGCTTTTGCACTGACTGCGACCGCCGCACGGATGAGGCGCTGGCCGATCCGCGCCGTGACGACGCGGGATGGGACGACCCCGCCTCGTACACCCGCGCAACCGACCTGGCCGTCGCGGGCGAGAGCGACTATGACCCCCTCGAATTCGTCCGCAGCGGCGCCACGCTGCACGAACACCTGCTGCGCCAGTTGGGCGCGATCATGCCCAGTGGCGATGACGAGATCGCCGAATATCTGGTCGGCAGCCTGAACTCCCACGGCTACGTCACCGTCACTGTGATGGAGACCGCCGAGGCGCTGCATGTCTCGCCGCGGCGTGTGGAGCGTGTGCTGGGATGGCTGCAACTGCTGGACCCACCCGGCATCGGCGCGCGCGATCTGCGCGAATGCCTGCTCATCCAACTACGCGCGTTCGAGGAGCGCGGCGAGACGCCCCCAGTCGCGCGCCGGCTGATCGAGGGCCACCTGCACGAGCTGGGCGAGCATCACTTCGCCGAGATCGCCCGCAAGATCGGTGCGACCGCCGCGCAGGTCAAGGATGCCTGGCGCTTCATCAAGACGAACCTCAACCCCTATCCCGCCCATGCCTTCGAGCCGAGTGATCTGCCCGACCTCGGCCTCTCACTCGAGGAAGACCGCGGCGCCATCATCCGGCCGGACGTCATGATCCGGCGCACGGCGCACGGCTTCGAGGCCGAAGTCGTCGAGCGGCGCCGCTTCCGCTTCAACGTCAGCTCGATGTATGGCACACTCTATCAGCAGTGCCGGGTCGGCGCCAGGGGGCGCGGCGACCTGAGCGACCAGGACCGCCAGCACGTGCGCGAGTACGCGACACGCGCCCGCTTCTTCATTGACTGTGTGCGCCAGCGCTGGGATACGCTCAGCACCATCGCCAACGCGCTGATCGAGAGCCAGTTCGAGTATCTGGACCGCGGTGTGCGCTATCTGCGCCCGCTCACGCGCGGCGAGCTAGCCACCACGGTCGGCCTGCACGAGTCCACCGTCAGCCGCGCGACCGCCAACAAGTACGTGCAGCTGCCATCCGGGCGCACCGTGCCGTTCGACGACTTCTTCGACGGCTCGCTGGCCGCGAAGGACGTGCTGCGTGAGATCATCGCCGCTGAGAACCCAACCAAACCGTACAGTGACGAAGAGCTGGCGAGCATCCTGACGGAGCGCGGCATCCCGCTGGCGCGGCGGACGGTGGCGAAGTATCGTGAGGCGCTGGGCATCCTGCCATCGCGCTTCCGCATCTGAATGCGGCTCCGCGCTAACCGGCGCGCGTGGTCGTACTGGCCGGCCCTCTGGCCGAGTACACCCAGACCTGCCCATCCTCAACCTTCGTCTGGATGCGCGGGAGCGGCAGGTAGCCGACGGGAGAGACGTTCGCGGAAGCGCCGTCCTCCGTGAAACGCCCGCCATGGCAGGGGCAGTCGTACGTGCGATCACGCTCGTTCCAGCCCAGCACGCAGGCCATGTGCGTACAGACGCCTGAGAGTGCCGCGAACCCGGCATCCGTGCGCCTTATGAAGCCGATCAGGGTATCCGTGGTGAAACGGCGCACGGCGCCGACGGGAATGGAGTCCACCGCCGCGACGGCGACCCAGGCGCCCGCCTCAGGCGGCACGAGGGGCGTGTTGGCGTCGGGATACTGCGCATCCTGAATCTGGTGCTGCATGTGCGCGCCGGCGGCCACACCGACCGCCGCCGCGGCCGCGGCCAGCCCCGCGCCGAGGATGGAGCGGCGCGTCACCGCACGCCGCTCCGTGCGCCGCTGTGCCAGGTCCAGCGCGGCTGGTGTGGCCGGCGGCTCGCTGGTGGGCGGAGGAGGCGCCGCCACGGTTGGCGGCTCTGCTTGCGGGGCGGCGGCGGCAGCCTCAATACGCAGGCGCAGCGCGTCGAGGAAGGCGGGGTCTGGCTCGGCGGCGCCTGCCGGGGCGGCGCGGAAGAGCGCGGCCATGCGGTACACCGGCACATCCTGATCCGTGAGCGGGCCCATCGGCTGCGGGCGCCGGTTCAAGCGCAGCGACTCGATGTGGTTGTGCAGCCGAACGTACTGCTCCACGTCCCTCGCCTCCGGTTTCACACGGCCGTCCGCATCGTCCGGATCGGAAAACTGGTCGGATGATGTCTCGTCGAATGGCGCTATGAAGTTGTCGCCACCGTCCTGAGTGTCCATCGGTCACTCATTTCCGGCTGGGCATGTGTACGAAACGCATCGTCTCATGCGTCCGACAATTCCTCTTCCGCGGCCTTCTTCAAGGCGCGGAACTGTAACACTTTGACGTTCGCCTCCGTGAGCTGCATGCGCTCCGCGGTCTCCTTGATCGAGTAGTTCAAGAGAAAGCGGTACGTCAGCACCTCGCGGTAGCGCGCCGGCAGGCGGCTCAGAATGCGGTGAGCGCGCGCGTCTGGCTCGTCGGGAAGCTGCCGCGTATGTTCGGCGGGCGCCTCCCAGCCGTCCGCGAGCAGATCGTCCAGCGAGTCGGCTCGTATGCGGTAGTATTCACGCCAGTGATCGGCCACTGTCGTGCGCGCCACCTGAAAGAGCCATCCCTGGATGCTCTGCACGTCGCGTGCGTTGTCCATGCTGCGCACAGCCTTCATGAAGACCTGCGAAGTCAAGTCTTCCGCTTCTTCCCGATTTCCCACCTTGGAATAGATGAAGCGGTAGATCGCCCTCACGTTGTCTTCGTAGAGTTTCTGCAGGCTCTGCACATCCACGGGCTCGCTCGCCACGAGCGGGCTGTCGTCGTGCTGCACCGCCGCCCTCCGAAGCGCCATGGCTCCGCCTTCCAGCCGCGCTGCCACCTCTTTCGCTGGCGACACTGCGGCGCCGCGTGCGCGCCGCCTGTCATACAGTGTTACACTGAGGTGTACGCGGAGATGTTACGAAGCCTGTGAATTGGCTTACAATACGTGCCGATGCGCGACACCAGCGCCAAGCCTTTCCACCCGTAACGTTGCTGCCTCTAGTATAGTACGAGACGGCAAGCCTCTGCCGGCGCGCTGCCAAACGTCCAGGCGCTCGCGGCGGCGCGCTACCATCTGAACCTCCTGAACCTCGCGGGAACGAGAGGGCTGACATGGCTGATACGGCTGATACGGTCGAGCAGGCAGGCGAGTCCGGCGCGGGCGATCTGCTGCGCGACATCTTTGCGCGCCAGGCGAGCCTGGGCAGGTACTATCATGCTAGTCGTCCCGACGGATTCTATAGCCTGCCGCCGTTGGCACAATGCACAATGTGGACACGCGCCATCATCCACGAGTGCTGCGAGCTCGACAACGAGCTTGGCTGGAAGCCCTGGAAGAACGGGCCGGACCTCGAAGCCAACCGGACCGCGCGCCTGATGGAGACCGCCGACATCCTGCACTTCCTGGTGCAGCTCGCCCTGGATCAGGGCTTCTCAGCGGACGATCTATACGCCGCGTACGTCCAAAAGAACGCGGAGAACCGCCGTCGCCAGCAGTCCGACCCGCGCTATCACCCAGCCGGCCACTCCTCCGATGGCGGAGCGACGTCCGCGGCCGAGACGTGAGCGGGCGTGCGCATGTCTCGGCGCGGATGCTCAACCGCATCGCCCAGACCGACAGCACCTTCACACGACGGGGCAACTCGTGGGTAGGGAAATGTCTGATCTGCGGCGGCCCGCTCCGCTTCGACGCCGCGACCGGCGAAGGGGTGGATGTCGAGCATATCGTGCCGCGTAGCCTGGGCGGCTCGCATGATCTGCGCAACCTTGGCGTCACACACCCACGTTGCAACAGCGAGAAGGGCCGCAACTGGGACGGCGGACGTCGCCGCCGCCGCGATCCCGACCGCTATCAGAGCATGGCCGGGCGCCTGCTCGCAGAGCGCGCCCGGCGTTGGCGGGAGCCAGAGCCCGATGGGAATGCCTGAAATGGGCACGAGTGACAGCCATGACGACCAGCCCTATGGAGAACGGAGCACGGGGCCTGATGGCCCGCTGCCCAACCGCTTCGACCGCGGCACGTTCACCGGCTGCCTGGGCATCCTCTGTGTGCTGGCGCTGCCGGGGCTGCTGTTCCTGCCCGTCGAAAGCTGGCCGCTGCCGCCGCTGATCGCCCAGCTCGTGCCGCTGGCGGGCGTGACGGGGGCCGCACTCGGCCTCTGGCTGCTCTCTCGTGTTCCCGGCACGGAGCCGGCTCCGCGTTCTTCCGACCCGCTGCATCCCCTCACGCGCACTGGGAGGCCACCGCTGATAGAACGGCCAGCGTCGCCCGCCAACCGGAGCGGCTGCCTCGCCGGGCTGGGGCTGGCCGCGCTCGCTGTCACCGGCTACCTCGTCGTCGGCCTCGCCGCGCACCAGACGGCCATCCTCCTGGGAACATTGCTCGCCACAGCGGCGGGCGGCGGATTGCTGGCATACGGCGCGCTCGTCGCGGCTGGCCGCCTGTCCGCGCCGGCATGGCGTTGGGTGCGCGGCCCAGCGCAGGGAAGCCGCGCGCCACAGGCGCTACCGCTGGTCTTTGCGGGGCTGGTGAGCGTGCTCTGGGCGCTCTTCGTCGCCGCCAGCCACGGGTACGTCTGGGCGCCGCTGGGCGTCGGCGCCGTCATTCTCGCCGGCGCGCTCACCCGGCCGATCACGCGGCGACTGCCACGCTCAGATCGCCCCGGCGCCGCGCCGCCCCCCGGCCGGCGCGAGTGAGCCGGCACGAGTGAGCCGGCACGAGTGAGCCGGCACGGGTAGCGCACGTGCCGGGCCAGCGCACCCCTCGCGACCGATTCTCCACCGCATCGCCCTCTCGCCGCCCACCACACCCGCGCATCATGGATGAGACATGGCCTGCGGGAGTGGTGGGTGAGCGAAACGGTGTCTGGGAAAGGATCGGTCGGAGAACGATGATAGAAGCGGGAAGCGCGACGAGCGTATCTGGCATGGCGTTGGCCCAGCGCGGCAGGGCCTCCACCCTGGCGCCCATATCTCTATCACAAGATGATGCCTGGCTCGGACTCATTGCGCGCGTGTATGGCTATTCCAGCGTCGTGCTAACGGCGCATGACGCCACCGGCCGCCTGACCGGGCGCCTGCCGCTCTGCCTCATGCGCAGCCCGCTGACGGGCCGCCGGCTCGTCTCGCTGCCGTTTACCGACCACGCGCCGCTTCAAGCGGAGGACGCCGCCAGCGCGGCGGACCTGATCGAGCAGGCGGTGCGGCTGGCGCGGGATGAGCGCGTGCGCTATCTGGAGCTGCGTACCGGCCCCATCGCCGCGCTGGCGACTCGCGCCGACTTCGCGGCGAGCGATCTCTACGTGCGCTGGATCGCGGATCTGGGGGCGGGCGCGGATGCCGCGTGGGCACGCATCAAGAAGCCGGTGCAGACGCAGATCAAGAAGGCGCGCAAGCTCGGTGTCCAGGTGCGGCGCGCGACTGAACGCGCCGACATGCTGGCGTACTATCGCCTGCACCTAGGTACGCGCACCCGCAAGCATGGCATGCCCGCCCAGCCGGCGCGCTACTTCCTAGAGCTGTGGGACACGCTCGCGGCCAGCGGCCAGGCGCAGGTCTTCCTGGCCGAGCACGAAGGGCAAACCATCGCCGGGCTCGTGCTGCTGGCCTCCGGGCGCGAGGCGCACTACGCCTATGGCGCGTCGGATGAGCGTTTTCTGCACCTCGCGCCCAACAATCCGCTGATGTGGGAGGCGATGGCCTGGGCCTGCGGTGCCGGCTACGCGACGTTCGACTTCGGGCGCACCGCGCGCGACAACGCCGGGCTGATGCAATTCAAGCGCGGCTGGGGCACGACGATGGAGCCGCTGACCTACTACTACTCTCCGCGTGTCGCCGGGTTGGCCGCCACTTCCGAAGAGAGCCGCGCCTACCGCCTGCTGACGGCAGGGTGGCGGCGGCTGCCGCTCGCCGTCGCCGGCCCCCTGGGCGGCGCGCTGTACCGGCACTTGGGCTGAGCGTGTGCCGAACGAGCCTAGCGCCGGACGCCGCCCGCCGGCCGGTTGTCACGCTCCAGCGTGGCAGCCCGGTCCATGAGAATGCGCGCGGCGGCCACGGCATCGTAGGGGAAGTCAGCGTGGCGCTGCTCGTCCGAGGCGACGAGCAGGAATCCCTGGGCGATCTCCCGGATGGTAGCGGGATCGTGGATGCGCCCCTCGCGCACGGCGTCGTAGGCATCGGAGAGCGCCTCAGGCGCGAGTGCCTCGGCCGGCAGCGGGAGCGGCGGCGGGCCGGATTGCGCGCTCACGTCCGCGATGTCCGGCAACATCCGTGGCACGACCGCCGCGGCGAGTGGCGCGGGCGCTGGGGTGGAGGGTGGCCCGGCTTCGAGCGGCGCGCGGGCGGGAGTGGCGCGCGCGAATTCATGCCCATCCTCATCGTCGCGCTCGTCGAGGTCGTCGAGGTCGTCGGCCAAGTCAGCCGGGATGGTCTCGCTCTCCGGCATCAGCCAGATATCCTTCACACCAACCCACTGGATATGGATGCCGCGCACGCGCGCCTGCTCGCGCAGCATCGTCAGCATCGTCCGGGCGAGCAGGCGATCTGGGGCGGCCGCCTCGTCGTCCAGCATGGTGTGCGCCCACTCGACGAGCGATTCGCGCAGCGTCGTGGCGATCAGATCGCGCAGGTCGCGCTCCCAGTCGTCGGAGCCGAGCGCGGCCAGATGCGCCTGCGCGGGCAGGGCGCGGTAGCTGACGGTCGCCGCCGCGCGCGCGATGTAAGTCGTATCGTCGCTGTCGCGTACGCGCGTCTGCTTCGCGGGGCAGCTATACTCGCGCTCGCCGGTCTCGACCGTCGCCAGCACACGCTCGCCGGGCAGCAACACCGCCGCGCCGGGTCGCAGCGAGCGCAGGTAGTTGCCGGCCATCGCCGTGACGGCGACCCGGCCATCCGGCACGCTCAACATGCGCGCGCGCACGTAATAGGCGCCGGCCGCGGCGGCGAACGCCGCGAACGCCAGCGCCACGAGCGGGCCGCCGGCGACCCAGAGCGTCGCGCCGGCGTAGACCACGACTCCGCCGATCAGCACGAGCAGCCAGGTGGCGAGCGAGGGAGCCAGATAGAGCGCCACACCATAGACGCCCGCGCTGACGAGATAGATGATGAAGAGCGTGGTCAGCCCACCGGGCGAGAGGCCGGGAACGCCGTGCGCGTCGCGCCGGTTCGCCAGCGCGAAAGCGAGCAGCAGCAGCGCCGTGCCGAGCAGCGGCGGAACGATACCCGGCGACCAGCGCCGAAACGTGCCGAGCCAGGGCGCGGGCGCCGAGGCTGATTGCGTGCGCGCCGGGCGAGCGCGAATGGCCTGCCACCAGTGCCGGGTCAGCGCGCTGGCATGCCCGCGGGCGCTACGACGCCGCGCTGTCGGCTCCACGGAGCCGGGGGTACTCGGAGTGTTCGACGCCAGCGCCAACAGGATGGGACGCGCCCGCATAGCGCGAATGGCGCGTCTGGGGGGAGCGACGGCGAGGGTGGCGCGTGCCAGCGCGAGCTGTCGCTGACGCTGGCGCAGCAGCTCCGGATCGAGGGCGGGGCCGCGCGCACCGGGATGTTGTGACGATGCATGTTCGTATCGTTTGTAGCGCATGCCCTGGCTAAAGCATCTTTCTTGCCAGTTGGGGAACTGACGTGAATTCTGGATAAGCTACGCGGCTGGCATCGCATCGAGTCCTCCATTGAGGTGGAGTGAGGGTTTCTTCGGTTGGTGGCAGTAGGCGATGAGACCGGCCAGGAGGTGGACGAGGAAATTAGAGGGGCTGCGGTGACGGGTATGCTCAATCTGGCAGACATTCTTGAGTTCATCGTTGACGCTCTCGATCAGGGCGCGCTTGCGCAAGAGCAGTTTATCGGTGGCCCGCAAGACCTGTGCGCGCATGTTCTTGTGCCGTTTGGTGATGAAGACGAGGCCCTGCTCGACCAGGAGGTGCTCGGCGAGCGCCTGAGAGATGTAGCCCCGGTCACCGAAGAGTTTGCCGAACAGGCGACAGACCAGGCGCGGGATCGGGCGGCGATCATCGACATGGCCGGGCGTCAGGCCGAAGGCGAGCAGCGCGCGCCGCTGGTCATCGGGTCGTTGATCACCAGATGCAGCTTGAACCCGTAGAACCAGCCCACCGAGGTCTTGCCACGGCGCGCATCGGCGCGAAAGACCCGATGCTGGGCGATGCGGGCCAGGTGGCAGACCTGGAGCGAGGTGGCGTCCATACAGCTGATGCCGCTCCAGGTGCCCATCTGGGTGCGCGGATAGGCCGCCAAGGGCAGCAGGACACGCGGCATGCGCGCCACAAAGCGCGTGTAGCTGAGCAGGTGCGGGAACTCGGCGCACACCTGCGTCTGGAACCGCATCATATCCCTGCTGAAGGCATTTCGCTTATCCAGAATTCACGTTCACACAGAGGAACGGAGGAAGCGGAGGTTCACGGAGGGGGGTTAGGGTCATGTCGGGCGGGCAGCGGGCTGCTTTTGCCGCGATGCGGTTTAGCGTCTGTGACACTGTGATCTCAGCCGGTGATCTCGACCTCGGCTTCGATCTCGACGGGGATGCGCAGCGGCAGCTCGGCCAGGCCGACGGCGGAGCGGGCGTGGGTGCCGCGCTCGGTGCCGTAGAGTTCGAGGATCAGGTCGGAGAAGCCGTTGATCACGCTTGGCGTCTGCGTGAAGCCGGGCGCGACGTTGACCATGCCGAAGACGCGCAGCCAGGCCGTCACGCGATCCAGATCGCCCAGCTCGCGCTTCAGGCTTCCCAGGATCACCAGCCCGGTCAGTCGCGCGGCGGCGTAGCCCTGCTCCAGCGTCAGGTCCGCGCCGACTTTGCCGAGCGGCTCGGCCAGCGTGCCATCGGCGTTGAGCGGTCCCGCGCCGGAGATGAAGGCGCGATTGCCGCGCACGCGCACTGGCGCGAACGGCAGTTTCATCCCCGACACCCGCATCGGCTCCGGTAGCGCCAGCCCCAGCGCGTGCAGCTTGGCTTCGATCTCCATGTGCTGTCTCCTCTCATACTGGACTGTTTTGCGTTGGTGTTATGGCACGTCGCCCTGGAGGATTTTCACCAGCTTCGCGGTGTCTATGTTGCCGCCGGAGACGACGCAGGCGATCTTGCCGGCGCCCGCCTTGCCGCTGAGCGCGGCCGCGACGGGCGCGGCGCCCGCCCCTTCGGCGACGATGCGGTTGCGCTCGACGAGCAGCTTCACCGTCGCGGCGATCTCGGCCGGCGTCGCCGTCAAGCCGCCATCCAGCAGCAGCCGCGCCAGCGGCCAGATCTCGGGCAGCACGGCCAGCGCGCCGATGCCGTCTACGAAGCTGGGCGTGTAGTTGACGGGAACCGGCTCGCCGGCGGCGAGCGACGCGGCGAAGGGAGCGCCGGTGGAAACTTCGCAGGCATACAGGCGCGCACGGGGCTTGAGCGCGCGTACGGCTGAGGCGACGGCGCAGCTCAGGCCGCCACCACCGTAGGGGATCACGACGGCATCCACGTCGGGGAGATCATCGAGGATTTCCAGGCCGATGGTCGCATTGCCGGCCATGACGGCGGGATCGCTGACGGGATGGAGGAAGAGTCCGCGCATGCTGGGGTAGGTGTGCGTCTGGAGAATCTCGAACCAGGCGTCGAAGGGGACTTTGACGACGGAGGCTCCCAGCCGCGCGAGGGCGGCGAGCTTCGTTTCGGGGGCGTGGTCGGGGGCGACGACGGCGCAGGGGATGCCAAGACGCCGCGCCTGCCAGGCGATGCCCTGGGCCATGTTGCCGGCGCTCGCCGTCCAGACGCCTTCGGCCAGCTCGGCGGGGGCCGCGAGCGCCAGCGCGTTGACCGCGCCGCGCAGCTTGAAGGAGCCGATGGGCTGCAAGCTCTCCAGCTTCAGATAGATTTCGGCTGGGCCGTCCGCGGCGTTGAGACGCACGAGCGGCGTGCGCGTGACGGATGCGGCGATGCGCGCGGCGGCGGCCTGGATGTCGTCCAACGGGATCGGCTCGCGGATAGCCATTGTTATAGCTCCCTCTGATGATCCACTGTGGAGACGGCGCGACCCAGTATACTCAGTATACCCGGCGTAACGGTGCGGAGGAGGAGGCGAAGGCTTTCCCAGCGGGCAGTGCAGAGGAAGAGCATTCGGTGGGGAGCGTGAATATGCGTGCGGGCCGCGAGGGGGCCGCGACAGGGCGCCGGCGGCGCGGGCATGCGGGTGAATGAAGTGGGGAAGGAAGCCCGCATGCCGCGAGGAACCGGCGTCGTATCTATCGCGGAACCGCTCGCGGCCCGCCGAGATGAGGACGGACTACAAGACCGGACTACAGGATGGCTGTTTGTTCAAAGCCGCACAGCCGGCGCGAGCGCCGGGGCTGTAGCGCGACGAGACACCGCGCATACCCGTTGAGTCTGGTGGGGGCCAGCAGCGTGGCTCGCAGGCTCGTCTGCTGTGCGAAACGCGCTATGCCGATGGCAGTAACCGCTTGTCTCTGGCGCGACATCCGGCCTAGCCCAAGGGTGGGTAGGCCGGGTCAGGTGGATGGTCAGGCCGGCGGGAGCAGCTCGATCAGGCTGTGGAGCATGCGCGCTGTCGCGCCCCAGATGCGGTGGGCACCGAAGTCGTAGAAGTGGATCAGGTGCGCGGCGCCAAAGCGCTGCCAAAGCTCATTGTGATAGATGGCTGGCTCGGCGAGCGCGGCGAGCGGCGCGTAGATCACCTCAGCCACCTCGGCGGGATTGGGGGTGAGTATGGGCATCCCCTCGCCCAGCCAGCCAACGAATGGTGTGATCACGAAATTGCTGACGGCGGCGAAGACGGGCGGCAACGGCCCTAGCAGCTCGACGCTCGCCGGGTCCAGGTCAATCTCCTCGCGGGCCTCGCGCAGCGCGGTCTGCCCTAGCGAGTGGTCGCCGGGGTCGCGCGAGCCGCCGGGGAAGGAGATCTCACCCTTGTGCCTGGAGAGATCGCGCGAGCGCACGGTGAAGAGCAGGTGGGGACGCCCGGCGACGGCGTAGAGGGGCGCCAGCACGCCGGCGGCGCGGGCCGCCTCGGCTCCCGGCGCGAGCGCGGCGGGGGCCAGCGCCGCCAGTTGCGCGCGCAGATAGGGGACGAGTATGCGCGCATCGTTCAGCAGGGTCGCACGGGAGGTAGTGGTCTGGTAGTCCATGGTGAGAGCGCCTTTGCGCTTTGGATCGGAGGTGGCGCAATCTGACAGTATGTTCATCCAGTCTGATCCTCGCCATTATGATCGGCTCATTCGCTTGCGCCATGCGCGCCGCTCTGATATAATAGCGGTTGAAGTGGGGGCATGCAACGCGGCTCGCTACACGCGAGCGTTGGAAGTTCGCGAGCAGCCGAGAGCGCATGGGGCTTTCGGCACTTCGGCGTTCCAGCATCTTCGTGTGTCGAGTGAGGAGCGGCGGGTATGTAGGTCGTTCAGCAGAAGTACGCTATCACGGGTATCACGAACGTTCCACACTCCCGGCGCCCGCATCCGGGCGAGCATCCAGCATTGAGCGCGCCAGTATCGAGAGCGCATGGCACAGGCGCCGTGTTCCCCCGACCCACGCGGTCTTCTCCCCCTCTTCAATTTGGCCGGTCACATCGTCGCATCACGTCCCATACGCCAGAGCCGCCTACAGCGAGGCCGCGTGTCCCTCGCGACGGTCGGCGCGGCAAGGGATATGACGGGCGGCGTGGGCAAGCCGGCACACAGCGCGCGCTCCATGATGGCCGCTGATAGCCGCTGATGGCCGCGCCTCCGCCGAAACGCTGTATTGGCCACGCACCGCCGCGCACCGCCGCGCGACAGGGATGCGCTCGCCAGTGGCATCCGCGTTTCGTCTGGGGTACGTGGTGGCGGCGTGTAGCGGCGGCGTGTAGCGGCGGCGCGACAAGCCAACCAAGCCGAAGCGGCGCGATGGCGCCGCGGACAGCGCACAGATGAGGGAGCCACACCTGCCCTCCCTCATCATTACCCCACGCACACGCGGGGGGAGATCACTTTAAAAGAATGAAAGGGGATCGGCGCTCACTTCTGACACGCCAGCGATGGGGGAGGGGCGCCGCACGTAGGACGATGAGCGTAGACGAGGACAAGACCGCGCAGATGACGGACGAGGGGCAGCAAAACGGCCATGACCAGAGCCATGACCAGAGCCATGACCAGAGCCATGACCAGAGCCATGACCAGAGCCATGACCAGAGCCATGGCGCCTGGGGAGCGATGGATGACAACATTGACCTGCCCGACATGAGCGAGATGGCGCGCTTGCTGGATGAGCAGGAGACACAGTTCCGCAGCATCAAGCGCGGCGATGTCGTAGAGGGGCAGATCGTCCGCATCGATCCCGAAGAGATCCTGGTGGACATCGGTCTCAAGAGCGAGGGGGTGCTCTCGACCAAAGAGCTGCCTTCCGCCGGCTACGGCTCGCTCGCCGAGCTGAACGTGGGCGACAACGTGCTCGTCTACGTCATGCAGCCCGAGACGCCCGAAGGCCACGCCATCGTCTCGATCAAGCGTGCGCGCCTGGAGCGCCAGTGGCGCATCGCCCAGGAGCAGTACGAGCGCGGCGAACTGCTCGAGGCCGAGGTGATTGACCACAACAAGGGTGGCTTGATCGTCAACCTCGAGGGCATCCGCGGCTTCGTGCCGATCTCGCAGATACTCAACCTCAAGCGGGAGGACACCGCCGACAACGCCGAGACGCAGCAGAAGCTGGCGAGCATGGTGGGCCGACGGCTCCAGCTCAAGATCATCGAGATCAATCGCAACCGCAACCGCCTGATCCTCTCGGAGCGCCTGGCGGTGCAGGAGTGGCGGGCCAAGCGGCGTGAGGAACTCTTGAACGAGCTGCAGGTGGGTGAGGTGCGCAAGGGCGTCGTCTCCAACCTCTCCAACTTTGGTGCGTTCGTGGATCTGGGCGGCGCCGATGGGCTGGTGCATATCAGCCAGCTCGCCTGGAGCCGGGTCAACCATCCGAGCGAGGTGCTCAAAGTCGGCCAGGATGTCGAGGTGCAGGTGCTCTCGGTGGATAAGGAGAAGAAGAAGATCGCCTTGTCCATCAAGCGCGCCGAGGTGGACCCGTGGACGACGGTGGAGAGCCGCTATACCGTCGGCCAGCTCGTGAAGGGCACGATCACCAAGATCGCTCCCTTCGGCGCCTTCGCCCGCATCGAGGACGGCATCGAGGGGCTGATCCACCTCTCGGAGCTGCCGCCCGGCCAGCAAGATCCCAAGGCGGTGCTGAAGGAGGGCCAGGAGGTGACGGTGCGCATCCTGCGCATCGATCCGGACCGCCGCCGGCTCGGTCTTTCGATCCGGCAGGTCGAGGAGAGCACGTACGGTGAGCTGGCGGGCGAGGCCGTCGAGCCGGAAGTGCGCGCGCCAGTCGGCACGGTGAGCGCCGAGGAGCCGGCGGAGGGGCGCGCGGACGTGGGGACGCCCGCCGCCGAGCAGCGCGCGCCAGCGCCCGCCGCCCCCGCGCCGGTGGCCCGCCGCCAGGAGGAGCCGCCGACGACGGCGATGGCCGCCGCCTTCCAGGCGGCCATGCGTGAGCAGCAGCGCGAACAGCCTACTCCCGCGCCCACCGCGGAGGCGACGCCCGCCACGGAAGCAGCGTTGGCGCCCGCCGCTGAGGCTCCCACCACGGAAGCTCCAGTTGCGGAGGCTCCGGTTGCCGAGGCTCCCGCTGAAGCGGCTCCGGCCGCTGAGGCTCCAGTTGCGGCGGCTGCCGCTACGGAGGCTCCGCCAGCTGAGGCCACGGCATCTGAGGTGACGGCGGCTGCCGCGCCCGTAACGGAGGAGCGGCCGGCCGCCATCGCCGCACCAGCCACCGCGGACGCGGTAAACGGTGCGGAGGAGGAGACGGCACCGACGCCGGCAACGGCGGAGACAGTCGCGCCACCGGCTCCCACGAGTCGCAAGGCTCCGGAGGCGGCGAGCGCCAGCGATGCGGCCGAGCCAACAGCCGAGCCAGGCACACCGGCGGAGCCGGCCGCCACGGAGGAGGCACCTGCCGCGGAGGAGGCGTCTCAGCCGGGAGAGTAGCACTGGGAGCGAACGGCGCCGTTGTTCGGTTGGCGCCAGTATCCAGGCCGTTCAGGGCCGCCGTCACGGGTGTCGTGGTGGCGGCCCTGGCGTTCGCCCCGCAACGTGACTGGCGGTGTGGTGAACATGACGTACCCGCGCGCCGTATAATCTCTTAGAGGGGCCGATGCGCGCGGCGAATGGAAACGATGTCTCCGCTCACCACGCGCGTTAGAACCACAAGACGATGTGGATGTGTATGCCTGAGCGGGGACGACGCGATCGCGGCGAGCCGGTGTGAGGGCCGGCGGCGCCGACAGCGAAGCATCCGCACGGGGAGCGTTTCCGTAGGAAGCACGAGGAGCGCGGCGTTCTCACGCTGCCGCGAGCAGACGCAACCGGATGGTATGCGGTTTCGGCGCGCGGCTTGCGAAAGAGAGAGCGACGGCGCCCGTGCGGTGACGATAGAGATGATTGTGTGTTCGCGGCGGCCGTGCTGTGTGAGCGGCGGCGCGCGACACCTGGCGAGCGAGAGCGAGACCTTTCAGGCGAGGGAGTTCCCGCGAGCGGCAAACAGGCTCTCATGACCGCGTCCCACCCGCGAGCATGAGGACGCGCGAGCGGTGCGAATCCGTTTGAACAGCGGATTCGCGCCGATGGGCCGATTTGACGCTCCGTCGTGGATGGCGTATCATTAAGCACGGGTTTACCTGAGGTGGAGGGGCCCGGTTCCACCCTCGTCTCTGAAAGGGGGGATACATCAGGTGAACGACAGAGACAGGTTTGATAAGTTTACGGAGCGGGCTCGCAAGGTGTTGAGCCTGGCTCAGGAAGAAGCCCAGCGCTTCAACCACAACTACATCGGGACCGAGCATCTGCTTCTCGGCCTCGTCCGCGAGGGCGACGGCGTGGCGGCCAAGGTGCTCAGCAACCTGGGTGTCGAGCTGAATAAAGTGCGCAGCGCCGTCGAGTTCATCATCGGGCGTGGCGACCGCATTGTGCTCGGTGACATTGGGCTGACCCCCCGCGCCAAGAAGGTCATCGAGCTGGCGGTGGACGAGGCGCGCCGCCTCAACCATCACTATATCGGTACAGAGCACCTGCTACTTGGTCTCGTCCGCGAGGGCGAGGGCATCGCGGCGGGCGTGCTGGAGAGCCTGGGGGTCAACCTCGAGAAGGTCCGCACCCAGACCATCCAGGTGTTGAACCAGACCGGCGGCGCGCATGGCGAGGCCAGCGGGCGCGAGAAGCATTCCAAGACGCCGACCATCGATCAGATGGGCATTGACCTGACCGCCCAGGCGCGGTCCAGCAAGCTCGATCCGATCATCGGCCGCGAGAAGGAGATCGAGCGGGTCATCCAGATTCTCTCGCGGCGCCAGAAGAACAATCCCGCCCTGATCGGTGAGCCGGGCGTCGGCAAGACGGCCATCGTCGAGGGGCTGGCGCAGCGCATCATCTCTGGCGAGGTGCCGGAGACGCTGCAGGGCAAGCGCCTGCTCACGCTGGATGTCGGCTCGCTGGTCGCTGGCACCAAGTATCGCGGCGAGTTCGAGGAGCGGCTCAAGAAGATCATCGAAGAGATTCGCTCCAGCCAGGACTGCATCATCTTCATTGATGAGGTGCATACGCTGGTGGGGGCGGGCGCGGCCGAGGGCGCGGTGGATGCCGCCAACATCCTCAAGCCGGCGCTCTCGCGCGGCGAGTTGCAGTGCATCGGCGCGACCACGCTCGACGAGTACCGCAAGTACATCGAGAAGGACGC
>JAICVS010000062.1 GCA_025935195.1 Ktedonobacterales bacterium
CCTGCGAAGGGTAGGTTAGCCACGTGTTACGCACCCGTCCGCCACTGAACGGCCACCCGAAGATGACCGCCCCGTCCGACTTGCATGTGTTACGCACGCCGCCAGCGTTTGTCCTGAGCCAGGATCAAACTCGCCATACAGGTATCGCTCACGAGTCCCGGTGCGCCTGCGCGCGACCGTCGCCTGTGAAATGCATTGCTGCATGATGAGCCATTCACGGCTCGCAGGTCATCAGGTTGCAATCCTCACCCGGTCTTCGACCGAATGCGAATTGACGTTGGTCATCGCCGCTCTCGCGAGCTTTGATGCGCCCGCTGCCACGCGACTGCACGTCACGCGGCATCCTTATACCCACGCTGCTACTGCTTCTCACTCTTCAGTTGTTCAGGTGCTTCGCGGCGCTTGGGCCGCCTGCGCCGACGACCTTGCGTCAGGCACAAAGAGGATAGTATCACATGGCAGAGATGGCGTCAAGGCCCTCTACAGGCAAATTTCCGCGATTTCCACTCAACCGCCCAATATCCCCCGAATCTCCCCCGTGCTTAGCCCAAGTGTCTGCCGCGCGCCCTCGCCGCCCACCCGTCGGCTACGATTCTATAAAGACACTCGAAAGACACTCGCCACCAGAAAGACACTCGCCACCAGGCCCACTTTGCGTCTGGCGTGAGATTGCTCCCCTCTCCTCGCGAGGAGAGGGGTTGGGGGTGAGGACTCCCCGCGCGCCGTGCCCCGAAAGGACATCCCATTGTGACGAGAGATGCCGCGCCCGCCGCACCCTCTGTGCCCCCCGCCGGTCGCGACGGCGCACGCGAGCGCCGCCGCATGATCTTGCTCGACGGCCGCGAGCTGGCCTACACGCTGCGCGAAAGCCCACGCGCCCGCCGCCTGCGCCTGCTCATCCGGCCTGAGAGCGGGCTGGAGGTCGTCGTGCCGCGGCGCACCACACGGGCGCATATCGAGGAAGTCCTGCGCGCGAAAGCTGATTGGATTAACGCTACCCTGGCGCGGCTGGCGCATGAGGCCGCCACCCTCCCCGCTCCCGCGCCCCTCGCCCACGGCCAGATGCTGCCGTTCGCCGGGCGCGAGCTGCACCTCGCGCTGCTGCTCGCCGCGCCGGGCAAACGCTCCCATACGCAGCTCACCGGCGAGACACTCGCGCTCACCGTCACGGACGGCCGCCAGGAGACGATCCACGCGGCGCTGGAAGCATGGTATCGCGCCCAGGCGCGCGTGGTCTTCGCCGCGCGCATCGCGCACTGCAACGCGGCGTATGGCTTCACCTTCGGCCGTGTCAGCATCAAGGAACAGAAAAGCCGCTGGGGCAGTTGCTCGCGCGCCGGCAACCTGAACTTCAACTGGCGCCTGCTGCTCGCCCCGCTGCCCGTGCTGGACTACGTCGTCTACCACGAGCTGGCGCACCTCAAAGAGTTGAACCACTCGCCGCGCTTCTGGCAGATCGTCGCACGCGCCTGCCCGGATTTCGAGACTCATCGCGCCTGGCTGCGCCGCCACGGCCCCACGCTGCGCCTCTGAATGACGGTACATCACGCCCGCGCTTGCATCACCGTCACCCCACTTCGTACACTATGCTAGTACGCTTCCTCAACAATCGCGACGCCAGTCACGTGTCGCGGCGTTGAAACGGTGAGGGGAGGTGGTGGCCGCTCCAGCAAGATTCAGCCAGATCATCGCATCTCGCATCTCGCATCCCCCATCCCGCGCCTCATCCACGCCCGCCGGCCCCGCCGCCGGCTCCATCCCTTCGTCATCCTCAGAGTCGAGAACGGAGTTGGGCATGAGAACGCGCATCCTCACCATCGTGGCGCTGCTGGCCCTCGCGGGCAGCGCCTTCGTCGGCGTCCATGTCGCCCGCGCGACTGCCGGCACCACCCTGCTGACCGGCAGCATTGGCGGCGCCGCCTACAAGATCGAAGTGCCGGCGCAGTGGAACGGCACCCTCGTCCTCTACAGCCATGGCTACGTCTTCCCTGGCAGCAAGAATCCCGCGCAGGACGCTGGTG
The DNA here is from genome assembly GCA_025935195.1 of Ktedonobacterales bacterium. Lineage (GTDB taxonomy): Bacteria > Chloroflexota > Ktedonobacteria > Ktedonobacterales > JADMIN01 > JAICVS01. The sequence goes on from JAICVS010000062.1 coordinate 2,022, forward strand.
ATCCGGCGACCGCGGCCTTCCTGCTTTCGCAGGGCTATGCTCTCGCAGGCTCGTCCTATAGCGCGACCGGCTGGGCATTACAGCAGGCGTTCCACGACCAGACCGCCCTGCTGGACTTCTTCAACGCCAACGTCGGCCATCCCGCGCGCGTGATCGCCTGGGGCCATTCCCTCGGCGGCATCATCACCGCCGGACTCGTCCAGCAGTTCCCCGACCGCTTCGTCGGCGCGCTACCGATGTGCGGCGTCCTCGCTGGCGGTGTCGCCACCTGGAATCCCGGCCTGGATGGCGCCTTCGCCTTCAAGCTGCTGCTCGCCGGCAACGACCCCACCCTCCCCATCGTCCACCTTGGCTCGATCCCACAGTCCGTCGGCGAGCTGAACCGCGCGGAGACCATCCTCGGCGCGGCGCAGGCCACGCCCCAGGGCAAGGCGCGCATCGCGCTGATCGCCGCGCTGGGCGACGTGCCGGACTGGTTCAGCCCCGCCACGCCCGAGCCAGCCGCCGACGACCTCGCCACGCAGGAACAGAATCAGTTCCTCTGGGAGGCGCAGACCGACTTCCCCTTCCTATTCGCGGGCCGTGCCGAGCTGGAGGCCCGCGCCGGCGGCAACCCATCCTGGAACACCGGCGTCAACTACCAGAAGCAGCTCGATCAGTCCGTGGACCGTGACGAAGTGCGCGCGCTCTACCAGCAGGCCGGCCTCGACCTCGACGCCGACCTGAGCACACTCAACGCCGCCCCGCGCATCGCCGCCGATCCGGGCGCCGTCTCGTATCTGGAGAATTTCATCGTCTTCAACGGCGACCTCCAGATCCCCGTGCTGACGATGCACACCACCGGCGACGGCCTGGTCGTCAACCAGCAGGAAAACGCCTACCGCGACGTGGTGCATACGGCGGGCAACGCCAAGATGCTGCGCCAGGTCTTCGTCCACCGCGCCGGCCACTGCGCCTTCACGCCCGGCGAGACCATCGCGGCTTTCCAGACGCTCATCCACCGCATTGACACCGGCAAGTGGCAAGACACCACCGCCACCGACACGCTCAACGCCGCCGCGTCCGCGCTCGGCCCCGCCCTGAACACCGTCCCCGGCTTCACCGCCGGCCCGGCTTTCGTAGACTTCGATCCAGCCAAGTTCCTGCGCCCCTTCGACGCCCGCGACATCACTCGCCCAGGCAACAACGATTAGCCGGCGGTTTTCCCACCCTCTAGTTGTGACACCGGCGGTGGCATGGCAACGTGCCGCCGCCGGTGCATCATATGAGCCGTTGAGCGACCTCGTACTCTCCACAGGCATCGGCGTCCTGCTCGGCGCGCTCACCTGGGCAATCAGCGGCCTGCTATTGCGCGCGCCTCTGGCTGGCGCTGAGCATCGCCGGCCGCATGCGGCCGCGTAATGAACCCGCGGCCGCCTGACCACCCCTTATGCCGCGCCGCCCGTCGCCCCGCGCTCCAGATACGCCAGCGCCAGCGACGTAAGCAGCTCGACGCCCAGCGGCAGGCAATCCTCATCGAAGTCGAAGAGCGGGCTGTGATGCGGCGCGCTGAAGCCCTTCGCCTCGTTGCGCGCGCCCAGGAAGATGAAGCAGCCCGGCGCCGCGTTCAAGAAGTAGCTCATATCCTCCGCGCCCATGATCGGCCGCGCCGTGATCACCCGCTCGGCCGGCGCCAGCGTCTCGGCCACGGAGCGCGCGAACGCCGCCATGCGTTCGTCGTTCACCACCACCGGATAGCCCTCGCGAATCACCACCTCGCAACGCCCCCGCGCCGCCTCAGCCACACCCGCCGCGATCTCGGCGATGCGCTTCGCCAGGAACGCGCGCGTCTCGCTCGTGAGCGCGCGGATCGTGCCGTGCAGCTCGGCGGTGCGCGCGATGATATTGTGCTTGGTGCCGGCGTGGAACGAACCCACCGTCACCACCGCCGCCTCCAGCGGGTCCACCTCGCGGCTGACGATGCGCTGCAGCTCGGCCACGATCGCCGCGCCCACCGCCACGGCGTCCACCGTCTGCTGCGGCGCCGCACCGTGCCCGCCGACGCCCACGACCGTTAGATCGAACTCGTCCGAGCTGGCCTGGATCGCCCCCGGCTGCACCACCAGCGTACCGAGCGGCTGATTGGTCGTGATGTGCAGCCCGAAGCAGGCATCCACATCTGGCTCGCGCATCACCCCCGCGTCAATCATCGGCTTCGCGCCGCCCGGCCCCTCCTCCGCCGGCTGGAAGACCAGCTTCACCGTGCCGCGCAGCGCCTCGCGCCGCTCCTGTAGCAGCCGCCCGACGGCGAGCAGGATGGCGGTGTGGCCGTCATGTCCGCAGGCGTGGTGGACGCCATCGTGCTTGGAGGCGTACTCCGCGCCTGTCGCCTCGTGCAGCGGCAGCGCATCCATATCCGCGCGCAGCAGCACCGTCTTCCCCGGCTGGCCGCCACGAATGAGGCCAACCACACCTGTTCCCGCGACGCCGGTGCGCGTCTCGATTCCCAATTCCCGCAGCCGCTTCGCCACGAACTCCGCCGTCTCGTGCTCCTGGAAGCCCAGCTCCGGATGCCGGTGGAAGTGCCGCCGGTCGGCCACGACCTGCTCAGTGAGCGCCGCGACCGCCTCCCGCAGCGATGACGTTGCCAGCATGGAATGCCCTCCTCCCGCCGATCATGCGCACTACTACCAGCCGATGGCCGCCCCCTCCGAGCGCGGATCAGCCCCGCCGTGCAGCACACCGCGCTCCGTGTCAATCACAATGCCCTGCGCATGGCCCATCTCCCCGCTCCACTCCGCCGTCAGCGCGACGTGATGCCCCAGCCGGCGCAACCCCTCCACCGTCGCCTGCGGGTAGCGATCCTCCAGCAGCAACACCTCGCCCTCGCCGGCTCGCGCCGCGCCATGCACCCAGCGTGGCAGCTCGATGGCCTGCTGGATGTTGGCGCCGAAGCGCGCCAGCGCCGCATAGACGTGCAAATGCGTCTGCGGCTGGCCGTCGCCGCCCATCGTGCCGAAGACCACCGCCGGTGCGCCGTCGCGCAGCGCGAACGAGGGAATGAGCGTGTGCAGCGTGCGCTTGCCCGGCGCCAGCACGTTGGCCGCCTCCGGGTCGAGCGAGAAGTACGCGCCGCGATTCTGCAGCGCGATGCCGGCGCCGTCCACCACCAGGCCGCTGCCGAAGCCGCGATAGTTGCTCTGGATCAGCGAGACCGCGTTGCCCTCACCGTCCGCGGCGCACAAATAGATCGTGTCGCCGGCGAACGTTCCCGGCGCGGCGCTCGCCCCCACCCGCTCGCGCGCGATCAGCGCGCGGCGCCCCGCCAGATACTCCGGCGCGATCAGCTTTTCGGGCGCGACGCGCATGTGCTTCACGTCGGTCAGATACGCCGCGCGGTCCGCCCACGCCAGCTTCTTCGCCTCCACCTCGATATGCACTGTCTCCGTATCGCGCGGGTCGTCGCCGAGCGGCAGGCCATCCACGATGCCGAGCATCTGCAACGCCGTGACGCCCTGCGTGTTGGGCGGCAGCTCGTAGACATCCAGATCGCCGAAGCGGACGGCCAGCGGCTCAACCCACTCGCTCGTGTGCGCGGCCAGGTCTTCCTCGGTGATCAGCCCACCCTCGCGCCGGAAGAAGTCCACGATCTGGCGCGCGATCTCGCCACGATAGAACTCGTCCGGCCCGCGCTCGGCGATCAGACGCAGGGTGCGAGCGAGGTGCGGGCTGGTGGCGATGCTGCCGGCCTGGGGGATGCCGCCGGGCATGAAGTTCTCGCGGAACGAGCGGTGCGTATGCGCGAACGTGTCCATACGGGCGAGCGCGTGAGCCAGGCCAGGGCCGACGGGGAAGCCATCGCCAGCGTAGCCGATCGCCGGTTGCAGCGCCCGCGCCAGTCCCAGCCGCCCAAAGCGTTGGGACGCCACGCCCCAGCCTTCCACGCACCCCGGCACCGTCACCGTATGGATGCCGAAGTCCGGCATCTGCGTGAAGCCCAACGCGCGGTAACGCTCGATGGTGGCCGTACCCGCCGCGCGGCCGCTGGCGTTGAGCGCGTGCAGCCGCTTGTCATGGGCCGAGTAGAGCAGCAGGAAGAGATCACCGCCCAGCCCGCAGCTCTGCGGGTAGACGACCTGCAAAACGGCGTTGGCGGCGATGGCGGCGTCCAGGGCGTTGCCGCCCGCCTTCAACAAGTCCACACCGGCCTGCGCCGCCAGGTAATGCGGCGCACAGACCAGCCCGTGGGTCGCCATCGTGACGGGTCGGTGCTGCGGGTAGTCGGGCATCTTCCCTCTCCACTCAGAATACGCGCCGGTCAGGATACGGGCGCTCCTCCGCCCTGCCGCGCCTCGGTCTGCTCCTCATAGAACTGCGACGCGCTCGCGCCTGGGCGCATTATAGCCCCGTTCGCTCACTCGCCGCACCAGCCAGCGCCCACGCGCCGCTCATCCCTGCCGCCCATACTTCGCCAGCAAATGATCGATGTAGGCGCTGTACGCCTCGGCCAGCGCCGGGCTGTCAATCAACAAAATGTTCTCGGCGTTCAGCTCGGCGCTGTGCGAGAAGTTATAGGAGCCGGTGATCACCGTGTCGTCCACCACCAGCACCTTATCATGCATGAAGTCGTGGCGGCTCGTCGGGCTGTACGGCGTCGAATGCTTGCCCATCAGCCCCGCCGCGTCCACAATCTCGCCCACCGCACCGATCTTCCAGTGATTGTGCGGCACATCCTGCCACTGTCGCAGCACCTCTTGCATCTGCGTGCGGTCATAGATGCCATCCACCGGCACCCGGCCTGTGCGCAAGAGGTCCGAGAGCGCCGCCAGCAGCGCGCTCGAATTGAGCAGCATGCTGCATACGCGCACGCGCCGCCGTGCCGACGCCACGCGCTGCGCCACCGCGTAGTCAATCGCCGGTCCGCACGCCGGCGAAAACTCGAGTTGGACGTGCGCGGGAGCGCCGCCGAAGGTGAGATCAGCCGGGTCCGCGCCCACATCGCCGGAGACGCCGATGTCGCCGGCCTGCCAGAGCTGCTCGAAGTCGCGCGCGTAGGCCCCGGCGAGCGGCTGTGAGGCGAGCGTAACGATGTTGTTCTCCTCCAGCGTCCAGGAGTCGTCAGTCAGGTTGGTCGAGCCGGTCCAGACGGCGGCGGCGGGCAGCTCGGCGTCACGCACGAGATATTTGTGGTGCATCAGCTTGATGCCGCCGATGCGCCGATACGGATAGCCCAGCGACTGGACGAAAGCGCCGGTGCCAGGCGGGGCGGGGTCCATGCCGCTGGCGAGCGCCGGCTGTTCAGGCTTGTCGCCGTCGTAGGCGATGCGGATGCGCACACCGGCGCGCGCCCGCTCCTCCAGCGCCCCGGCGACGATGGCCTTGAGCGGATCGGAGAGGCGGAAGTCGTAGACGGCGATGTCGAGCGTTTGCCTCGCCTCCGCGATGAACGCGACCAGGCGGTTGGCGACCTGCTCGCCCGTCTGTTCCCCTTCGGCGAGAAAGTAAGCCGCGAGGGTGTCTCCCTCAGCGCGCACCGGCACTATCATTGTTCGGTCCCCGTCATATGGTGCGTTGCCTGGCGCAGCTTGTCATCCGGCGATTTGCCCGGATGCCCCCGCGCGGCGACGCGATCTTGCACCTGTCGCTCCACACCCGCCTCCACCAGCCGCACCACCTCGTCCACGTCGTCGGTCAGCGTGAAGATCGCCAGATCGCCCGGCGCGATGGTGCGGAGCTTCTCCAGCAGCGTGGCGCGCAGCCAGTCGCACAATGGCTGCCAGTAATCGCGGCCGATCAGGATGATCGGCGCGGCGCGCGCGACCTTGCCCGTCTGCACCAGCGTCAGCAGCTCGAACAGCTCGTCCAGCGTGCCGAAGCCGCCGGGGAAGAAGAGATACGCCTCGGCGGAGAAGTCGAGCATCACCTTGCGGCTGAAGAAGTAATGAAAGCTCATGCTCTGGCGCACGAACGGATTGATGCGCTGCTCGTGCGGCAACTGGATGTTGAGGCCGACGGACTCGCCGCCACCCTCCACCGCGCCCTGGTTGGCCGCCGCCATGATGCCCGGCCCGCCGCCCGTCACGACGGTGAAGCCGTGCTCGGCCAGCCGGTGCGCCACCGTGCGCGCGAGCTGGTAGTACGGATCGGCGGCCGGCAGCCGCGCCGAGCCGAAGATCGTCACGCTGCGCTCAATGCCCGCCAGAAAGCTGAACCCCTCGACGAACTCCGCCATGATGCGGAAGATGCGCCAGGTCGGATTATTGCTGTAGTCGAAGGCGCCGCCAGTGGCGCCGTATGCCCCATTGACCGGGATGCCCGCCATACCGCTCCTCGTTTTCCGCGCGGCCACGTTGCCACCATTGCTGGATGCGCACACGCCTGTCCCCCTGGCAGACGCCGTGCCTGGTATCGTAGCACAAGCGAGGCGGCGGCGCATAGAGGCCAGCAGCCTCGCGAGCCACACCAGCATCACCTCCTCCCCGCATCCCAGGCGGCAAAGTTGACTGGGATGGTCACCATTGCCGTTTTTGCCGCTTTTTGATTTTCCGCCGGGCGCATCCTCCTCTCGAATCCGCAATTCAAGCCGATTTGCCGTTTGCCGCCACTTGACGTTTGGTGTTATGGGCGGCAAAACCGGCAGGAAACGGCAACAATGTGGCAACACATGGCACGGTGGGTGGCAAAAACGGCACGATTTGGTGCGGGTGCGGCCACATTCACGCCGCTCTGCTCGCGGCTGCCGCCGAGTGGAACAGGCTTTTTACGCATGTATGCGGTTGTTCAGGTGCTTGCGGCGTCAGATGGCGCCGCTCGAATAGAACAAAAATACTATAAATAAGGCGGAAAGTCAAGGGGATGGGGAGCGGTTTGCCAGGGCAGATGATAGGTCGTCAGGGGAGATGATGGTCGGCAAGTGATGGTCTTTTACACATGAGGGCGGGCAAGACGTCCGCGCGGGGCAGCCGGCGGGTGATGGGTTTTGACAATGTAAGACGGGCAAGACGTCCGCGCGCCGCGAAGTCCGGCCAAGCCGGACCAGAGAGAGAGAGGGCGATCTGCCCGCGGCTTTTTGTCAAACGCTATCAACCGCCGGCTGCCGGTGCTTCGCGGCTCCCTGCCCTCAGGCGTGATTGCAATCGCCAGCCGCCCCACCCCGCCTTCTCACTCTCCCCCTTCTCCCCTCCGTGAACCTCCGTGTCTCCCGTTCCTCTGTATTTTTTCTCGCGTGTTGGTTCTCGTCTCCCGCGCGCACCAGGCGTGCGCGGGCGCGCGGGCGCATGCTATGCTCTGGCGCGTAGCGAAATCGGCTGGCATGGGGTGTGCGCCGTGGTGGCTGGTGGCGCGTGTTGGTGTGCCGTGGATCGGAGCATCGTTGTTGGCTATCTACCCTCGCATTCTCACCGTCGCGTCGGCGCATCCGCGCTTCGAGTATCCTCAGCCAGATGTGCTACGCTACGCCCAGGACAGCATCCTCGGCGATGGCTGGCACGAGCGCCCCGAGGCCGTTGAGACCGCGCGGCAGATGGAGCGCCTCTTCCTGGCGACCAGAGTGGAGCGCCGCCAGAGCGTCATCGAGCTCCCAGCGTATTACGCGCACCCGCGCGGCACCGGCGCGCGCATGGCCGAATACGCGACGGCGGGCTATGCGCTGGGGCGCGACGCGGCCGAGCGCGCGCTGCGCGCGGCGGACGGGCGGGCCACGGCGGCTGACATCAGCGATCTGGTCGTCGTCTCCTGCACGGGCTACAGCGCGCCGGGCCTCGACATCCAGATCGCGCGCGACCTGGGCATGCCAAGCCATGTGCGGCGCCTCGTCGTCGGGCATATGGGCTGCTTCGGCGCGCTCGTCGGGCTGCGGCAATGCCTAGCCGCCGTGCGTGCCAACCCCGGCGCGACGGCCGCGCTGCTCTCCGTCGAGCTGACCAGCCTGCACTTCATGCCCACGCTCGATCCCGAGGTGCTCACCTCGTTCGCCCTCTTCGGCGACGCCGCGGCGATGGCGCTGATTTCAATGGACGAGCGCGCCGACGGCCCCGAGTTGGTGGCTACCTACTGCGCCGCCGACTTCGCCGCCGCCGATCAGATGTCGTGGACCATCACCGATCACGGCTTCATGATGGGCCTCTCGCCGCGTGTGCCCGTCTCGCTGCGCCGCAACGTCGCCGGCGTCGTGGGCGAGCTGCTGGCCCCGCACGACCTCACCACGCGCGACGTCGCCCACTGGATCATCCACCCCGGCGGCCCATCCATCCTGGACGTGATCCAGCGGAAGCTGGAGCTGTCCGATGAGCAAATGGCCGAGAACTGGGCCGTGCTGCGCGAGCATGGCAACTGCTCATCGGCCACCGTCCTGCTGATCCTGGAGCGGCTGTTGCGCTCCGGCCGGCCGCGGCGCGGCGAATGGGGCGTTATGATGGCCTTCGGCCCCGGCCTCACCTTGGAGACAGCCCTGCTCCGGTTCTAAAATGAGGCCCGCCAGTTGGAGACCGCCGACCGCTTGCGCCGCTGCCTGACGCTCTCCAGCGTGGTCGCCTGGCGTATCCTGTGGGCGCCGCGCATCCTGCTGGCGCGCGCCGCTCCCGATCCCGAGGTGTCCCGCACGGTGCTGTTGGCGCTGGAGGAGTGGCAGGCGTTGAGGTGTGGCATCCATCGGCAGCCCACGCCGCCAGCCCAGCCGCCGACGCTGGCGCGGGCCATCGGCTGGATCGCCCGCTTGGGCGGATATCTGGGGCGCCCGCACGATGGGCCGCCGGGTGCGACCGTCTGTGGCGTGGGTTTCAGCAGTTGACCGACCTGACCACCATGTACTCCATCTTACGCCCCCTTCCCGCCTCCCCTTCCCAAGATGTGGGTAATGGTTAGGCCGGGCGAGGGCGAGCCATGGCACCGTGTGGGTGGGGCGTCATGGCGTCACGGCGCCGCCTCGCTCGCCACAGGCATCGTGGTGACGCCCCAGAGCGTGAGCTGCCCGGCATGCTGATCGCTCACCAGCACGTGCGCGCCGTCGGGCGACCAGAGCAGCGTCAGGTTGGGTTGCGGATAGTCGCCGATGTCCTCCCCCGCGCTGAAGCCCCGGCAGCCGGGATCGCCAGCGGGCAGGCGCAGCGGCTCCGCGCTCACAATCGCGCCCGCCTGCGTATCGCGTAGCGTCAATGTCTCGTCGTCGCCCGCCACACACGCGATGCTCGCCAGCAGCGACCCGTCGGGATTCCAGGCGACCTGCGCCCAGCCATCGGCGCCAATCTCGCGCTGCACCGCCAGCAGGGCCGCGTCGCGCGCCGGCACCCGCGTGAGACGATCCGGCGCCAGCACGAGTGGACCAGCGCCCGGCGTCGCGGCTGGCACCGGCGGTATGTCGGGCGGCGTGGCCAGGGCAACCCCCGCGACCATCAGCGTCGAATGCGTCCCCGAAGGCGACCACGTAGGGAAGGTGGTGACGAACGCCCCGGTCGTGCCGTGGATGCCGGCGAAGGCCGCGCTGGCGCGCGGGCCGAGCACATAGCCCGGCTGCCAGATCGTGAATGTCGCGCCCCCCGCCGGCTGTCCGACCGGATAGCGCGGGCCGGCGCTGATCGGCAGTTGGCGCGGCGCTTGCCCATCGAGCGGCAGAATCGCCTCCGGCTGGTCCCGTCCGGACCACGCGAACGCCAGCCCCGCCGGCGAGACATACGGCGCCGAGACGGCGGCTCCCGCGACATCGTAGATCGGCAGCCCCACATACGAGCCGAGCGGCGCGTCGAAGAAGCCGCCGTCGCCGTGGATGAGCATGCCCGTGCCCGTCGCGATGTCCACCAGCACCATGCCTGAGGCGACGAGCGCATCCTGACTCGCCGGTCCCGGCGTATCGAACGCCGCGAAGAGGGCGGCGAAGCGCGTGTCGTCCGGCGTCCACCCCAGCCCCACGTAGCGCACGGCCCGTACGATCCGCGCATGGTCGGGCGAGCGCGCCGCCAGCGACGACGCCACCAGCGTATCGAGCGGGATCAGCCGCTCGATCTCCCCGGCGCGCGTGTCATACACCGCAAGCACATGTGGCTGATCGCGCGCGATCAGCGCCCCCTGCGCATCGCATCCAGCGGCGGGGCCGAAGACGGCCAGCCGGGCGCCGTCACGCGAAAATGCCGCGCCGGCGGGACACCAGAGGCCGGCGGTCTCCTGCGTCGAAAGGCGTTGCGCCGGGCCGAGGGTGGCGGGCGCGGGCGAGCCGGCGCCGCTCTTGCCCGCGTGCGTACCCGCGATCACCGTGCCGATGACGAGGCCGGCCAGCAGCAGCAGCGTCGCCAGTCTCGTAAGCAACGCCGCGAGGGTCCAGGGGCGCCGCTCCGGTTCCATCTCACGCCCTCCCCGTCCCATGCGACCAGCCAGCAGGCTGCACTGTGCCGCGCCGACACGGCGACACTGATACTACGGCGCCAACCGGCCGAATCCTCACAGCCAATGTGCCGGCTGGTCCGTTTGTGCGGGTGCGCGTGACGCATGTGATACACTGCGGAACACTCATTCCGCTACCGTTACCGTGTCAGGAGACCGGCGCATCCACGATGGATCTCTTTGGAGCTCTTCGCCGTCCCGCCGTCGCGTTTCCCTCCACGGATCCGCTTGTCGAAGAGGGAGGCGGCCGCAATGCCCCGCTCGATAGAGATTACATTCACCTGCCCCTGCGGCGCCAGCTTCAGCGATACGGTCTACCAGGCCGTCAACGTGACGCTCGATCCGCGGCTGCTCTACCGGCTGCTGGCCGGCACGCTGAATGTCGCCACCTGCCCTAACTGCGGGCGCAAGGCCGAGAGTGCCCAGCCGTTCGTCTACCACGATATGCGGCGCGGCCTGTTCGCCTATGTCAGCCCACGCGAGACCGTTGACCAGGACGAGCGTGAGGCGCTCCTCGCCGAGCTGCGCAAGGTCTACGTGCTCGCCGTCCAGCAGTCGGAGCACGTGCTACACCGGCGCGACCGCGCTGAGGAGCCGCCGCGCCCCACCGTGCGGCGCACTCGGCCGGGCGACGAGCTTGCCGCGAAGATCGAGCCGGAGGCGCCGCCGATGCAGGTCATCTTCGGCGTGGGGCAGCTCGCCGCGCTGGTAGACTCGCTGCTGGAGCCGGAGGAAAAGCTGGGCAAGGTCGCGCTCAGCGCGCGCAACGCCGGCACCGCCGCGCGTGAGCGGCTGCGCGCGGTCGCTGGCCACATCGCCGCGCAGGCGCAGTGCGACATCATGGCCGAAGAGGATGCGGACACCTACACCGTCTGGATCTACGGTCCGCGCGCCCGCGTCAACACCCTCGCCGCCGCGCTCGGCACCCACGCCTGACCTGAACGCTTCGTCCCCCGCGCCAGCCCGTGATATACTGCCGTGAAGGCGCCGGCAGCCGGCGCTATGTGATACCGCATCGCATCACGGCGAAGTGAGGCAATCCACCATGGAGTTCGCAACCCGCGCCATCCACGCCGGCCAGGAGGCGGACCCCTCCACCGGCGCCACCATTACGCCGATCTTCCAGACATCCACCTATACGCAACAGGGCTTGGGCGACAACAAGGGCTTCGAGTATTCGCGCACCGGCAACCCGACGCGCGCCGCACTGGAAGCCTGCCTCGCCGCGCTGGAGAACGCCCGCTTCGGATTAGCCTTTGGCAGCGGCATGGCCGCCGCCTCGGCCGTCCTGAGCGTGCTGCGGCCGGGCGACCACGTGATCGCCGGCGACGACCTCTACGGCGGCACCTACCGCATCTTCGAGCGCGTGCTGCGCCCGATGGGCGTCACCTTCGACTACGTGCCGGCGCGCGAGACGGCCGCCTACGCCGCCGCCGTGCGCCCCGAAACGAAGCTGATCTGGGTGGAGACGCCCACCAATCCGCTGCTCTCGCTGGTGGATATCGCCGCCGTGGCCGCCGTGGCCCGCGAGCATGGCGCCGTCCTCATCGTGGACAACACCTTCGCCACGCCATACTTGCAGCGCCCGCTCGACCTCGGCGCGCACGTCGTCGTCCACAGCACGACGAAATACATCAACGGGCATAGCGATGTCGTCGGCGGCGCGATCCTCACCTCGGACGAGCACCTTTATACGGACTTCAAGTTCTATCAGAACGCGGCCGGTGGCGTCCCTTCGCCCTTCGATTCGTGGCTGGTGCTGCGCGGCGCGAAGACGCTTGCCGTGCGCATGCGCCAGCACTGCGAGAACGCGATGGGCGTCGCGCGCTTCCTCGACGGCCACCCGCTCGTGCGCGCCGTCTACTACCCCGGCCTGCCGTCGCATCCCGATCACGCGCTGGCGCGGCGGCAGATGACGGACTTCGGCGGCATGGTCTCCTTCGCCTTCGACGGCACACGCGAGGATGTGGATACGTTCGTGCGCGGGCTGCGCGTCTTCGCGCTGGCCGAGAGCCTGGGCGGCGTCGAGTCGCTCTGCTGCCACCCGGCCAGCATGACGCACGGCTCGATCCCGGTGGAGGAGCGCGAGCGGCGCGGTGTCACCGAGACGCTGTTGCGCCTCTCCGTCGGCATCGAGGACGTACGCGACCTGATCGCCGACCTCGACCAGGCCCTCGGCCGCGTCGCCCACGCCGACGCGCGCATCCCCGACACCGCCGCCGCCGCGCGCTAGCGTGGCTCCCCCTCTCCCCGCGGGGAGAGGGGTTGGGGGTGAGGACTCCCAGCGTGTTTGACCGCCGCGGGCGCGTCTGCTATGATGCGGATGTCGTGGATCGGCGTGCGAGGCGCGCGGAGCAGTATGCGCGCGGGGAGGCAGCAACGCTATGGATCGTCTTGTCGCGTACCTGTGGAACTCGGATCAGGCGGCGGATCCGTCGTACAAGTTCCACCTTTTCGTGCCGTGGATGATCTTCTGCGGTGCGGCGCTGGTGCTGTGGTTCTATTACAACGTCGAAGGCCGCAAGCGCTTCTTCGGCAGCCATCGCATCCACAAGTACCTGGCGGACAAGATTCTCAATCAGGTCGCGCTCGCCGCCGTCGTCGGCTGGACCCTGATCTTCTTCGTCTATGCCGACGCGAATCTGTTGAGCTACCGGCTCTGGCGTGTCATGTGGCTCGCCTGGATCGCCATCATCGCCATCTACTGGATCCAGTTCATGATCCGCACCTACCCCAGTTGGTCGCGCGCCTATGCCGAAGAACGCACCAAAGCGCGCTACATGCCGCAGCCCAAGGCGAAGCGCACGGCCAAGGCCGGATCGCGCTAGCCGATCCACATCCCGCCCGTCGCGCCTAGCCTCGATCAGCCGCAACCGGAAGCCGCCATTCCCCAGCGTGGAGTGGCGGCTCATTTCGCTCATACGGAGGCCGCCCATGTTGATCGTTGACGCGCACGAAGATATCGCCTCCAACGTTCTCCGCCACGGCCGCGATGTACGCCTACCTGTGAATGAGACACGGCGGCGCGAGCGCGAGCGGGTTCCCCCGCCGCGCAACCCGCGCACCGGCATGAGCGACACGGCGATGCTGGGCCTGCCAGAGCACCGGCGCGGCGGCGTCGGCCTCGTCTTCGCCACGATCTTCGTGCCGCCGGGCGAGCAGGAGGCGGTGACGGCGGACGGCTGGGCGCAGTTGCGCTACTACCACGAGCTGGCCGCGCAAGCGGACGCCGGCGTGCGCCTCGTGTACTCGCGCGGCCAGTTGGATGGCCTGCTGCGCGACTGGCACGCCGCTCCGGCCACGACGCCGGATGAGCGGCCGGTGGGGCTGACGCTCTTGCTGGAGGGGGCCGATCCGCTGCGCGAGCCGGCGGACCTGGAAGAGTGGTATCGCGAGGGGCTGCGGCTGGTCGGGCTCGCCTGGCGCCAGACACGCTACGCCGGCGGCACACGCGCCCCCGGCCCGCTCACCGACCGCGGCCGCGCGCTGCTGGCCGAGATGGCGCGGCTGGGTGTGGTGCTGGACACCAGCCACCTCGCGGAAGAATCCTTCTGGCAGGCGCTGGAGCTGTTCTCAGGCACGGTGATCGCCAGCCACGCGAACTGTCGCGCGTTCGTGCCGACCGACCGGCAGCTCAGCGACGACATGATCCGCGCCATCGCCGCGCGCGACGGCGTGATCGGCGCGGTGCTCGCCAACGATTTCCTCGTCCACGGCTGGACACGCGAGTCGCCGCCGGTGACGCTGGCGGACGTCGTGCGCCACATTGACCACATCTGCCAACTGACGGGCAGCGCTCGCCACTGCGGCATCGGCAGCGACTTCGACGGCGGCTTCGGCGTCGAGTCCACCCCGCGTGAGCTGGATTCGGTGGCGGACCTGGGCCTGCTCGCGGGCGCGCTGGCGGCGGCAGGCTACAGCGAGGATGATGTCGCGGGCATCCTCGGCGGCAACTGGCTGCGCCTGCTGGAGCGCGCGCTGCCGGCTGGATGAGTCGGACTGCCTCCCCTCTCCCCGCGGGGAGAAGGGTTGGGGGTGAGGACTCCCCGTAGCCACAATGGGCTGTGCCACTCCGCGCGGCTGCCCGGCAAGCAAACCCGCTTCCGGCCCACGCTCAAGGGATTGTGGCGGTCGCCGTCGTCCCTCGCTTGTCGCGGATAGCCCATAGACTCAGGCATACTTGTGTTCACCGGCCCGCACGGCGGCCGGCCGGCGGCGATGGGACGGAGGCGGCGGCATGCGCGAACGCGACGAGACGCGCGACGAGACAATCGCGACCTCCGTGATGCCCGATTCCCCGCCGGATGCCGTTCCCGGTGAGACGGAGACGCCTCAGCGTCACGCCACAAGCCGCCAGCGCGCGCATTCGCGCCCCACATCGGCGCACGCGGCGGCCGGCCCGCATGCCGCCCACCCCAGCCTGCCCAGCGCGCACCCGCCGCGCCGCTCCACCACCGCGCGCCCGCTGCGCGCCGAAGACACCGCCCTCGTCGAGCGCACCACCGGCATCCTGCGCGCCATCGAGCTGGTCGAGACGCACCAAATGCAAGCGATCCATGAGATGCGGGAGTTAGCGTTACAGGAGCGCGAGACGGCGCGCGTGCCCATCACCATCGTGCCGGGCGCGGAGGGCGGGACGAGCGCGACGCTGCCCGCCGTAGCCCCACTAAAGCGCCGCCCGCGTGGGCCGCTGGCGATGGTGGCGCTCTGGTCGCTGGTGCTGATCACGCTCGCCGGCGTACTGCATACCGTCTCCGCCGCCGGCACAGCCACGCGCGCGCCCAGCTTCGCGCCGCTGGCGGCGCGCTTCGGTGGCAGCGACACGCCGGCGTACGGCCCGTGGGCGACCACATCCGGCGCGGCGGAGGCGCTAGGCATCGGCGGCGGCGCGGGTCCGGGCGTCAAGGCGCCGGGCAGCGCGGGCCTGCCGGTCACGGCGAAGGCCGCCCCCACAGCCGCTCCGGCCAAACCCACCCCCAAGCCGTCCGCGCCTCCCCCGCCGAGTGGTGTGCTGCCCGCGCCGGTGCAACCCTGGCCGCCCGCCGATCCCTTCATGTTCGTGCCGGGGCATCCCGCCTTCGGTGTCTCGAATCCCACCAACTACTACGCCGTCGCCTGGGGCCAATGCACCTGGTGGGCGCAGTGGAAGCGGCAGGATGAATACCTCGCCCATATGGGCAACGCGCTCTACTGGCTGGGCGGCGCGGCGGGGCGCGGCTATCGCACGGGCGGCGTCCCCGTCGCCGGGGCGACGGTGGTGGTGCAGCCGGGCGTGCAGGGCGCGGGCGGCGCCGGCCACGTCGCGCATGTCGAGGCGGTCTATCCCGGCGGCTGGTTCCTCGTCAGCGAGATGAACTTCTATTGGAACGGCGGCGGCTGGGGCCGCGTGGATTATCGCTACATGCACACCGGTCCCGGCATCGGCTTCATCTATTAGCGGGCATCCTCTCCGTGATCCACGCGGCTTGACACGCTCGCGGCCGGCCCATACAATGCGCCACAGCCACAGAGCGAACATTGTTGAGCGCGTCGCATTCCCCCTTTCCTCGCGTGCCGGACCGCCGCCAGCGGCCCGAGAGGCGGCTATGAGCAGAGCGGTTGTGCCGCTGTCGCGGCGGCCCGTGGATATCGCCATCGTGGCGTTCTTTCTGGTCAACATACTCTTCATCACCTATATGGTGGACCTGGAACAGCTCGTCATCGCCGATCCCGCGCACTTCACCTATCCGCTCTGGCCGCCGCGCCCGGCGGTGGATGCTATTCACTGGTGGGGCAATACGTTCGATCCGCTGGAGGCGGCGCGGCCGGTGTGGTGGAAGATGACGATCTGGATTGACGATCTGCTCTATGGGCCGTTCTACCTCGTCGCGATCTACGCCTACATCAAGGGCAAGGAGTGGATCCGGCTGCCGAGCATCTTCTACGGCGGCATGCTCTTCGCGACGGTGATCATCATTCTGGGCGAGGAGAAGGCGGGGCCGCACGCCAGCCCGAACTTCGCCGCGGTGCTGCTCGCCAACCTGCCGTGGCTGCTCTTCCCGCTGATCATCCTGGCGCGCATGTGGCGCTCACCCACGCCCTTCACGCGCCCAACGAATCCCGGCGCGGCGGCCGCCGCCATCTCTTCCGTGCCGCCCGCCAGCGGCCGGCCCGCACGCGCGGCGGAGGCGGGCTGATGCCACACGCGCCGCGAGCGGACTTCCGGGCGCGCTATGAGCCTTGGGCGGTGGTGGCCGGCGCGTCGCAAAGGCTGGGCGCGGCCTATGGCCGAGCGGCTGGCGGCGCTGGGGCCGCACGTCGCGCTGGTGGCGCGGCGTGGGCCGGAGGTGGAGGCGCTGGCCCGCCGGATGACCGCCGCTCACGGTATCGAATCCCGTGCGCTGGCGCTGGACCTGGCCCACGCGGACGCGGACGCCGAGGGAACAGACCTGTTCAACTTGGGTGATGTGCTCAGGCGCTTGGGGCGGATAGCTGAAGCACGCAGGCTCATCGCGCAGAGCCTCATCTTGTTTGAGCCTTTAGGTGATGTCTACAACATCGGCAACTGCCATGAATTTCTAGGCCGAGTTGAAACGGACGCTGACGACATCCCCGCCGCCATCGCCCACTACCGCGAGGCGCTGCGCCGCTTCGCGCAGGTGCGGTCGCCCGACGCCGAGGTTGTGCGCGCGGCGCTGCGTGAGCTCGGCGTCGAGCCCTGACTCGCCCGCGCCCCTCTCGCGACTGACTGACCGTCAGTCATCGTCGCCCGGCCATCCGCCGCTCATACGTCATACTGGTTCGTCGTGGGGAGTTGGGGCGGTTGTCAGTGCCACAACCACTCCCAGACCCGGATTCCCCTGGCTCCCCCGGCATTCATACCCATCGCGTGTTCGCCGGCCGTGTACGGCTGCGCTCCCATCCCGCTTGACATCCCGCCCCGTCTCATAGTAAATTAGTTCTGTCACCACGGCGCCACCCCGCGCCGCCAGCACCTTAACAACTCCATATCGAGACGCAAACACCCGCTCGCGCCCCATCGCACCCGCGGACCAGATAGCCTGGAGCGAGCGTGGATGCCGCCGCATCCTCACCCACCCGTGCCGTTTTTGCCACCCACCGTGCCAGTCGTTGCCACTTCATTGCCACATCTTGCCGTTTTTGCCACCCAGAACGCGAAACGGCACGTTGCCGGCCCCAGCAAACCCGCTTGAATTCCCAATCCGAAAGGAGGTGCCCCCCGACACACCATCAAAAAGCGGCAAAAACGGCAATGTTGACCATTCCACTCAACATTGCCGCACCGGGATGAGCTCCGGCATTCATGCCGGGGAGCGTCCTTGCCAGCCTTCACGCCGGGAGCGCCCGCCACCACCCGCCATCCCGCTCGCATCCCAGTCCGGCTTGGCCGGACTTCGTGGCCGCGGGCCCCCAGGCGCGATTGCAATCGCCGGCCATCCCGGCGCGACTCCCCCTCTCCCCGCGGGGAGAGGGACCGGAGGGTGAGGGCTCCCCTCACATCCGAAACACGCCGAAGCGCGTCTCCGCAATCGGCGCGTTCAGCGCCGCCGCGATCCCCAGCCCCAGCACCGTCCGCGTCTCCAGCGGATCGAGAATGCCGTCGTCCCACAGCCGCGCCGTGCTGTAATAGGGGTTGCCCTCCTCCTCGTACTTCGCCAGGATCGGCGCCTTGAACGCCTCCCGCTCCGCCTCCCCCATCGCTTTGCCGCGCGCCGCCAGCCCCTCCTGACGCACCGTCAGCAGCGTGCTTGCCGCCTGCTCACCACCCATCACCGAGATGCGCGCGTTCGGCCACATCCAGAGCTGCCGCGGCCCGTACGCCCGCCCGCACATCCCATAGTTGCCCGCGCCGAACGACCCGCCCACGATCACTGTGAACTTGGGCACGTTCGCGTTCGCCACCGCCATCACCATCTTCGCCCCGTCCTTGGCGATCCCCCCCGCCTCGTACTGCCGTCCCACCATGAAGCCGGTGATGTTCTGCAAGAAGATCAGTGGCGTCTTGCGCTGGCAGCACAGCTCGATGAAGTGCGTCGCCTTCAGCGCGCTCTCCGAGAAGAGGATGCCGTTGTTGGCGATGATACCCACCGGATAGCCCATCAGCCGCGCGAAGCCGCAGACCAGCGTCGTCCCATAGAGCGCCTTGAACTCGTGGAAGCAGCTGCCATCCACCAGGCGCGCGATGATCTCGCGCACGTCGAAGCTCTTGCGCGGGTCGCGCGGCACGATCCCGTACAGGTCGCGCATATCGTACCTCGGCTCCTCCGGCGTCGCCACCTCCCACGGATACTGCTTGCGCCGGTTGAGGTTGCTCACGATCGAGCGCACGATCGCCAGCGCGTGCGGGTCGTTCAGCGCGTAGTGGTCCGTCACACCCGACGTGCGGCTATGCACATCCGCGCCGCCCAGCTCCTCCGCCGTCACCTCCTCACCCGTCGCCGCCTTCACCAGCGGCGGACCCGCCAGGAAGATCGTCCCGGTGCCGCGCACGATCACCGTCTCATCGCTCATCGCCGGGATGTACGCCCCGCCGGCGGTGCAGGAGCCCATCACGGCGGCGATTTGTGGGATGCGCCGCGCCGACATCTGCGCCTGGTTGTAGAAGATGCGCCCGAAGTGTTCGCGGTCGGGGAAGACATCGGCCTGCAACGGCAGGAACGCGCCGCCGGAGTCCACCAGATAGATGCAGGGCAGGCCGTTCTGCTCGCCGATCTCCTGAGCGCGCAGGTGCTTCTTGACCGTCACCGGGAAGTACGTCCCGCCCTTGACCGTCGCGTCGTTGGCGACGATCACGCACTCCTGCCCCTCGACCACGCCGATCCCCGTCACGATCCCGGCCGCCGGCGCCTCGCCGTCGTACATCCCCCAGGCCGCCAGCGGGTTGAGCTCCAGGAACGGCGTGTCCGGGTCGCACAGCAGCGCGATGCGCTCGCGTGCCAGCAGCTTGTTGCGGCCGCGGTGGCGCACGATGGCTGCCTCCCCGCCTCCCTGCTTGACCTGCTCGACACGCTCGCGCAGCTCGGCGACGAGTCCCTCGAAATAGGCCCGATTCTCCTGATACTCCGGGCTGGATCGGTCAACGCGGCTCTCGAGCACGGCCATACGCGCGTCGTCTCCTCCCTCATCGTCGAGGCTGGTAGGTCGAGGCCGTCGCGCCGAACAGAGGCGCCGGCGGCGCTCACAGCGAGCATAGCACCCGCCCCGCGCCATCGGCAACTCGCACCTCCATCGGCCTCTTTGCCCCACCTGACATGGCAAAGGAGCCGGGCATCCGCTCGGCTCCTCGTCTTCCAGTCCGGCTCCGGACGGACGTCGCGGCCAACGGCCCTCCAGGCGCGGTTTCAACCGCCGGCTGGTCGTCTGCCGGCACCGTCACGTCACCCGCTCAACCGTTACCCGGCCAGCACGTCCAGCGCCTTCTGCACGCTCTCGGTCGCCTTCACCGGCAGTTGCACGTCCACCAGCCGCCCGTCCTCACCCACGACGAATTGGCTGCGCGTGATGTACGACGCCCCTTCCGGCCACGCGCCGTACTCCTCCGCCACCTTGTGGTCCGTGTCCACCAGCAGCGTGAAGGGCAGGTTGTATTTGGTGCGGAAGGCCGTGTGCGAGGCGGCGTCGTCTGGGCTGATGCCCAGGATCACCGCATTGCGCTCCTGTACATCCAGGTAGGCGTCGCGGAAATTGCAGGCTTGCAGCGTGCAGCCCGGCGTGTCGTCCATCGGGTAGAAATACACGATCACGCGCTTGCCGCGGAAGTCGGAAAGTTTCACGGTCCGGCCGTTCTCATCCGCCAGCGCGAAATCGGGCGCGGGATCGCCCACGCGAAGGGGTTGGTTCGTCATGCTGTCATCCTTTCTGTCCCTGGCTGGTGCTCCGCTCTCTAGACATAGCACGCTTCCCTCTGGGAAGTCAACACCGCCCCATTGCGCGCTTTAGATATCGCGCATCCGGCGAGCGCCAGAACGCTTGCTTGTGTGTGGTAGGATAGGAGGAACTATCCGCGGTGTAGGGCTGCTTTCACGCATGGAGGGTATGGAGGATTCCGTGACTGAGCCAAGCGTTCTGGACGACCGCCCCGAATTGACCGAGCTGCACGCCCACGTCGGCGGCGCGGTCAACCCGGCGATTATGTGGAGCGTGGCCCACCAGCAGGGCATCCGCCTGCCCACCAAAGACTATTGGCAGTTTGTCGAGCTGATCACTGTCAGTCATCCCGACAAGGTCAACAACCTGGCCGAGTACGACCTGATCTTCCGCTGGACCGAGTTGATCCAGTCCAGCCCCGTCGCCGTCGAGCGCTCGGTCTACGAGGTGATCGGCGGCGCCTACCGCAAGTGTAACATCACCACCCTGGAGATGCGCTTCAACCCCATGAAGCGCAACCGCGAGGGCGAGAAAGACCTCGATCACATCATCAGCGCGGCCATTCGCGGCCAGGACCGCGCCCTGCTCGAATACCCGCTGATGCGCGCCGGACTCATCCTGATGATGGACCGCACCTTCCCGCTGGAGCTGAACGCGATCATCGTCGAGAAGGCGCTGCGCTATCGCGGGCGCGGCATCGTCGGCATTGACATCGCCGGCCCACCCAATCCCGCCTTCTCCTATCGCGAGCATGCCGGCCTGGTCGCCCGCGCGCGTGAGGCCGGCCTCGGCGTCACCATCCACACCGGCGAGGAGGGGAGCGTCGCGGACATGTGGGAGGTGGTCGAATACCTCACCCCCGACCGCATCGGCCACGGCATCCTTTGCGCCTACGACGAGCGCCTGATGGAGCTGGTCGCGCGCCGCGGCATCGTGCTGGAGGTCTGCCCTACCTCGAATCTGCGCACCCGCGCCATCGAAGACGTTCCCCAGCTGCGCCACATCCTGACGACATTGCGCGCCCACGGCGTCCCCTTCACCATCAACACCGACGGCCCGGAGATGCTGCTCACCGATCTCATCCGCGAGTACCGCCTGCTGCTCGGCCACGGCATCTTCACGGACGCCGACGTGCGCGCCAGCATCCAGACCGCCTACGACGCCAGTTTCCTCACGCGCGGCTGCGGCCAGTAGGCCGCGAGAATACGGAGTTGCGACAAGCGGAGAGACAACGGGAAAAGGAGCGCCTGACATGAATATCGGCCGGCTCGGCATCTGGAGCGGGCAATTCTGGGGTGATCGAGATGCGGTGCTGGAAGCGGCCGCCGAGCTTGAAGAGCTGGGATATGGCACGCTGTGGTTTCCCAACGGGCCAGATATCTTCGCACGCGCGGGCGAGCTGCTCGGCGCGACACGGCGCATCGTCGTCGCCACCGGCATCGCCAGCATCTGGGCGCATCCAGCGCCACAGTCCGCCGCCGCGCATCACGCGCTGGAAACGGCCCATCCCAGCCGATTCCTCCTCGGCCTGGGCGTGAGCCACGCGCATCTGGTGGACCGCGCCGAGCCGGGCCGCTATGCCCAGCCACTCGCGCACATGCGCGCCTATCTGGACGCGCTGGACGAGGCGCCCGATCCGGTTCCGGCCAGTGAGCGCGTGCTGGCGGCACTGGGGCCGCGCATGCTCGATCTGGCGCGTGACCGCAGTGCTGGGGCGCATCCCTACCTCGTCACGCCGGAGCACACTCGTCAGGCCCGCGCGGCGCTGGGAGCGGGGCGCCTGCTCGCGCCGGAGCAGGGCGTCGTGCTGGAGACGGATGCGACGCAGGCGCGCGCTATCGCCCGGCGGCATCTCGCGCGCTACCTGCAAGCG
>JAICVS010000169.1 GCA_025935195.1 Ktedonobacterales bacterium
GAGGACGCGGCCGACCCGCTACTTGCGTTGGACCGCCACGCGCCGTCCGTCGCATATCAGGTGCGGCTCGCGCTACGCGCGCCGGACGCATCCGCGCGGCTCGTCCACTGCCGCCAGCTTTGTCAGTTGTTATGAGCGCGGCCGGCCCGTACGGGATTCCCCCCGGCCTGAAGGCCGGGAAGCCAACGATACCGCGGCACCATCACTATGAAAGGGACCACACGATGTCCTCAGTCGAAGCAGAGCTGAACCAATCCGTCGCCTACACACCGCTGCAGCGCATGCGCCACAGCGCCGCGCACGTCATGGCCGAGGCCGTGCAAGACCTCTTCCCCGGCGCGCGCTTCGCCATCGGGCCGGCCATCGAGGACGGCTTTTACTACGACATGGAGCTGCCGCGCGCGCTCACGCCGGACGACCTGCCGGCCATCGAGGAGCGCATGCGCGCGAGCATCCAGGCCGACCACCCCTTCGTGCGGAGCAAGTGGCCGCATGACAAGGCGCTGGCCTATTTCCGTGAGCACGACCAGCCGTACAAAGTGGAGATCATCGAGAACCTGCCCGACGCCGAGGTGGGCATCTACCAGCAGGGGCCGTTCCTCGATCTGTGTCGCGGGCCGCACGTCGAGCGCACGGGGCAGATCGGGCCGGTCAAGCTGATGCGCGTGGCGGGGGCGTATTGGCGTGGCGACGAGAAGCGCCCGATGCTGCAACGCCTCTACGGCACGGCCTGGCCGACGCAAGAAGAGCTGGACGCCTATCTGGAGCGGCTGGAGGAGGCGCGGCGGCGCGACCACCGGCGCATCGGCAAAGACCTCGATCTGTTCATGGTCAGCGACGAGATCGGCGCGGGGCTGCCGCTCTGGCTGCCCAAGGGCGCGACGGTGCGCCGCCTGTTGGAGGACTACATCGTCGGCGTCGAGCGCGCGCAGGGCTACCAGCACGTCTACACGCCGCACCTCGCCAAGCTGGACCTCTACAAGACATCGGGCCACTGGGACCACTACCACGACTCGATGTACCCGCCGATGGAGATGGAAAGCGGCGAGGAGCTGGTGCTGCGGCCGATGAACTGCCCGCACCACATCCAGATCTACAAGCAGAAGATGCGCTCGTACCGCGACCTGCCCATCCGCATCGCCGAGCTGGGCACGATGTACCGGCTAGAGAAGTCGGGCGAGCTAGCCGGCCTCTCGCGCGTGCGCGCGATGACGCTCAACGACGCGCACATCTTCTGCACGCCGGAGCAGATGCTGCCGGAGTTCATCCGCGTGGTGCGCCTCATCCAGGAGGTCTACCGCGTGATGGGCTTCGAGCACTACAGCTACCGCCTCTCGCTGCGCGACCCCAACGACAAGGTGAAGTTCGTGGACAACGAGGCGATGTGGCAGCAGTCCGAGGCGGCGCTGCGCCAGGCGCTCGACCAGCTTGGCCTGGACTACAGCATCGGCGTTGGCGATGCGGCCTTCTACGGGCCGAAGCTGGACGTGCAGGTGGCGAACGTGCTGGGCAAGGACGAGACGATCTCGACGGTCCAGATCGACTTCACGCTGCCGGAGCGCTTCAATCTGGAATACATCGCTGAGGACGGGCAGGCGCACCGGCCGGTGATGATCCATCGCGGCGTGCTTTCGACGATGGAGCGTTTCATGGCGTTCCTGATCGAGAACTACGCCGGCAACTTCCCGGTCTGGCTGGCGCCGGTGCAGGCGGTGGTCATCCCCATCGCGGACCGGCACCTCGACTACGCTGGGCAGGTGGCGGACGCGCTGCGCGCGGCGGGCCTGCGCGTGGAGGTGGATAGCCGCGCCGAGCGCATGAACGCCAAGGTGCGCGACGCGCAGCTCCAGAAAATCCCGTACATGCTGGTGGTCGGTGACAAAGAGGCGGCGTCTCAGGCGGTCTCGCTACGCCTGCGCACGAACGAGAACATCGGCGCGGTGCCGCTGGCCGAGTTCGTCGCTGTTGCCAAGCGGCTGAACGACGAGCGCGACCAAGAGCTCTGGCCGGCGAGCGTGGCGGCCCAGTAGCGCATCCCCGCATCCATCAGGCGCCGGCGGGCATCATGTATGTGCCTGTCTGGCGCCTGTCATCTTGCCCCTTGCCCTCAACTCCGGCATCGCAGTTCAACTCACGCATCTCCGGCACATGCCTGAGTTGAGCCATCGCAGCAGGTCGGGCCGTGGGAAACGAACGAGGCGGGCCGGTGGTATAGTGGCAACAAGAGTGGGAGGAGCAGGCGCGATGCAATTCGAGGACTACTTTGAGGCATGGGGGCCGGATGACATCCGGCTGAAGGGCCATCGCATCGCCCTGGAAGACGTGCTCGATCTCTATGCGTCGGGCATGTCAGCCGAGCGCATCGTCGCGTATTTCGGCACGCTCACGCTAGAGCATGTCCAGGCCGTGATCGCCTACTATCAGAGTCACCGCGACGAGCTGGCCGCCTATCTGGAGCGGCAGGACGCCTACACTACCGCACGAACTCAGCATGCCGAGGCGCATCCATCTCAGGGTGCGCTGCGGATGCATGCGCTCCGCGCGGAGCGCCAACGGGCCAGCGCGTCGTGAAGCCGCGCTTCCTCGTAGATGAGAACCTGTCACTCGACATTGCGCCTGCGGTGCGACGCCACAATCCTTCAATAGACATCTTGCATGTCGGAGACCCTGGCGCACCACCACTCAAGACGCGCGACCCCGACATCCTGGCGTTTTGCGAGCGCGAACGCCGCATCCTCGTTACCAAGAACCGAAAGTCCATGCCGGGACATCTGATGGATCACGCGCAAGCAGGGGGTCACTTCTCGGGCATTTTGAGCGTCAAGAAGGGGCGCGAACTCGACATCGGCGGCATCACTGAATCGCTCATTCTCGCATGGGAAATCCAAGAGGCGGAGGAGTATTTTGATACGCAGGATTGGATACCCTTCTAGCGCATGGGATGCCGCAACCGATGCCTTAAACATCCACATCTTCAGGAAGGGATCATTCTGGTGAGCTTGTCTATGCTCACGCCGCGCCCATACGCGGGCGACGCCGACCGCGACCGTATCCGCGACTTTCTGGTCGCCGCCACGGCCGCCAGCGCCCCGCCGTATCGCTACTGGCACGTCGGCGATCTGCTCTGGGGCATATATCAGAACACCGTCTTCGACCCATACGCGAGCATCTATCTCTGGGAGGACGCGCGCGGCGAGCTGGTGGCCGAAGTCTGGTCTGAGGAGCCGGGCGAGTGCGAGATCCAGGTCGCACCGGCGCTGCGTGGCAGTGGCGCGGTCGAGGAGACCATTCTGCGCTGGGCCGAGGAGCGGGCGCGCGCCGCCGGCAGCCCCACGCTCACCGTCCGCGCCTTCGCCGGCGACAGCGCGGCCGTGGACCTGCTCGCGCGCCACGGCTTCATCCGCGACGAGCGCACGCCCGCGGCGCTCATCAAGAAGTGGGGCTATGCGCCGGACGGCTATGGGTACGCCCACATGGCGCGCGACCTGCGCCAGCCCATCGCGGAGCCGGACCTGCCGCCCGGCTGGAGCGTCCGCGCGGTCGGCGGCGAGCAGGAGTGGGAGGCGCGCGTCAACCTGCACCGCGATGTCTGGGCGCCCTCGCGCGTGACGCTCGACGCCTATCGCCGCCTGCGCGCCGCCCCCGGCTACACGCCCGATCTGGACCTCGTCGCGGTCGCGCCCGACGGCACGCTCGCGTCCTACTGCATTTGCTGGCTCGATAGCGCAAACGCCGTTGGCGAGTTCGAGCCGGTCGGCACCCGCGCCGCCTATCGCGGGCAACACGCTGGACGCACGGTGATGCTCGAAGGGCTGCGCCGCCTGCGCGATCACAGCTGCGCCACCGCCCTCGTCCTCACCGGCACTGTCAACACGCCCGCTCTGCGCCTCTACGAGTCCGTCGGCTTCCACACCTTCGATGTCTCGCATGCCTACGTCAAAGGCTTGGAGATGTGATAGGCTTGCTCGTGGTGAGCGGCGCGGGAACCGCCCTGGCGCACGAGCGTGGGCATAGCGCGATGTGCTAGACAGCGAGCGGCGGCACGATGAGCAAAGGGGCAAGATGATGAGCGGCACACAGCAGATCGCCATTCGTGATTTCGCCTTCCAGCCAGCCGAGCTGACGGTGGCGGCCGGCACGACGCTGACCTGGACCAACCACGACGGAGCGCCGCACACCGTTACCTTCCGCAATGGCATGGCGGATAGCGGCACACTCAGCTCCGGCCAAACCTTCAGCTACACCTTCGCCACCCCCGGCAGCTTCGCCTACTACTGCCGCATCCACCCCAACATGGTGGCCGAGGTGAAGGTCACGGCATAGGGAAGTTGGGACGGTGTCATTGGCTTCCCGGCCTGAAGGCCGGAGATAATGCTGGGGGCAGCGACCGCTAAGGCAACGGGATTACCCCCGGCATGCATGCTGGGTGGCGTTCCCTACCACGACGCTCGCCCAGACGGGATTACCCCCGGCATTTATGCCGGCAGGCTCGCCCAACACGAAGCGGCAAGACATGCTACAATAGCTCTGCCACGGGCCGCGGCGGACGGCCTGGGGACGGGGATGGTCTGAGGACGAGGACAGAGGCGCTCCACCAGACGAGCCACTAGGCAGCAACTCTATGACGACACCCGCGCGCCGCCAATACCTCGACATCAAGGCGCGGCACCAGGACGCCATCCTGCTCTATCAAATCGGCGACTTCTTTGAGACGTTCGACGCGGACGCCGTGCTCGTCGCGCGCGAGCTGCAAATCGTCCTGACGGCGCGCGCGTATGGCCCGGGCGAGCAGGTGCCGCTGGCCGGCGTCCCCATCCACGCGCTCGACACCTACGCCGCGCGGCTCGTCGCCAAGGGCTACACCGTCGCCATCTGCGAGCAGGTCAGCCCGCCCGGCCGCGGCCTCGTCAAGCGCGAGGTGACGCGCATCCTCACCCCTGGCACCGTCGCCGACCCCGCCATGCTCCCCGCCGCGCGCGACAACCTGCTCGCCGCCATTGTCTGTGAGGGCGCGGACGGTCTCAGCGCCGCCGGCCTCGCCTATGTGGATGTCGCCACCGGCACGTTCGCCTGCTGCGCATGGGCCGGACCGGCCACGGATGCCGCGCTGCGCGCCGAGCTGCGCCGGCTGGCCCCCGCCGAGGTGCTGCTACGCGATGCGCGCGATGCGCGCGACGCGTCGGAGCCGGGGATGGCGGATGGTGCGCCGGCGCCGGGCGACGCCTACCGCGCCACGCCCTGCCCGGCGAGCTACTTCGATCCAACCATCGCGCGCGCCGCCCTCACGCGCCACTTCGGCGTGCCATCGCTGGCCGCGTTCGGCTGCGCGGAGCGCCCGCTGGCCGCCGCCGCCGCCGGGGCCATCGTCGCCTATCTCCAGCGCATGAACCCCACGCTGCTGCGCCTCGTCACCGGCCTGCGCACGTACGACACAGCGGGCTTCGTCGAGATTGACCCGCGCACCTGGCGCACGCTGGAAGTGGTCGAGCCGGCACACGCGAGCGCCACGTCCCGCGCCGAGCGGCGACGCCCCGCGACGCTGCTCGCCACGCTCGACGCCACGCGCACCAGCATGGGCGCGCGGCTGCTGCGCCGCTGGCTGCTCCAACCGCTGCGCGAGCGCGCCGCCCTCGAAGAACGCCTCGACGCCGTGGCGGAGCTGCACGCGCGCCAATCCACCCGCGAGCGCCTGGCCGCCGCATTGGACGGACTGAGCGATGTCGAGCGCCTGATCGGCCGCGTCGTCCACGGCACGGCCACCCCGCGCGAGCTGCACGCGCTGCGCCTGAGCCTGGCGCGCGTTCCCGCGCTGGCCGCCGCCCTGCGTGGTGTCTCCGCGCCCGCCCTGCGCACGATCCGCGACACGCTCGACCCTTGTGAGGAGGTGCGGGACGTGATCGCGAGCGCCGTCAACGATCCGACGACCGGCATGGAGAGCGGCACCATCCGCGCCGGCTACGATGCCGAGCTGGACGGGCTGGTGGCGTCTATCCGTGAGGCGCGCGCCTGGATCGCTGGTTTGGAGGCCACAGAGCGCGAGCGCACCGGCATCCGCTCGCTCAAAGTCGGCTACAACAAGGTCTTCGGCTACTACATCGAGGTCTCGCGGCCCAACCTGGAGCGCGTGCCGCCAGAGTACATGCGCAAGCAGACCGTTGTCGGCGGCGAGCGCTACATCACCGCCGAATTGAAGGAGCGCGAGGCGCTGGTGCTGCACGCCGAGGAGCGCATCGCCGCCCGCGAGGCCGCGCTGTATGCGGAGGTATTGGAGCGGCTCGCCGCCCATCAAGCGCACCTGCGGCGCACGGCGGAGGCGCTGGCTCAGGCCGATGTGCTGCTGGCGCTGGCCGAGGTCGCGCTCGCTCGCGGCTACACACGCCCGGAGCTTGAAGATTCCACCGCGTTAGAGATCGTGGAGGGGCGCCACCCCATCGTCGAGCATACGCTGGACGGCGGCGCCTTCATCGCCAACGACACGCGCATGGATGCGAATATGGATACGGACTTGAGTGCGGCGGCCGAGGGTGAGGCCGGCCCGGTGCTGCTGCTGCTGACCGGCCCGAATATGGCCGGCAAGTCCACCTATCTGCGCCAGGTCGCCTGCATCGTGCTGCTGGCGCAGATCGGCTCGTTCGTGCCGGCCCGCCGCGCGCGCATCGGCCTGGTGGACCGCATCTTCACGCGCGTTGGCGCCGAGGACGACCTGGCGCGCGGCCTGAGCACCTTCATGCTGGAGATGGTCGAGACCTCGTACATCCTACGCCACGCCACGCCGCGCAGCCTCGTCATTCTGGATGAGGTCGGTCGCGGCACCAGCACACGCGACGGCCTCGCCATCGCCCGCGCCGTCCTTGAACACCTGCACGACCGCATCGGCGCGCGCACGCTCTTTGCCACGCACTACCACGAGCTGGCCGATGTCATGGCGCACCTGCCGCGCCTGCGTGCGCTGCAAATGGCGGTGGCCGAGCGCGACGGCGAGGCCGTCTTTCTGCACCGCGTCGTCCCCGGCGCCAGCAGCCACAGCTACGGCCTGCACGTCGCGCGTATGGCCGGCGTCCCCGCCGCCGTGCTGGACCGCGCCGCCGATCTGCTCGCCGCACCCACGCCCGCCGTGAACGGCGCGCACGCGCTCGCTGAGACACACGCTGTGTATACGCCAGCGGATGGGCGGAATGAAGATGATGACGACGGACTCGCCGCGCGAGATCACCAGCCCGACCGCGAGCTGACGCTTGCCCTGGCTGGCCTCAACATCGCCGCCATGACCCCACTCGACGCGCTCAACCTGCTCTTTTCCCTGCAACAGCGCGCGCTGGCCGCGCTGCAAGCCGCCGCCAGGGAGCGCCAGTCATGAGCAGGCCGACGGAAGACCAGGGCGAGATACCCACACCGCCCGGCGCCATCGCGGCGCTGCCGCCGGAAGTGGTCGAGCGCATCGCCGCCGGCGAGGTGATCGAGCGGCCGGCCTCGGTGGTGCGCGAGCTGATCGAGAACGCGCTGGACGCGGGCGCGAGCGCCATCCGTGTCGAGCTGCGCGAGGGCGGCATCCGCCTGCTGCGTGTCAGCGACGACGGGCGCGGCATCCCGGCGGAGCAGCTCGCGCTGGCCTGCCGCCCGCACACCACCAGCAAGGTGCGCGCGCTGGCCGACCTGGAGCGCATCGCCACGCTCGGCTTTCGTGGTGAGGCGCTCGCCAGCATCGCCGCCGTGGCCGAGCTGGAAGTGACGAGCGCCAGCGATGCGAGCGGCCTCGCCCACACGCTCACGCTGCATCCGGCCGGTGTGAGCGATGAGCGCAGCGCCGCCCGCGCGCGCGGCACCAGCGTGACGGTGCGTAACCTCTTTCTGACCGTCCCGGCCCGCCGCGCCCTGCTGGCGGGGCCGCACCGTGAGGGCGCACGCGCCGCCGCCGTCGTGCGCGCCTACGCGCTGATCCACCCGGCGGTGCGCTTCGCGCTGGTGATTGACGGCCGGCTGATCTTCCAGACGCCCGGCGGCACGCTCGCCCAGACCGCCGCCCATCTCTACGGCGCGGACCTCGCGGCGGCGCTGCTGCCCATCGGCCCGCTCACCGTCGAGGGCGTCGCGATCACCGGCGCCGTCGCCACGCGCGCCTTCAGCCAGCCCACGCGCGAACACGTCCTCGTCGCCGTCAACGGCCGCCCCGTCGCCAACCGCGCCCTGCTCGCCGCCGTCGAGGCCGGCTATCGCCCGCTGCTGCGCAAGGGGCGGCATCCGCTGCTGGTGGTCGCGCTGGCCGCGCCCTCCGATGTGCTGGACGTGAACGTGCATCCGGCCAAGGCCGAGGTGCTGCTGCGCGCGGAGCCAGCCATCGCCGCCGCGCTGCGCGAGCGCATCCACCAGGCGCTTGGCAGCGCACCGCTGGCCGCCGCGAGCGCCGGAGCGCCCGGCATACCCGCTGCCCTGCGCGCGCCCGCGCCCATCCAACTGAGCTTTCCCGCGCCGCGTGTGCGCCGTGGGCTGCGCCTGGTGGCCGAGCGGCGCGGCGGCTACACGGGCCGGGCAATGGGCGATGGGCCGGACGACGTGGCCGACGACACGCCACCCGCGACCGTTCTTCACCCGCTCACGGCACTCGCTCAGTTCGACGACGCGCTCATTCTCGCCCGCTCGGCGGACGGGCATCTGTATCTGGTAGACCAGCACCGCGCGTCCGAGCGCGCCATCTACGCGGCGCTGTTGCGCGAGCGCATGGGCGCGGGACTATCCGCGCCGCCAGCACCGCCGAGCGCACCGGCCCCGGCCGCCAGCACTCCCGGCCAATTCCTGCTCGAACCCATTCTGGTGGAGCTGACGCCACCGCAAGCGGAGCTATTGCTGCCGCGGCTGGCGGAGTTGGCGAGCCTGGGGCTGGACTGCCAGCCGTTCGGCGGCGCGTACTTCCTCGTGCGCGCCGTGCCGGATGTGCCTGGCTCGGCCGCCGATCCCAGCGATCTCGCCCGCGCGCTCACCATCGAGGCCGCCGCCGACAGCGACGACTGGCTGGACGCCGTGCGCGTCGCGCTCGCCTGCCGCACGGCCGTGCGCCGTGGCGCCACGCTCTCCCCCGCCGCGCAACAAGCCCTGCTCGACGGGTTACAATCTGTCGCCACGCCCGCCGCCTGCCCCCACGGCAGCCCGCTCTTGCTGCGCTACAGCCGCGCCTACCTGCGCCGCGCCTTCGAGTGGTGATGCCGTTCCGCCGTTCATGCCGGTAGGCTGGCGGCCCCGCTCACTCGCCGCCGTTCCCGTCCCGCGCGTCCCGTTCGCGCTCACGCGCCCGCCGGCCCGCCGTACCACGTGCGCACACCATACCGGCGCGTCAGGTCGAGAATGGCAGGCAGCACGTCCGCGTCGAGCGGGACGCGGCGCTGGTAGTATTCGGCGAGCTGCCAGGCGCGGCCGTCGCCGTCCACGCCGAAGACGAGCGCGGCGCTCGGATGCGTGTAGCCCCAATCCACGCCGCCGATCACGTCCTTCCAGACCTTCCCCGCATCAGGCGCGCGCACGTTGCCGTCGCTTGCATCGCTGGTGAAGGCGTAGACCAGGCCGGCGAAGGCGGTGAACAGGCCGAGCACTTCCTGGTCGTAGAGCGCGCCGGTGAGGCCGAGGTCGCTCACGTAATCGGGCGGCAGGTTGGCCGCGTTCTCGTGCGTGCTGGCGCGGTAGAGC
>JAICVS010000012.1 GCA_025935195.1 Ktedonobacterales bacterium
GCCGACGGCATAGCCGGCGACCATCGCGATCACGGGCTTGGGCAGGTACTTGATGGACCGCTGCAAATCGAGCGCGTTGAGGCGCGGCACACCGTCGCCGCCGACGTAGCCGCCTTCGCCGCGCACGCGCTGGTCGCCGCCGGAGCAGAACGCCTTGTCGCCGGCGCCGGTGAGGATGACGACGCCGATCTCGGGATCCTCGCGGCAGCGCTCGAAGGCGTCAATCAGCTCGCTGAGCGTCTCCGGGCGGAAGGCGTTATGCACCTCGGGGCGGTTGATGGTGATCTTGCCGATGCCCTCGGCCGTGTCGAAGAGGATGTCGGTGTAGTCGTGGACCTTTTGCCACTGAACGGATGACATGGGACAACGCTCCTTTCATCACACTAGATCGTTGACGAACTCCAGCACCAGCGCAGCGAAGACGCTGGGCCGCTCCAGGTGGATGGCGTGGCCGGCGCCGGGAACGACGCGCAGGGTGGCGCGCGGCAGGGCGGTGGCCATACGCTCGGCGATGGCGGTGAACTTGGCATCGAGCGCGCCAGCGAGCAGCAGCGTAGGGATGGCGAGATCGGACAG
Source organism: Ktedonobacterales bacterium (assembly GCA_025935195.1). Taxonomy (GTDB): domain Bacteria; phylum Chloroflexota; class Ktedonobacteria; order Ktedonobacterales; family JADMIN01; genus JAICVS01. The sequence goes on from JAICVS010000012.1 coordinate 577, forward strand.
GCGCTCCCAGAGCGAGGCCTGCGCGCCGGTGCCGCCGCCGCGCAGGCTGTTGGCGAGGCCGGTGGGTGAGTTGCGCAGGCGCTCCGTGCGCAGGGCGGCGCGTGCGTCCGCGGGCAGCGCGGCCTGGCTGGCGAAAAGGGGCAGCCGCTCCCACTCATCCACGAACGCCGCGACGCCGTCACGCTCGATGCGCGCGGCCAGCGACTCATCGCTGGCGCGGCGCTCAGCGCGTTCATGTGCGGTTGCCAGGCCCGGCGAGGCGCTCTCCAACACGAGCGCGCGGAAGAAGCCGGAGATAGCGGCGCAGAGTGCGACGCGCCCGCCCATCGAATAGCCGAGCAGGACGGCCTGGCCGCGCGCGACGCCGAGCTGCGCGAGCGCGGCGGGGATGTCCTCGCGGGCGCGCTCCAGCGCGTAGCAGGCGGGATCGGCGGGCGCGTCGGATGCGCCGTGGCCGGGCAGATCGAAGGCGATGACGGGCAGGCCGGCGGCCGCGAAGGTATCCAGGTGCGCCCCCCAGCCGGCGGCGCTGCCGGTGAAGCCGTGGAGCAGCGCCAGCATGGGCCGCTGGCCGGCATCAGCGAGCGGCGGGCCGCGCAGCTCGACGTGGTAGCGCATACCGTTGAGCAAGAGAAGCCGGCTCGCCATCAGCCACCTCCCAGCGCGGCGAACACGCCGGACTTGCCCAGCGCCGCATCCACCCCGCGCCACAGCTCACGGTGCAGCGCGACATTGCTCGCGCGCTCGGTCGGCACTTCCACGACGTGCAGCCCGCCGCTCATGCCGTCGCGCAGCGCGGCGCGGAACGCATCCCACTCCGCGATGCGCGTGAAGTCGCCGCCGTACATGTGGACGGCGTGGCTGAAGTCGAGGCCGGCGGGGGTACCGAAGAGCTGCTCGAAGTGATCGGGGTGGTCGGCTTGCGGCAGGAAGGAGAAGATGCCGCCGCCGTCGTTGTTAACCAGCACGATAGTGAGATTCAGCCCGTGCGGCCGCGCGGCGAGCAGGCCGTTCAGGTCATGGTAGAACGAGAGATCACCGATGACGAGCACGGTCGGCGCGTCGCCATCGCTCGCGTCGCCATCGCTCGCGTCGCCATCGCTCGCGGCGGCGAGGCCGAGCGCCGTAGAGACGACGCCGTCAATGCCATTCGCGCCGCGGTTGCCGTAGACGTGGATGCGCTTGCCGTTGGGCCAGAAGAAGGTGTCGCAGTCGCGCACGGGCATGCTGTTGCCGACTACCAACTGCGCGCCGTCGGGCAGCAACTCGGCCAGCTCGGCGAAAACACGGCCTTCGAAGAGCGCGGGGAAGCGCCGCATAGCGGCGGCGAGCGATTCGCGCGTGATCTGATCGGCCCGCGACCACGCTGCGAGCCACGCTGTCTGAGCGCCACCGTGATCCGTTTCGGGCAGACCAGCCAGCGCGATGCCCAGATCGTGGCAGAAGGCGGCAGGCTCGCAGTGGATCATTTCACTGGCAAGCTGTGTCGGCTCTTCCCAGGTGCCGGGCAGGCCAACGACGATCCGTGCGCAGATCGGGTAGCGATTGAGGTAGAGCAGCAGCGGCTTGGAGGTGGGCATAGCGCCGAAGCGGAGCACGAGTTGTGGCACGGCCGCGGCGGCGAAGCGATCGGAGCGCAGGAAGGCGTCGTAGCTGGACAGCACTGTCCCATCGGCGCTGAGGCATGAGCGGGCTTGCGAGAGCGGGTCGGCGAGCAGCGGGTAGCCGGTGTGGCGAGCGAGGGCGGTCAGGGATTCCACCTGTTCAGCAGCGAGGCCGGGGCCGGCGATGAGCAAGCCACGCGGGGTGGCTTGAATGATCGCGGCGATGCGTGCGATGTCGGCGGCCGAGGCCGCAGCCGGAGGCGCTTCGGTGACGCGGGTGTAGGGTGCGCCGCCGGGACGGCCCTGCCAGGCGACGGGATCGCGCGCATCTGCCGGCGGCAGCGGACCGGGATCGGGCGTCAGTGGCTCGCGCAAGGGGAAGTTGAGGTGGACGGGTCCGGCGGGGGTGGCGCGGGCGGTGGCGACGGCGCGGTCCGCCAGCGTGCGGATGTAGCGCAGCGCGTCGTCGGCGGCTTCGGGCAGCGCGACGTCCGCAAACCACTTGGCGAAGGCGCCATAGAGCCGGTTTTGGTCAATGGCCTGGGGGGCGCCGCAGTCGCGCAGCTCGTGCGGGCGGTCGGCGGTGAGCACGACGAGCGGCACATGCGACAGGTGCGCCTCGACGATGGCGGGCAGGAAGTTGGCGGCGGCGGTGCCGGAGCTGCAGAGGAGCGCGACCGGAGCGCCGGTGCGTTTGGCGAGGCCCAGGCCGAAGTAAGCCGCTGAACGCTCGTCCACGTGCATCCAGAGGCGGATGGCCGGTGTCTCGGCCAGCGCGAGCGCGAGCGGTGTCGAGCGCGAGCCGGGGCAGACGACGGCGTGGCGCACGCCGCAGCGCGCCAGCTCGTCGGTGAAGGCGCCGATGTAGGCGTAGAGCGCATTGATGGGCGGATTCAGGATGCTCATGATCGCTCAGTCCTCGCCGGCCAGCGCGCGCAGCATCGGCTGGAGCTTCAGGCAGGATTCATCGTACTCGGCCTGGGGATCGGAGTCAGCGACGATGCCACAGCCGGCAAAGAGCGTGGCGCGACCGCCATCCACCAGCGCCGAGCGCAGCGCCACCGCGAACTCCCCACTGCCGTCGGCTCCCACCCAGCCGACCGGGCCGGCGTACCAGCCGCGATCCAGTTGCTCGGTCGCGCGGATGGCGGCGAGGGCGGCGGCGCGCGGATGACCGCCGACGGCGGGAGTGGGATGCAGTGCGGCAATCACATCCAGGATGCAGCGGCCGGGCGCGAGAGCAGCGGAGATTGGCGTGCGCAGGTGTTGGACGTTGCGCAGCTTGAGCAGGCGCGGCGCCGGAGCGACATGGACATAGGCGGTGTGGGGCCGTAGCGCGTCGCGGACCTGCGCGACGACAATCGCATGCTCGCCGCCGTTCTTGGCCGAATGCAGCAGAGCGTCGCCCAGCGCCTCGTCTGCTTCGCGCGAGGCGCCGCGCGGCGCGGAGCCGGCGAGCGCCATCGTGTGTGCCTGGCCGTCGGCGACACGCACGAGCTGTTCGGGTGTCGCGCCGAGGAAGCAGCGCTCGCCACGGCGGAAGGCGAAGATGTAGGTATCGGGGTATGCCGCGCGCAGGCGATGCAGCGCGACCGTCGGGGCGAACGGCGCATCCGCATTGGCTTCGACGCCGCGCGCAAGCACCACCTTTTCGCACTCGCCAGCGCGGATACGGGCCGTCGTCGCGGCGACCAGCGCCATCCAGTCGGCGGCGGGGCGCAGGTCGCGCGTGGTCAGGGGACGCGGCGCGGCCAGATCAGGCGGCTTGTCGCGCTCCACGGCGGCGCGCAGGCGGGCGAGCGACACGAGCAGCGCGTCGGCACGGTCGCCGGGGTCGTCCGCGGCGACGACCAGGGCGTTCACAGTGAGCCACGCGGCGTCGCCGTCGGTGGCGAGCGCAAATTGCGGCAGCACCAGCAGCCCATCGGGGAAGCCGTCCCACAGGGCGCCGCGCGCCAGCGGATCGAAGGCGAAGCCGCCGGCCAGCAGCGGTCCGACGAGCGATCCGGCGAGCGTGCCGGCGACGCTGATGCGGACGGCGCCGTCGAGCAGGGCGTGTCGCTCCATGGCCGCGGCGGTGATGTGGTCGCGACCGCTGGTGACGATGGTGGCGGCGCTGCCGGCGCTGGCGAGCGCGATCCGGAGTGCGGGCCGCTCCCAGTAGAACGTATCGGTGAAGCCGGCGGTGTGTGCGGCATCGAAGAAGCGCAACGAATCCAACCACGGCACGGGCATGGTGATGCTTGCCACGATGGGGCGACCGGCGCGGGCGGCACGAGTCTCCGCCGCACGCAGCGCGTCCGCCAGCAGCCGGCGGTCCAGCGTCAGGGGCCATGCCCACGCGCCGGATTCCAGCTTGTCGCGCTCGCACGCCGTAGATTGCACGTGATTACTCCTGAACCTGGGGATGCGTGGCGGCCGGCGGCTCCACGCCCGGCGGCACAGCAGCGCCGACGGAGCGCAGCAGCAGCGCGCGCAGCTGCGGCAAGGCCTGGTCGAGCCGCGCTGGCCGGCCCACGACGAGCCAGCGCACGACGATCTCGTTGATCGCGCCGAACCAGGCCCACGCGACGGTCTCAGTGTCCATCGGCGCGATGGCCCCGGCGGCGACGGCGCGATCTAGATAGCCCTGGATCATCTGCGCAAAGTAGCCGCGGGTGCGCATCAGCTTCTCATCAAAGCCGTGGCCGAGGCCGACCGCCTCGACGAGCAGGATTTTGCTGAGGCGGCGGTGCCGCGAGAACGTCTCCAGCACGGTGCGCAGGGCGGCGTCCATCTGCGCGACGGGGTCCTTCTCACCGGCGATGGCGTGGTCCACGGCGGCGGAAAGCTTGGGCACGAGCGCGTCAATCAGGGCGAGGAAGATGCCCTGTTTGTTGGGGAAGTGGAAGTAGAAGCCACCTTTGGAGCTATCCGACGCGCGGATGATGTCGTCCACGACGGCGCCGTGGTAGCCCTTCTCGGCGAAGACCTGCTCGGCGGCGTCCAGCAGGCGCTGGCGGGTGGCGTCCTTGTCGCGCGTGATGGTGCGCGGCTCGGTCTGGCCGCGGTTGGCCGCCGTGTTATCGCCGTTCTTGTAGTTGTCGTCGCTGCTGCCCACGCTGGCGCTCCCCCGGCGTGTCCCACTGTGCTACAAACCGACGCGCCGGTCTGTTAGGGATTGTAGGCGCGGGAGCGCGTCGGGTCAAGGTTGAGAGGGCCGCGGCCGCCGCTATAGCGTGTAGGACTTGCGCGCGTCCAGGTAGCGTGGGTCATCGCGGCGCATCAGGTCGGGATTGGTGTGGCGGGCGACAGCCAGCCAGTAGCTCAGCAGGTGCGGCGGCACATGATACGGCGCGGGCGAGAGCGCCTCAGGGCAGGCGGGCAGCGGCAGGAACTCACCGGCCCCACTCTCCAGCTCGGCGTCGCCGGCCTCGCCCAGCGCCACCGTCTCGCCGCCGAGGATGCGGGCCGCGCGCAGCAGATCGAGCGCGCGCTGCCGCCCCGCGCCCGGCGGGGCGATCACGACCAGCACGGCGTCGCCGAGCGCGGCGACGGGGCCGTGCAAGACCTCCTCGGTCTCCATGCCGAAGGCGGCGGTGTAGTTGGTCTCCTGCATCTTGAGCGCGGCCTCGATGGCGGTGGCGTAGTTGCCGCCGGCCCCAGCGAATATCCAGCGCGGGCGGGCGGCAAGGCGCGTGGCGAGCGCGCGCACGCGGTCATCCAGCGCCAGCGCCTCGCGGTGGAGTTGCGGCAGCGCGCGCACCTGCGCGCCGAGCAGGGCGGTGGCGCCGCGCTCGCCGGCGAGCGCGGCGAGGGTGTGGACGGCGAGGTCGGCCAGTACGGCCAGCATCAGGCTGTAGCTGATGGTGTAGGCGAAGGATTTGACCTCGCCGTAGCCGGTGTCCACGACGGCCTGGGCGTTGCGCGCGGCGAGGCTCTCGCGGTCGCCCGTGATGGTGACGCAGTAGGCGCCGGCGGCGCGTGCGCGGGCGAGGGCGGCGTTGGTGGCGGTGGGGAGGCCACTGTGGCTGAGCACGATCAGCACATCGTCCGGGCCGGGGCCGGAGCGCTCGTAGTGCGTCAGCTCGAAGGCCTGCGCGGCGCGCACGTCCACCTGCCCGTCCGTGAAGTCGCGCAGGAAGGACTGGCCGGCGCGGGCGGCGTGGTAGGCGGTGCCACAGCCGGTGAGGTAGACGGTGTGAGCCTGGGCGAGGCGGCGGCCGATGGCGGCGCGCTGCTGGCGCTCGATCTCGCTGGGGTTGACGGCGCGGTCGAGCGCTGGCGGAGTCGCGGTCAGCTCGTCGTACATCCAGAACGGGTGGGCAGCTCGCGTCGGCACCATGCGCCACCATCTCCTTCATAAAATGCCACTGTCAACCCTGGCCGCCGTCGCCTGGGCGCTTTGCTTCATAGTATTCCATATTTCGGGCCGTGGCGCGGCATCGGGGGGAGATTCGGTGGGACAAGCAATTCGTTTACGGTGTGCCGAGCCTGACGATGAGCGCGGGCGGATCGAGGGCCGAGACGGGCGAGTGCGTGAAGGCGGCAGTGTTGCGTGTCACCATGAAGTCAAGCCATATTTCTCCATCCTATGCTCGTCAAGCCACTACGCTACCTGCTCGTCCGATGGCGCTGTGCTTCCAGACGATCCGATGCCGTACAGGGCATCCCAGGCGGAATCGCTGAGCGGCTCAACCGTCGGAGGAACCGAATGCGCGGCGGCCCGCTCCAGAAGAGCGCGGGCCAGGGCCACCTGCTCGTCAGGCGGCCACCCTTCCACCGCCCTCAGGATCGCCTCGCGATCCGCGGATGTTGCTGACATGCGCATCTCGCTTTCTCTTGTTCTCAAGGCGGTCTCTTATAGTATCTCCTTCAGCCGCGCGCGGTCCACGTTGCCGCCGGAGAGCAGGGCGACGACGGTCGCGCCAGCGGGAACAGCGACCTTGCCAGCGAGCAGCGCGGCGTAGGCGGCAGCTCCGGACGGCTCCGGCATGACCTTGCAGCGCTCGACGATCAGGCGCAGCGCGTCTACGATCTCGTCGTCGCTGACGAGCACCACATCATCCACGAACGCCTGGACGTGGGCCAGGTTGTGCGCGCCGACGAAGGGCGCGGCCAGGCCGTCGGCGATGGTGGTCAGCGTGTCCCAGTGGGCGGGCGCGTTCTCACGCAGGCTCTCGGTCATCACCGCCGCGCCGGTCGGCTCGACGCCGACGATGCGCGTGGCGGGGCGGCTCTGCTTGATCGCCGCGGCGATCCCGGAGATCAGGCCGCCGCCGCCGATGGGTACAACGACCACATCCGGCTCCGGCACGTCTTCGAGGATTTCGAGGCCGACGGTGCCGGTGCCGGCGATGATGGCGGGATCGTCGAAGGGTGGGATGTACGTGAGGTCGCGCTCGCGCTGAAGCTCCTGCATCTTGGGCAGCAGATCCTTGTGGCTGCCGTGCAGCACCACCTCGGCGCCGTAGCCGCGCGTGGCGTCCACCTTGCTCTGGACGGCGGCGGCAGGCATGACGACGGTGGCGGCGATGCCGCTCCGCGCGGCGGTATAGGCGAGCGCCTGGGCGTGGTTGCCGGCGGAGATGGTGATCACACCGCGCGCCTTCTCCTCGTCACTGAGCGTGCTGAGCTTGTTGAGCGCGCCGCGCGGCTTGAACGATCCCGTCTTCTGGAAGAGTTCGGCCTTGAAATGCAGCCGCGCGCCGATGCGCTCACCCAGCGCTGCCGAAGTGATCATCGGCGTGCGGTGCAGCGTACCGGCGATCACTCGCCGCGCCGCCGCGATCTCGTCCAGTCCCACCAGGTGCGCCGTCTTCGCCGGTTGCATCGCTTGCCTCTCCTCGCGTAACGTTCGTTTCGCCATATGCGTAGAGTCTCACGGGACACCCCAAGCATAGCACGGCGGCGTTGCGCTACAGACAGTGATCGTGACGGCCTGATGGCTGGCGCAAGCGGCGAGGAGGGATGGTATGCGACCGAAGCCGAAACATTGGCAGCCGGAGTACGGCGCGTGGTTCCAGGATGCGGGCATCGTGGCGGCGTACCCCAATCGGCCACCGTATCCGCCGGAGACGTGTACCATCTTGACCGGGCTGCTGGCGGCGGACGTGCCGCGTGCCGTGCTGGATGTGGGCTGTGGGACGGGTGATCTGGCGCGGCGGCTCGCGCCACTGGTCGAGCGCGTGGACGCCGTAGACCTCTCGGCAGGGATGATCGCGCGCGGGCAAGGGCTGCCGGGTGGGGACGACCCGCGCATCCGCTGGATTCGTGCGGCTGCGGAGGATGCGCCGCTGGCGCCGCCCTACGCGCTGATCACGGCCGGCGAGAGCATCCACTGGATGCAATGGGATGCGTTGATGCCGCGGCTGGCCGCCGCGCTCGCGCCGGGCGGCGCGCTGGCGATTGTCGAGCGCGACTGGGAAGGCCCACCGGCGCTCTGGGCGCGGCTGCTGCCGCTCTTCGCGCGCTACTCCGCCAACAAGGACTTCCAGCCGTCCGACGTCATCGCCGAGCTAGAGTCGCGCGGGCTGTTTCGCAAGACGGGCGAGCGGCGGGCGGGACCGGCGCCGTGGCGGCCGACGGTGGATGAGTATATCGCGTGCCGCCATTCGCAGAACGGCTTCTCACGCGAGCGCATGGCCCGCGGTGAGGCGGAGGCGTTCGACGCGGCGGTCCGCGAAGCACTGCGGGAAACAATTGAGATAGGCGCCGTCACCGAGCGCGACGGGCGGCTGGAGCTGGCGGTGACGGCAATGGTGGTGTGGGGCGAGCCGCTTGTGCCTGAAATCTAGAAACCAGCCGCGCGTGGCATCTTTCAGCAGATTGGTAAGCTCTATCCTCTTGACAGCCCGGCGATTGCCAAGTACACTCTCTCATCGAGAGGTCGTTGCGACGGCACATGGTTCAAAGGAAAGTGCTGGTAATTGGGACGGATGCTGTGACCAAGGGTGGGATTGTCCGGTGAAGCTGCCATGTAGGTGTATGGAAGCCGCCATTGGAAGGCTCGGTGCATCATGGATGAAAGGGACGCGGTATCGCCGCACTCTAAGCAACTAACGACGGAACAGGAGCATCAGCGCCGACTGCGGGCGCTCAGCCAGCTTGCGCGGTCTCAGGCAGTGGAGGAGTCACCTGACGTCGGAACCTCCGCACTCCCTCCGTCGCCACGTGCGCACGGGAGGCACCACTGGCGGTCGTGGGCGCGCTCGCGCTTGTGGTGGTGCTGGTAGGCGAAGGTGTTGGCTACGCACTGACTCGACGAGCCGCAGCGCCAACCGCCACGCCAGTGCCGCCAGTTGTGAGCCTCAGCCTCACATCGGCCGGCGCATCCTGTCCGGTTGCGGCCGCCTGGTCGCCCGATGGATCGCGTGTGGCCGTGCTGGCACGGCAAGGTACCGTGGGGTGCGACGCACCAGGCACGCAGGCGCCAGTGGTGCTCGTCTACGATGCGGATCGCGGCCGCCTCGTCACGCGGATCGACCCCACGCAGGCGCTCACAAATGTGCATGCGGCGGTAGATGTGGTTGGTGATACGCCGCTGAGCTGGTCCCCCGACGGGACGCTGCTGGCGCTGCCCGCATCGGTGCTGACGGCGGACGCGCCGGGAGCGCCCATACGGCCCGCGCTGCTGCTCATGCCGTTGGCTGGCGACGCCCGTGTGCTGCAAGGGCAGATTCCGGGGACGGCCGCCCCGGTCATATGGGACGTGCGCGGTGGCACAGTCGCGCACGTGCTCTCCGCTCCTCTCGCTCCGGCACTGCGCTACCGCTGGACAGGCGATGGACTCATCATCCCAGACCAACCGCTGCCCCCTGTCACGGATGGCGCCGCGTTCAGCGGTAGCCTCGCCAGCGGGGCTGCGGGCGCAACTTTTTCGCTCTGGCAGGCGGGGGCAATCGTGCCGATCTACCCGACGTCCGCCACACCGTTACCCAGTGACGCGGCAGGATCGCGCGCCGTGGACTTCTACGGGGCGCAGGCGGCGATCTGGTCGCCAGATGGGCGGTACATGATTCCCGCACTCGCGCTCGCCGGGCCGTTTCCGGCGGTGCCCGGAGCATTGGAGCGCCTGACCTCGACGCCCGACAAATGTACCGCTCGCGGGCTGCCGCCCTGCACATCCACGCTGCTGCCGTACCCCGACCGCGGGCTGGCAGAGGTTGTGGGCAAGCTGGCATCCGCGACCGGGACAGAGCGCGATGTAGCCGTGCCCATTGCCTGGAGCGCAGATGGCCGCCTCCTGGCGACGGGTCTACCGCAGGACGGCTTGGACGGCCGCACTGGGCGACTAGGCATCACGCTGCTCAACACGGCAACGGGTGAGATCATCCAGCGATTCACTCTGGATTCCTGGGGCGGTGGCTATCTACTACCGCAGCTATCCTCCGTCCTCGTGTGGTCGCCCAAAGCGCCGCGGCTCGCCTTCATTGACGCCGTTTCCAGCCGCATCACGATCTGGAGCGGCATCACCACATCGCACTGATGCAGCAGCCTTTGCCTATCTGGCCCTGCCCTGAGCCAAGAGGCGAGACATTCATCCCCTATGTACGTCAAGGATACTCCCCTGCTGTGCCTATGACCTGGCCTGGGCAGGTTCTCGCACAGCCACACAGGTGGACTCGTGTGAACGCGCAGGATTGAGAATGGACAACGACCGTGAATCCAAACTGGCGTCTTCGCGTACCGCGGTGGTGTATCGTAACCGTAGCTGTGGTTGGGCTGTTTGCGACAATCGGAACGCCGATGGCGTCTGCGGCAATCCTTCCGCATTTCGTCACGTGTGATCCTCGTGTAAGAGTCGACCATGTCATAACGAGCGAGGTATTTACCCACATAGCCCCCTCTGGCACATACAAGCAAACAGTCACGCTGCACGGGCAGTACGACGCCAACAACGGCGCTTATTGCGGCACGATGGCTGGAGGCGACAACATCAACATCCCCAGCGGCGGGGTCGGCGGCACGCTCACTGCGTACGTCCAAAAGTGTGGCGATGGAACCACCTGGACCACCAAGGCAATCACGGTATCTGGTACGGGAGATCACTACATCCAGACAGACTGGATCAGTGCTCCTCTCCAAGGCTACACCCAAGGGGAGTATAACAGCAACGCCGGTGACTGGATCGATAAGTTCGATTTTTTCTACAACGGTTAAGGCGTACTTGCGCTGGCATGTTGTAGCAGAAGGATATGGAGAGTCCACGCGCAATTTGGGCCATTTGATGACAAGTAGTGCCTGAATCGGCCAACGCTGCTTTCCTCATCCGCAAGGACGTCGATCTGCCTCCCAGGCATGGCACCTCACGTCCTCCGCATTGTCTGATCGCCCGGTCTCCGTGTCGTCACAGCGATGCGGAGACCGGGCGACGTCGCGCGACGTCGCCCGGCTGGAGCTGGCGGTGGAGGCAAAGGTAGTGTGGGGCGAGCCGCTCGCGCTGGAGAGCTAGGACGGCGCGGCGGGCTTCGTGGCTCTGCGCGGGCGGCGGTAGGCCGTGACGATCTGCTGAGCGCCCGCGAGCATGAGGATGACGGTGATGGCGACGGCGGCATCGGTCGCCACGCGCAGAATACCGGCGAGGCGGAAGAGGTCGCGTAGCGCGCCGTGGTCGAAGGCGAACGTGATGGCGCGCGGCGGCAGGCCGAGCGCGGCGAAGTGCTGTGCCGCCTGCCAGGCGACGGCCGCGACGGCGAGCGCACCGAGCATGCCCGCGAGCAGCGCCAGCGCGAATCCCCGGCGGCGCCAGAGCGGGCGCGCATCGCGGCGCAGGGCGAGGGCGGCGGTCAGCAGCAGGGCGGTGACGGCGAGGGCAAGGCCGCAGGCGAGGGCGACGCGCGCCATGTCGAGCAGCGTGCCCGGCGCGGCGGGCAGCGCGATGGGTGTGTCACAGACATCGGCGGGGCAGCCGCCCAGCAGTGCCACCAATGATCTCCTCTCACCGCACAGCATGAATTGACCGGATCATGCGCTCGACGCACATCCTACCAGACCGGCAACGACAATGACAGGGCAAGCGGCGACACAACGGTCGCGGACGCGGCACAACACCGCACTTGACGGCGCGGCTAGCCCACAGGTCACCTTGGCGCGGTCGCTGTGGGACTGCTATAGTGTGCCCGCGTGCGCCACCGCGACTGGCGCGCGAGGGAGGAACCGGCGTGGCAAACACCTTCAGAGAGCAAGCCGAGGAACGCTTGCTCAAATCGTCGGCCTTCATGCGCAAGGCGGAAACCCTTCTGGGCGACGACGTGGTCTATCGCTCCGTGCTGGCCGACGCCGTCTCGGCGATCAAGAACATGCTGCAAGGCTACCTGCTGCTGCGCGTCTCGCAGACACCATCCAGCGCCGTCACGGCACGCTGGCAGGAGATCGCGGCGACCAACCGCATGCCGGAGCTAATTCAGGCGTGCGGCGAGGCCGGGCTGAACCTGAGCGGCGTGGCGGTCGAGATCAAGCGGCTGAACAATCAGCGCAACCTGATCGCCCACGACGATCCGCATACGCGCATTGACCGTAAGGAGGCGGATCGTGCCGTCGAGCTGGCTCATGATGTGCGTGATCGCATCAAGTCGGCGGTGCAGGGCCGGCCCGTGCCGAAGTCATTGCCGGCGCGTGCCGCGCGCGCGGCCCAGGTGGCGCGAGCAGCGGTCTCCGGCCAGTTGCGCATGGCTCCCACTGAGGACGACGACACGTTTACCGAGACCGTGCTGACGGCGGCCGGCGGCGCGAACGGGCGGAGCGCGCAGGCGGCGGAGCCGGATCGGACTGAGGCGATGGCTCCCGCCACTGCCCCGAAGGCAGCCACGGATACGCCCGCGAACGGCGCGCCTGGGGCGCATGCGGCGACGCCCGCCATCGCGTCCGAGAGCGAGGACGGCGACGACGCCCAGGACGCGGACGAGGTGCCGGCAGTCGTCGCGTCTCCACGCCGGCGGGGCGGACGCATCCGCCGTGCGCTGGTGCGCGCGCTCGCGGCGGCCGCGCTCCTGATCGTTGGAGCCGCGGCGGGAGCGGGGATCGCGATCCCCGTGGCGACGGGGCATGCGCCGGCCTGGCTCGGCTTCGCGTCCGACCTGTTCGCTCCCACCAATGCGGCGCGCGCGCGGCCGGAGCCAACGCCCACGGCGACGGCCATTCCCGCGCCCAGCGGCGCGACATCCCTGGGCACGCTCGCGATCTCGGCGCCACTCTGCCAGGCCAGCGGCGCGTTCACGCTGACGCTCACGAACGCTGGCACAACGGCGCTTGCCTGGGCGGCGGGCAGCCCGGACGGAGCCGTGACGCTCGCGCTGGCGGGTCCACCAGGCGTGGCGGGCGCGGCGGCACAGGTGGGAACGCTGGCGCCGAGTGGCAGCGCGACGCTCACCATCAGCGGCAGCCGCGGTGGCAGCTACCACATCGTGATCACCGCCCCCGCTGGCGCGGTCGAACTCCTGCCGCCATCGTGCTAAGATAGGGCGGTGTGCCACATGCCCGTCCCCGCCCGCCACCATCGCTGTGGCTCCCCCTCGCCGCGCACGGCGAGGGGGCTGGGGGGATGAGGACTCCAGGAGAGCCGGCGCGGCCTCTCCACCAGCGCGAAGAGGTGTACGAGTTGGCTGCTGACGTCGGCAAGAAATACGTGATCATCGGCAACGGCATCGCGGGGACGACCTGCGCACAGATGCTGCGCAAGAACGACCTCGCCTGCGACATCTGGCTCATCACCAACGAGCCGTACCCGCTCTACAACCGTGTCTCGCTGCCGCGTTTCCTGCAGGGCGTGCTGGCCGAGCAGAAGGTGATGATTCGCACGCGCGAGTGGCACGACGAGCAGCGCATCACGCTGCTGACCGAGACGGTCGTCACGCGCGTGGACACCGACGAGCGCGTGGTCTATCTGGATCGCGGCGGCCCGCTGCGCTACGACGCGCTGCTGGTGGCGACGGGCGGCTGGGCGAATCCGCTGCGCGTGCCGGGCGCGGAAGGCACGAAGCGCATCTACAACTTCGTCACGCTCGACGACACCAAGGAGATCATCGCGGCGGCGCTGGAGAGCAAGCACGCCGTCACCTCCGGCGGCAGCTTCATCGCCTACGAGCTGACCGAGGGTCTCAACGTGCGCGGCGTCCACGTCACCTGGCTGATGCGCGGGCCGTACTGGCTGCGCACGACGCTGGATGAGACCGGCGGCCGGCTGGTGGACGAGATCGCACGCAGACATGGCGTGGATGTGGTGCATGGCGAGGAGATTCAGCAGATCGTGCCGGCGAACGGCGTGCCGGGCCGCGTGATCACGCGCACCGGCAAAGAATATCCCGCCGAGGTGATCGGCGTCGGGCTGGGGCTGACGCTCAACCACGGCTTCCTCGCCGACACGGCTATCGAGCGCAAGACTGGCATCGTCACCGACGAGTATCTAGAGACGAACGTGCGGGGGGTGTACGCGGCGGGCGACGTGGCCGAGTTCTACGACACGATGGTTGACCGGCACCACACGATGGGCACCTGGGACAACGCGCTGGCGCATGGGCGCGTCGTCGCGGCGAACATGGCCGGCGGGCACGAGCCGTACCTGGACGTGCCGACCTACACCAGCCCGCTCTTTGACACCAACATCGCCGTGATGGGCATCGCCGAGACCAACAACCCCACATTGGAATCGGTCTCGCGCTCGATGCCCGGCGACAAGGGCGGCACCGACTACCGCAAGTTCTTCTTCAAGCAGGATCGGCTGGTCGGCGCCGTCTTCATCGGCAGCCCCAAGGGGCGCAAGAAGGTCGTCGAGCTGATCCGCACCGCGCAGCGCTACGCCACGCCAGCGGAGCGCGACGGCCTGTTCGCGGTGCGCTAGCCCAGATGCGTCCGCCGCTCTCCCCCTCTCCCCGCGGGGAGAGGGGGCCGGGGGTGAGGGCTCCGCCTACTTGCCGCCGCTACGCTGCCGCTGCGCGCTCGCGGGAGTGCGGGCGTCGGTCAGCACACGCGCCGTCTCGGCCAGGCGCGTCGCATAGCCCATCTCGTTGTCGTACCAGGCGGCCACCGAGAGCATGCGCCCGTCGAGCACCTGCACCACGGGCAGGTCTACCAGTGATGAGATCGAGTCGCCGACGACACGGCAGGAAGCGAACTCCTCCTCGAGCACGTCCATGATGCCTTTGAGCGGCGCGGACGCCGCTGCCGCCCGGAAGGCGTCGCGCACCTCCTCATCGCTGGTCGGCTTCTCCACCAGCGCGTTCAGCTCGACGATGCTGCCGGTGCGCACCGGCACGCGGTACGCCTTGCCTGTGACTTGCAAGTCGGGCCAGATGAATTTGAGCGCCTTGGCCGCACCCGACGACGAGGGGATGATGTTCTCGGCGGCGGCCCAGGAGTCGCGGCGATCTCTCATCGGCTGGTCGGTGAGCGATTGGGTGTTGGTGTAAGCGTGGACGGTGGAGAAGAAGCCGGTCTGGATGCCGAAGCGCTCCTTGACGATCTTGACAAGCGGGGCCAGGGCGTTGGTGGTGCAGCTCGCCATACTGATGATGTGGTGCTCGCGCGGATCGTAGGCGTCCAGGTTGATTCCGGGCAGCAGCACGGCGTCGCAGTCCTGGAGCGTCTTGCTGGGTGCGCTGACGAGCACCCGCTTGGCGCCGCGATCCAGATGCGCCTGGGCGTTGGGGCGGGTGGTGGCGCGGCCGGTGGAGTCTACAACCAGATCCACGCCGAGCGCCGCCCAGTCGGGCAGCTCTTTGGTGGAGTCTACGAAGGCGATCTCGCGGCCGCCGATGATGAGCGTGTTATCGCGCGCCTTGACCGGCTCGGGCCAGAGGCCGTAGTTGGTGTCCACGGCGAACAGCGCCGCCAGCGTCGGCAGATCTTTGATATCCGAGATCGAGACGGGAACGAACTGGTCGCCCTTGAGCGCCGCTTTGAGCGTGGAGCGGCCGATACGCCCGAAGCCGTGAATTGCGATCTTTCCCATGGTGCGTGCTCCTTACCGAGACCTGGCCCCCAGCCCGCCGTTGGGCCGGGAGACATCTCCTCAGATAGTACGATGAAAACGATAGGGCGCATCCAGATGCCAGCCAGCCAGCGGTTGAAACCGCGCCTGAAGGCGTGCCGCCACCACGTCCGCCACCACGTCCGTCGGCGCGGACGCGGAGGACGCGGCCCTTACACGGCATGGGCGATCTCCTCCAGCGCGTCGGGGCTTTCCAGGGAGGAGAGGTCGCCCAGGTCGGCGCGGCCGAGGTGGCGCGCACGGATGAGCCGGCGCAGCACCTTGCCGTTGCGCGTCTTGGGGAGCTGGCGCACGAACAGCACGGTTTCGGGTTTGAGGGCGGGGCCAAGCACTTTGACAACCGCCGCCGTGATCTCGCCGCGCAGGGCGTCGGACGGGGCAGCATCGGGCTGGAGCACGGCGAAGACGACGACTGCCTCGCCTTTCACCTCGTGCGGGACGCCGACGGCGGCGGCTTCGGTGACGGCGGGGTGGGCGACGGCGGCGGATTCGACCTCGGCGGGGCCGAGGCGCTTGCCGGCGACTTTGATCGTGTCGTCGGAGCGGCCGAGAATATACCAGAAGCCGTCGGCGTCAATCACGGCGAAGTCGCCATGCACCCACAGGCCGGGGAAGCGCTGCCAGTACGCCGCCTCGTACCGCTCCGGCGCGTGCCAGAAGCCGCGCGTCATGCCCGGCCAGGGCTTGCGGATGACCAGCTCGCCGACCGCGTTGCGCACAGGCCGGCCCGCGTCGTCCACCACGTCGGCGGCGATGCCGGGGACGGCGGTGGAGAAGGAGCAGGGCTTGATCGGCTGGATGGTGGTGCAGCCGACGATACCGCCGGAGATCTCAGTGCCGCCGGAGTAGTTGATGATCGGGCAGCGTCCACCGCCGACGACGGTGAAGAACCAGTGCCAGGGGGCGGAGTTCCACGGCTCGCCGCTCGCGCCGAGGATGCGCAGCCGGCTCAGGTCGTGCCGCTTCACCAGTGCGTCGCCGTGGCCCATCAGTGAGCGGATGACGGTGGGCGCGATGCCCATGACGGTGACAGCGTGGCGCGCGGCGAAGTCCCAGAGGCGGTCGGGGGCGGGGTAGTCCGGCGTGCCTTCGTAGATGGCGAGCGTGGCGCCGAGCAGCAACGCGCCGCTGATGGCCCAGGGGCCCATCATCCAGCCGATGTCGGTGAGCCAGAAGAAGGTGTCGTCCTCTTGCACGTCGAAGAGGTGCGCCATGTCCTGCGCGCCTTTGATGGGGAAGCCGCAGTGGACATGGACGGCGCCTTTGGGCGTGCCGGTGGTGCCGGAGGTGTAGATCAGCATGTACGGGTCTTCGGCGGCGGTCTCCTCGGTCGCGCAGTCCGGCGCGGCAGGGTCCACCGCCTCGTGCCACCAGACGTCGCGCGTGGGATTCCAGGCGACATCCGTGCCGACGCGCCGCACCACCAACAGTTTCTCGACGCTGGGCGACTCAGCGGCGGCGGCGTCCGCGATGTCTTTCATGCGCACGACTTTGCCGCGGCGATAGTAGCCGTCGGCGGTGATGATTATCTTGGCGCCAGCGTCTTGTAGGCGGGTGGCGACGGCCTCGACGCCGTAGCCGGAGAAGACGGGCATGTAGATCGCGCCGATGCGGCCACAGGCCAGCGTGGCGGCGACGGTTTCGGGGATCATGGGCATGTAGATGGCGACGCGGTCGCCCTTGCCGACGCCCAGCGCCTTGAGCGCGTTGGCGGCGCGGTTGGTGAGCGCGGTCAGCTCGCGATAGCTGAGGCGGCGCGTTTCGCCGTCCTCGCCCTCCCAGATCACGGCGGCGCGCTCGCCAGCCCCGCTCGTGACGTGTTTATCCAGCGCGGAGGAGACGTAGTTGAAGTGGCCGCCGGTGAACCATGTCGTCCAGGGGATGCCGCGTGAGGTGTCCATGACCTGGGTGTAGGGGCGCTGCCAGACCAGCCCAAGGTCGGCAGAGACGGCATCCCAGAACCAGGCGGGGTCGGCGTCGGCACGGGCCAGCAGATCGGCGTACGCGGCGATATTGTGGCGGCGCATGAAGCGCAGCAGGCGGCTCTTATCCAGGTAGGCTTTGGAGGGACGCCAGACAACCGGCTCACTCAGGCTCTCCCAGTTTTCGACACTCATCGGTTAGGCCCCCTCTTCGACACATCGGCGCACCATCGCACGCAGCGCCGTCGCTGCTTCCTATGGCGCATTGTAGCACCGCGGGAAGAGACGACGAGAACGACCATAGAGGACACGGAGGAACACGGAGGAACACGGAGGAACACGGAGGAACACGGAGGGCAGAGGGGAGGAGAGAGTTGAAGCGCAGAAGGCGTAGCGGACGTGGCGGACGCGGAGTGAGGAAGAGCGATGGGGCGGGCCGTTCTCGCTGGCCGGCTCACCCTCCCGCCCCTTCCCTGGTGAGGGTTGCGGAGTTGGGGGCCAGGTCTTTCCGCGCGGTATAATCCCGATCATCCCGCTTGACGCGGCATCGTGGCCCTGGCATCCCCTGCGCACTCACCCTAGCTCAACGATAGATGAGGCAGCATGCAAGTTCTCCCGCTCGCCCTCTTTCTGGTGATGTTGGAGCTGACCGTTGGCTCCTTCGTCAGCCTATACCTGCTGGACCTGCGCGGCGACACCAGTCGCGGCTTCGTCGTGTTCCAGGGCGTCCTCTATCTCGTCTTCGCCGGCCTGACCTTGCTCGCCATGAATGCTTTCGCCACCCCGGAGATCATCCGCGGCATCGGCCTCGACGAACGCTGGGTCCAGGCGCAGGGACCGCTGGCGCTGGCCTTCACGCTGCTGCTGATCCCCTGGAACGTGCTGCTCTGGGCGGATAAACAGCCGCGCGGCGCAAAGCGCAAGGCGGCGGCACAGCCGCCCGATCCGCGCGTGCTGCGCCCGCGGCGCGTCCGCTACGCGCTCGGCGCGCTGGTCGCGCTCGTCGGCCTCGCCGCGCTCTTCGTGGACGGCATGGCATATCGCACCCTCGCGGATAGCCGACTGGGCGGCGCGCTGGTAGTGCTGGCGCTGGTCGCCGGCGCCCTCGCGCTCGGCGGCGTGATGACGGCCATGCTGCTCGGCCACTGGTATCTCAACACCCCCACCGCCTCGGGCAAGCCGCTGGAGTTCGTGACGACGCTGCTGCTGGTGGCGCTGGCGGCGGAGATGGTCTTCACCGTCCTGATTGGCCCAAGCACCGCCCACCCCAGCTCGAACCTGCAAGCCGTCGCCCCCGGCACCACCATCCAGACCACCGGCAGCGGCATCGTCGTCACCACCCCCACGCCGAAACCCACCGCGCCGGCCCAGGCGACCGCGCAGCCGGGCACGGCCCCATCCGTGCGACAGGTGCAGCAGGACGAGCAGCGGCAGGCGCCGCTCGGCCGGAGCGTGTTCGTCTGGCTACAATTCCTGATGGGCCTGCTCTCACCGCTCGTGCTCGGCGGCGTCGCGCTCTACCTGACACGCGGTCGCTCCTTCCAGTCGGCCACCGGCATGCTCTACCTGTGCGTCTCCTTCGTCTTCATCGGCGAGGTGATCGGGCGCGGCCTGCTGTTGTTCGCCACGACCGGCGCCTAATCAGCATTGTAGGGTCGAGGCCTGCCTCGACCGCCGCGTAACGGAGACGGAAGCAACGGCACATGAGGAGGACGAGACCGTGACGCAAGCGGCAGCTATCGATCCCGCGATCTTCAAAGCGTATGACGTGCGCGGCGTCTACCCCACCGAGCTGAGCGACGAGGCGGCCTACCGCATCGCGCGCGCGCTGGTGTCTTTCCTCGGCGCGGATCGCGTCGCCGTCGGCCGCGACATGCGCGTCTCCTCGCCCGCGCTGGCGGCGGCCGTCATCCGCGGCATCACTGACCAGGGCGCCGGCGCCGTTGACCTGGGCCTCACCACGACGGACGAGCTGTATTTCGCCGTCGGCAAGTTCGGCTATCCCGCCGGCGTGATGATCACCGCCTCGCACAATCCCGGGCGCTACAATGGCCTGAAGCTGTGCCGCGCCGAGGCTGTCGCGCTCAGCTCCGAGACCGGCGTCAACCAGATCCGCGATCTCGCCCTCGCCGGCGACTTCGGCCAGCCGTCGCGCCAGGGGCAGGTCATCGCGCGCGACGTCAGCGACGACTACGTGCGTCACTGCCTCTCGTTCATAGATGTCGGCAAGGTGCGGCCGCTCAAGATCGCCGTGGATGCCGGCAACGGCATGGCCGGCATGATCATCCCGCGCGTCTTCGCGCACCTGCCCTGCGCGCTCGTGCCACTCTACTTCGAGCTGGACGGCGCCTTCCCCAATCACCCGGCCAGCCCCATCGAGCCGGAGAACACGGAGGAGCTGCGCCGTGTCGTGGTCGAGCAACACTGCGACATGGGCGTCGCCTTCGATGGCGACGCCGACCGCATGTTCCTCGTTGACGAGCGGGGCCGGCTGCTCGGCGGCGACATGGTGACGGCGCTGGTGGCGCAGAGCTTGCTGCGCACCCATCCGCATGCGACCATCCTTTACAACCTGATTTGCTCGCGCAGCGTACCAGAGGTGATCGAGCGCAACGGCGGCGTTGCGGTGCGCACGCGCGTCGGCCACTCGTTCATCAAGGCGCGCATGCGCGAGGAGAACGCGATCTTCGGCGGCGAGCATTCCGGTCACTTCTACTTCCGCGACAACTGGTTCGCGGACTCCGGGCTGATCGCCTTCCTGATCGTGCTCGAATTGATCAGCGAGAGCGGCAAGACGGTCTCAGAGTTGCTCAAGCCGATTGACACGCGCGTGCGCAGCGGCGAGATCAACACCGAGGTGAGCGACCAACAGGGGCGTATGCGCGCCATCGAGGAGCACTTCGCCGCGCAAGGCGCCGAGATTGACCATCTGGACGGCATCACGATGGCGTTCCCAACGTGGTGGGCGAACGTGCGGCCATCGAACACGGAGCCGCTGTTGCGGCTGAATGTGGAGGCGGACACGCCCGATGAGCTGGCGCGTCGCCGTGACGAAGTGCTGAGCATCATCCGCCAGTAGCCGGCAGTAGGCTGAGAAAGCTGAGACGACGGCGGGGTATCCCTCGGAGGAGGCAGAGCAGTGGGAGTGCTTTCCCGATTCACCAACTACATCAAGACGGTCATGAGCTCCTTCCTGGACCGCGCGGAAGACCCCGGCCAGGCGCTCGACTATTCGTACCAGAAGCAGCTTGAGCAATTGCAAGGGCTGCGGCGCAGCATCGCGGACGTGGTGACGAGCGAGAAGCGGCTGGAATTGCAACAGGCGCAGATCACCTCACAGATGGACAAGTACGACGGCCAGGCACGCCAGGCGCTCTCGATGGGCCGCGAAGACCTCGCCCGCCTCGCGCTGGAGCGCAAGCAGGGCTTGCAGACGCAGATTGGCACCTTCGAGCAGCAGATCGCCCAGCTCAAAGACCAGCAGCAGAAGTTCGTCACGATGGAGCAGCGCCTCTCCGCCCGTGTGGACTCCTTCCGCACGCAGAAGGAGATGGTCAAGGCACAGTACGGCGCGGCGCAGGCGCAGGTGCGCATCCAGGAGGCGGCGACCGGCCTCTCCGAAGAGATGGGCGACGTCAACCTGGCCGTCGAGCGCGCGCAGGACAAAGTATTGCAGATGCAGGCCCGCGCCAACGCCATGGACGAGCTGACCCAGGCCGGCACGCTGCCCGAGCTTGGCGCCGGTGATCCGCTCGACCGCCAGCTCGCCGCGATGGCGAACCAGTCCGAGGTAGACCGCCAGCTCACCGATCTCAAGTCACAGATGCAGCTTCCCGGCGCGCAGCCGCAAGCGCAGCTCCCGCCAGCCAACGGGTAGGTCGAGAACTTCACCACAGAGGACACAGAGGACACAGAGGAGAGAGGGAGGGGGAAGAAGGGGCGCCGTCCAGCCCAGGCGATTCATAGAGACACTGCCTGCCCGATATGACAAGGCTCCCCCTCTCCTCGCACGGAGAGGGGGTTGGGGGGTGAGGAACCTCGCGCGCCGCTGAAGAATCCGGATGAGGGTAGGTATGGGGCGGCGATCTCTCGCCCACGATATGTATCGTGGGATGCGCGCCGCCGCCACGGCATGAGGGGAGGGACTGAGGTGATCGTGCGCATCATGACCGAGAATCAGTACCGCATGACGGATGACCAGATGCGCCAGGTGGATCGGCTGGATGACGACCTGGAGGCCGCGCTGCACAACAACGATGTCGCCCTGTTTCGCGGCTCACTCGCTGCTCTCACCGACTACATTCGCCAGAGCGGCGCGCTGGTGCCCATAGACGAGCTGGTGCCATCCGACGTGATCGTGCCCGCCCCGGATATGTCGCTGGAGGAGGCGCGTGAGCACTTCAAGCCCTTCACCATGCCCCCAGCATGAGGGCCGGCACAGGCACATACGGAGGTGCGGCATAAGCTCGACTTCCCCAACGGTGATCCGGCGACCAGACAAAGGGCTGACCATCAGCGGAACGCGCGTGACGCTGCACGCCCTGATGGACTACCCGCGGGCGGGGTGGCCGGCCGATGAGATCCGTGCGTCGCTGAATCTCAGCGATGCGCAGTTGCGCGCGGCGATGGAATACATCGCGGCTCATGGCGACGACGTAGAGACCGAGTATCAGCAAGTGCTCCGCGACGCGCGAGAGAGCCGCCGCTACTGGGAAGAACGCAACCAGGAACACTATGCGCGTATGGCGGCTACTGCTCCCACTCCCGAAAAAGCGGCGCTCTACGCCAAGCTTGCCGAATAGCGCGGACGGATCATTCGTGAGCTGTTGACCCAGGGCACAGTGAGCCTGCCCAAGCATGTAGGAACTGGGCGTGTATTCGTGCCATGATTGCCGTTAGAACGGCAAATCCCACACTGGATACCAGCGCTCGATCTCCTGCTCCACCGGCAGCTCCTTGCCCAGCGCGCTCGCCAACCGCAGCTCCTCAGGGTTGTTGCGGCGGCGCAGCTTGTCATGCGTGTCTACCTGCGGCACGAATGGGAAGAACGTGCCGCGCTTGTAGTTGTAGAGCCAGTAGACGATCCCGCCGTCGGCGTTCTTGAAGGCGAAGATGGCGAAGAGCAGCTGGCTGCCGTACCCCTGGTCCAGCAGCGTGCGGCTGGCGACGTGGATGGTCGTCACCAGCGATTGAAAGTCACTGCCGGTGAAGATCAGCCAGGCGTAGCCCAGGTCATCGTGGACCGAGCGGTACTCCATGCCCGCATCCTGCTCATCGGCCACGCGCAGCATCTGATCGAGGTCGCGCTGCATCTGGCTAAACGGGCCGGACTTCACATCCTTGAAGCACATCGCCGCCGCGCCTGCTGGCGTGAGATTCTGCTCGGCCTCCAATGCCACCTGCGCCGTGCTCATGGCGAAGAGCCGCTCCGGCCCGACGGGCACGGGTTTTTGCCGCCCAAAGAGCGTATCCAGGATGCCCATGCGCCCACACTCCTCCCGCTACGCCCTTGCGCGATGACGCTTCGTGACGGTGAGATGCCTACGAGATGTACCCGGCCGATTCCATCTGGCGCTGCATCGCCATCAGCCGCTCGACACGCTCCTCAGTGGAGGGATGCGTCGAGAAGAGGCTTGCCAGCGAGTCGCCGCGTAGCGCCGGCACGATGAAGAGCGCGTTCACGCCCTGCGCGCGGCGGAAGTCCTGCTGTGGGATACCCCCGCTGGTTATCGTCTCACTGATGCGCAGCAGCGCCGAGGCGAGATTCTGGGGCTGCCCCGTGATCAACGCCGAGCCACGGTCGGCCGCCAGCTCGCGATAGCGCGAGAGCGTGCGGATCAGGAAGAAGCTGATGGCATAGACGATCACCGAGGCCAGCACGGTAATGGCGAACGCTCCGTTCTCGTCGTTGCGCCGCCGCCCGCCATAGCCGCCGCCGTACCCACCGCCGAAGATGCTGATCCAGAAGATGTTCTGCACGATCAGCGAGGCAATCATCGAGAAGAAGGTCGCGATGGTCATCACCAGCATGTCGCGGTTGATGATGTGCGTCAGCTCGTGAGCCAGCACGGCCTCAAGCTCTTGTGGATTGAGCTTGTTGTAGATGCCGGTGGTGACGGCGACGACGGCGTGGTTCTTGTCGCGACCCGTCGCGAAGGCGTTCGGGATGCTGGAATTGACCAGGGCGATCTTGGGCTTCGGCAGGTCGGCCTGCATCGCCAGCCGGCCGATCATTTCGTGCAGCTCAGGCGCCTCGGACTCATCCACCTCGCGCGCGCCCATCGAAGCGAGGGCGATCTTATCGGCGAAGAAGAACTGCGCTACGCCGATGATGAGCGCCAGCGGCACGAACAACAGGCCGTAGCCATAACGGAACAGCACGGCGCCGAAGACGATGTAGACCGCGCCGAGAATGAACATCGTCAGCAGCATGCGCATGGACAGCCCGACGTCGGGCTTGTACCAGCGCGGACGCCCCTGATGGACCATGTGAGGGAACTCCTTGGCATACGCCGGAACCGTCGGAGAGCATGGCGCCAGTCATACCGCGCTCACGTCTCCGCACTCTCCTATAAGATACGTCGCAACCATGAAAAAGTCGTGAGAATTCGCTGAGCCTCTCCGATTGGCACCGGCGCAAGACAAAGACCACACGATACCAGCTTCAAAACAAGCCGCAAAACAAAGGCCACCAGAGCTCGCGCCCCAGTGACCCCATGGCCCGCGCATGAGAAAGCGGCCCACATGGCCGCTATTTCTTCTTCTCGTCCTTCTCTTTGAGCGCCTTGTAATAGCTGTGCGGGCGCGGGCGGCGCTCTGTATCTTCATAGGCTGGGCGCACCTCGTCATCGCTGACACGGCGGCTCTCGACGCCCTCCATCAGCTCTTGCAGATCGTTGTAGATGGCGTAGTTGTCGAGGGCTTCACGCTGGCGCAGCAGATGCCGCAGCATCATAACCTGTGGCACCGAAGTCTGGCTCTCACGCTCGGACTCGGCACGGTGCAGGAACTTCTCCACCAGCTCGATGCTGTCTTCGCTCGCGCCGTTCAGCTCGAGCTGATCGCGAATCGCCGTCAACTGTTCGTATGCGTTCACCCCTGGCTCCCTTCAGGTCGTGCGGCGCGGATCGCGCACGCCGCCACCCGCTCGCGTGCGGCACGATCTTCCACCCATCTCCCGCCACCCATCTGGATGATTATAGCGCATCGCCCGCGGAAGCGTCATGGCGCCCGTGCCGACTGGCCCAGGGCAGGGGGCGATCAGCGATTCTCAGCCGCCGGCAGGAAGACGCAGGAGTACTGGCTGTCGTTCAGGTCTTCGCGCTCGTCCAGGCGCAAGCCGGCAGCCGTGGCGTCCGCCAGCAGATCGTCGAGCGGGATGCGCTCGTCCGCCGGTGGGCCGTCCGCCTCTTCGCGCTTGACCCACTCCACCACGATCAGGCGGCCCTTGGGCTTGAGCAGTCGTGCCGCCTTGTGCAGGAACGTGGCCCGCTGGTCGAGCTCGCTCAGAACAAACGCCATCAGGATGAAGTTGCAGCTGGCGGCCGGCAGGGGAATCTCGGTGTCGCTGGTCTTCACGACGCGCACGTTCGTCAGCTCGGCCTCGGCGGCGCGGCTGCGCACGGCGGTGAGCATCTCGCCCTGGATGTCGGCGGCGAACACACGGCCGGTCGGGCCGACGATCTTCGCGGCGGGCAGCGTGAAGAAACCGGGGCCGCAGCCGATATCGGCCATGGTGTCGCCCTTGCGCAGGCCGAGCCGGCGCAGCAGCGCATCTGGCTGGAGCGCCTCATGGCGCTCGTCCGACAACAAGCTCTGCTTCTGTCGTGTATCGAATTTCTGGGGCATGATCCCCTCCTTGGCATAACTGGCATGTAACACGCTGGATGGTAGCACACGGTCAGCGCGTGCCGCTATGCCAGCGCATCATGGCGAGAACTGCCAAAGGCGAAAACAAGATGCCGCGAGCCGGGGTGAAGGTTCCGCCACCGGCACGCCATGTGCTGAACAATACCGCAACCGCGGGCATCTGAATTCCGCGCGGGCGTGTATATACCATTGGGAAGGTTCATGGACCGTCCGCCTGTAGCATGCGCGGAGGTCGTGGGCTATAATGAGGGCTAACGCGCGGCAGCCGACCATGCGGCCACGCCGCACACGGAAAGAGAGCGATGACGATGTTTAGTGGATTGCATTGGCCTGATCTGCTGATCGTAGTGGTGCTTGGGCTGCTGGTATTCGGTCCGAAGCGGCTGCCGGAGCTGGGTTCCTCGGTCGGCAAGACGATCAAGGAATTCCAGAAGTCCATGCGCGAAGTGAACACGCACGAAGAGCCAGCTACACCGGCGCTGCCGGCCAGCCAGGCGCAGCAGCTTCCCGCCGCCAGCGCGCCCACGACCACCGCGACCATGACGAGCGCATCCACTCCCGCCGAGATGGTCTCCGAAGTCAAGGCCGAGTAGCTTCGACATGTGACTAGCGGCGCCGATATGCGAAAGCCGTCTCGCACGCCTCAGTGGCGCGCACGACTGGTGATGCGTCTGATTCCGAGTAGCGTGAGAGTAAAGATTCCGGCCGCGCGCGCAGCGCATCCGGCGGGGAGGCAGTATGGCGGCAAGCGACGTGACGAGCGACGCCCGGCTGAACCAGCATGCCGCGCCCGCGACAGGCAGCATCGAGCCTGAGCCCGAGGGCAATGAGGCGACGGGCGGCACGATGTCGCTCGTCGAGCATCTGGAAGAGCTGCGCAAGCGCCTGATGATCTCGGCGATCGCCATTGTCGTCTGCACCATCGTCGCCTTCTTCTTCTGGGAACCGGTGCTGCGGCTGCTGCTTACACCGCTGCCGTCCGTCACGTCGCATCTCGGTGGCCTGGATGCGCAGCACAAGCTCGTGCAGAAGGACATCGGCGAAGCGTTTGTCGTCGCGCTCAAACTCTCGCTCGCCGTCGGCTTCACCGCGGCCACGCCCGTCGTGCTCTATCAGGTGTGGGCCTTCATCGCCCCGGCGCTGACACGGCGCGAGCGCAAGTATGCCCTGCCCTTTACGGTGCTGGGCGTTGGGCTGTTCGCCCTCGGCGTAACGGTCGGCTTCTTCGTGCTGCGCTACCCCGTCGAGTGGCTGATCGGCTTCGGCAGCCAGAATTTTGTCCTGCTGCTGGACGCCGGCAGCTACTTCAGCTTCGTCGCCTTCTTCCTGCTGGCCTTCGGCATCGTCTTCGAGCTGCCGCTGGTGATTACCTTTATGGGCATGGTGGGAATCATCAGCAGTCGTCTCTTGCGCGAGAAGCGCATGTACATCCTCTTCGGCCTGTGGGTGCTCTCCTGTTTCATCACGCCGGGCGCCGATCCCTACAGCCCCGTCATCATCGGCGTCTCCTTCACCGCTCTTTTTGAGCTGTCTATCGTGCTGTTGCGTATCCTCAAGAAATAAGCACACATCCCGCGCTAACCGCTGGTCGCCGGCAGATGGCCCCGCCGCAGCAGCCAGGAGCGCACGCCCAGCACGGCGTCGTCCGCCAGCAGCGCGACAGTCGGCGTGAGGCGCCGCCGCACCCATGCCGACGCGGCGCGATCCGCTAGCAGCGCATCCAGCACCGCCGCATCTTCCACCGTCAACACCCGCGCGTCGCGTGTCAGGCGCAGACGCTCCACGTGCCGCTCCCAGTCGGCCAGCGTCGCGCGCACATTCTGCGGCAGCGCGGCCCCAGTCAGGGCGTGCAGCCGCTTGGCCGTCGCGTCCGCGCCCCAGCCGGCGCGCGCGAAGGCAGCGCGCGTCAGCGTGTAGCGCGCCGTTGTCTCCAGCGCTTGGCGCTCCGCGCAGGTGTCGAGCGCCAGCAGCGCGGGTGCGGTCAGCGGCGCGTAGGCCACGAGCGTGAGATTGGGCAGCGCCACGATGCGCCCGTGCGCTTCGCGCAGGTCCGGCGCCGGCTCATCCGGCCGCAGCGCGCGGGCGGGAGCGCAGACCTGATAGGTGTGTGCTGTGCCGCCGCCGGCCTGATCCTGCCCAAGCGTGACGAAGCCCAGCCATGCCAGCGGGCCGAGCAGCGCCGCCGCCTGAATCGCCGCGTCTCCGCCGTGCGCCGCCACCCGCACAGCCGCCGGTGGCCGTTGCGCGCCCGCGCGACCCTGCACGCGGGATCGCCGCTGTGCTGGCGTTTCGGCGCGTAGCGGCGGCAGCGGATACATGGCACCGGGTACGGCGGCGGCCAGCGCATCCAGCAGCCGGCGCCGGGCGACGGCCAACCGTGGCGGCGCCGGTGTCATCACGCGCGGCGGGGAGCCGCGCCCATCCGGCTGATCCGGCCACCAGCCGCCGGCCACCCAGAGCCGCGCGCAGATGCGCAGCCGCTCGGCCAGCGGATGATCGAGGTAGCGGGCCATCTCCTCACGCTCGGCCGCGATCAGCCGTGCTCCATCACGTGCGCGCGCGGGTGGCCGGTTTCGCTCATCCGCGCCCGCGGATGGTGCGAGGCGCAGCAGCCCAAGGCGCTGCGACAGGCGCCGCAGGAAGTGCGGGCGCACATCCTCCGTCTCGCTCACATCCGCACCATTCGCCGGCAGAGACAGGCCATCCGCCGCCGCGAGTTGGGCGCGCAGGCCGCGCAGCGCCGCGCGTGTCAGATAGCCCCGACTGGTGAGCGGCAGCCCAGCGCCCTCCGCGGCAGCCCGCCAGATGAGATACAGGTCGCGCTGGAAGCGCACCGCCTCGGCAAGACCGGGATCGCCGCCCGTTGTGGCGCTTGTGTCGCTCTCCGACATCGGCGGTCTCCCCTCCCGATCGCTAGAGGTGATAGCCGCGCCGGCCGAGCGCGGCGGTGAGCGCGGCGACCTCGCCCGCCGGCACGAGTGCCAGCGTGGGCGCGATGCGCCGGCAGTGCGCCGCCAGCGCCGGCACGTAGGCCAGCGCCTCCGCCAGCGCCGCCTCGCTCTCGGCCTCCAGCAACGCCCAGCCAGACTCGATGCGCGTCTTCCCATATTCCGCCTGCCAGCGGCGCAGGCGCGGCACGACGGCTGACGCCGCGCGACCGCCATCCGCGTTCCACAGCCGTTCCAGCAGCGCATCCGGCGCGATGCCGCCATCCAGCGCGGCGCAGGCGAGATCGGGGGCCAGCGTGTAGACGAGGCGACCGCCCGCAATCGCGGCTGGCCGCGCCCACACCGCCAGCGATTCCAGCAGGTCCGGCGCGGCGGCCATCGGCTGCACGGCGAGCGCCCCTTCACGTGTCACCAGCACCGGCGCTCCCCACTCGCCGGCCAGCGCCGCCCGCGGCTCGCCCTCCGGCGCATCGTCACCATCCGTGAGCAGGAACCGCCCGACCTGGGTCAAACGGAAAGCGACGGGCGAGCCATCGGGGCCGGCGGCCAGATCGAGCGCGCCCCACCAGTGGAGCGCGCCTGCCAGCAGGCCGCGCGCGAACGCACCCTCGCCCGCCATCCACTCATCGCGCACCTCCGGTCGCAGCGGGCGCGGCTCGCCGGATCGCTCCAGCCACCATGCCGGCCGCGCGTACGCTTGCTGCCGCCCACGCAGGTAGTGTGGGTGGACACACCAGAGCAGATCGAGGAAACTCGCCAGCGGATACCATGTGCCCGGCCGGGCCAGCGCGACCAGCCGGACGATCTCGGCGCGTGCGGCGGCGACCTCGGCGGCCAGCGCGGCGGGCCGTAACGCGCTATGCTCCGGATCGAACGCGGCGCGCGGCCCTGTCTCCATCAGCGCGAGGTCCGCCAGCTCGGCGGTGGACTCAGCATCGCGCCAGAGGCGAAACGCGGCCCGCAACGCGAATCCGGCTTCGGCGGGCGGCGCGTGGGGGATGGTCGCGAGCGCCGCCGCCATGCCGGCAGCGCGCGCCCACAGCAAGACCCGCCGCGCCAGCGCGACCAGCGCTGGCGGCAATCCAGCGCCGCGCGCAAGCTCCACCAGCGTCGCGGGCGGCAGATCGCCGGGTGCCAATGGGAACGGAGCGCCAGCCGTCATAGCCGCGGAAGCGCGTGGGCGCGGCTGTCGCATAGGTGCGGGATCGGTCGCATCGAAGGGATTGAACGGGCGGGGCGCGAGGGCGAGTAGGGCCAGGGCAAGGCAGAGCTGACGCGGCGACGCGCGTATGAGCCGGGCGTAGCGTGGCCGCGCTCCGGGTGGTGAGGGCGCGTCATCGCTCGGTAGCGGCGGCGGGCCGGGGCCGTCGGCGGCCAGCGGCGCGAGCGGCAGGGAATGGGGAATGGCGGCGCGCACCTCCAGCGGCACGCGCCAGCCCGCCACCTCGCGCCAGGAATGGCCCGCTTGGTCGGGTTGGCCCACCGCGATCTGTCCAGGCGTGGCGGCGCCGGACGCCGGGAAGAGCAGCCCATGCCGTTCCAGCACCGCCGCCTCGGTGCGCAAGGCGCTGGCCGGCCGCCCCGAACGGCTCGCCAGCCCATCCAGATCGGCCGCCGTCACCGCCCCACCCATCAGCAAGATGTCCGCCAGCAGCGTCCGCGCGCCAGCCTCCAGCCGCCCCAGCAGCGCCGCGACGAGATGCGGATCCCCCAGTGCCGCCGCCAGGTACGCGCGCGTCTCGGCATCCACCGACTCCCGGCCGAGCACGCGCCGCGCCATGCCCGCTAGCTCATAGTTCGAGAGGCGTGCCAGCTCGTCGGCCAGCCCCGTCCTGCCACCGCTGGCGCTCCGGCTCCGTCCTGCCCGCGGCAGCGCGGGCTGGCTCACGCGCGCACGCGGAGTCGGCGCTGCCTCCCCCTCGCGCTCCTTGCCGCCGGGCGAAGCAGGCTCAGCCGCCGAGGCGATGAAGTCGGCGGGGGCGCGAATCCAGGCCGTGAGGACGGCGGCGACGTGTGCGCAGCCCAGCGCCAGCGCGGGTGCCACCTCACCACCATGCGGCCGATCCGCGTGGCAATCGCAGCCCCAGCGCAGCCGTGCGGCCGGCGCATCACCATCGCTTTCGACCCAGACGGCGCAGGCGCGCTCATCCTCGACGACCGCCTCCAGCCGCGCGCCCAACTGTCGCGCGCCACGCACCGCGGCGCGCGACGCCAGCTCCAGGCCGCGCGCCGCCGCGTCGAGGCCGCAGAGACGCACGACATCAGCCTCGCGCAGTCGCACGAGCGCGGCGTGTACGGCCTGGGCCATGGGTTCCTCCGTCGCGTGGGGCGAAGGCGCGCGGACCGGCGCGGATTAGACCTCTTCCGTCTCTGGATCATCGAGGTCATCCAGCTCCTCGTCCTCGAAGTCCTCGTCGTCGTCCTCGTCGTCAAAGTCATCGAACTCGTCGTCGAGATCGTCTTCATCCAGATCGTCATCTATCGCGGGCTCGTTGTGTGGTCCGGCCAGCCGGAAGAGGGTTTGATCAGGCTGGGCCGCTGCGGTGGCGGTTGCCATGCGCGTACACCTCCAATGTGCGGGAAGCCAGGTTTCAGCGGACCGAGGCTTTCCATAATGGATGAGCCTCGTGTCCACGGACATTGTACGCCGCGGGGCGGTGTGGGTCAAAAGGAGTGCGCTTCCTTATGGGGTGCTGTGCCAGGTCACATGGGAGAGGCGGGGCGCCACCAGAATCGGTCAATGCGCGCGGCGCACGGCGGAAGCGTTCGGCGTGTGGCAGCGCGGGCAGCGATCCTGGATCGGCAGCAGACTGAGCCGGCAGTTGGGACACTCAACCGCGATGGAGTGATGGCAGTTCTGGCAATAGACGGCGTCGGGCGCGGTCCGCTGGCCGCACGTCTGGCAGACGTGTAGCGCGACGGCCGCCGGCGAGGGAGCGGGGGATGCGGGCGATGAAGAGCCAGCGCCCGCCCGCCCGCCGTAGAGGCCGTTGAGATAGTTGGGATCAAGCACATCCGAGCCCGAGACCATCGGGCCAGGCGGCGCCGGATACCCGCCCGAGCCACCAGCTCCCCTGCCATTGATTGGCGCGCTGCCGCGACCGGCCGGGCGCATCGTCTGCATGCCGTTCCAGGCGTCCATCGCCGTGCCAGCGGGGCTGCCCCATGGTAACCGCTCGGCAGCGCCCTGCTGCGCATAGGGCACCTCATCATCCGTGAAAATCGTGCCCGGAGGGGATGGCGCGGCCGCTGGCGGTGGGCTACTGGGAGGGCGCGGCGTGAGCTGGCGCGCGTTCGCGGCTGGCCGCTGGCCGGATGGCGTGGAGGCGAAGGGTGGGCCATCCTCCACGAAGCGGAAGCTGATGCCAGGCGCCAGCACGAGCCGCTGCCCCGGCGTGAGCTGGTGCTCTTGCACACGCTGGCCGTCGAGCCGCACCCCGTTGGTGCTGTGCAGATCGGCGATCCACCATTCCCCGTTGATGCGACGCAGCTCGGCGTGCTGGCGCGAGATCTGGGGAGAGGACAGCACCACATCATTGTAGGAGAGGCGACCGATGCTCAGGCGTTCCCGTTCCAGCGCCACGCGCTTGCCGCCCTCGGGCGTCTCGAATTCCAGGTAGGCCATGCGCGCTGCTCATTTCGCGGGGCGCGGGCGCGAGCCACCTCCGCCTGGCGGCTCGCTCCGCTCCGTAGCGCCAGTATAGCATTGTGCGCCAGTCGCCCAGGGCAGGCGGTACTATCTCTGCCTTCACGGATGACGCCTGCCGAGCGCGCCAGCGGCCCCTTGCGCTTCACGTGAGGAATGTGTACACTTGCCACAGCGGAGCGGCCCACGAGTTGCCGCTCCACGTCACGACAGCGCCGGGCGCCGCCGCGACACCGAAAGGAGGTGCGGGTTATGAAAACGTCCGCACGTGCGCTCCTCGGTGGCCGGCGTCCCGCGCTCCTTCCCCACGCCTTCTTGCCCAGATCAAGAGGCCCTCGCGCCGCGTTCGCGGCGGCGCGCTGACGCCGCTCCCCACCCTCGCGCAACCGGCGGGCGTTGCTCGCCGGTTTTTTCGTGCGCCCGCGCCGAGCGCGTGGCGCCGATGAGATGTGAGACGCAACGTGAGGAGCATGCACACGTGGGCAAGACCTATCGAGACAAACAACACCTGCTCGTCGAAGATGAGCCGGAAGGGCCGCTTGCCGAGCTGGCCGAAGGGCTGATCGTGGACGGCAGCCGCGGCATGTACCGTGTGGAGACCGAGCTTGGCCCGCTCACCTGCACGATCCGCGGCAAGCTGCGCAAAGAGCTGATCTACGGCGAGAGCCGCGCCACCTTGCGCAGTGTGCGCAAAGTGAACGTCAAGCCGCACGACCCGGTGGCGGTCGGCGACCGCGTGCGCGTGCTGCCCACCGGGCACGGCGTGGGCGTGATCGAAGAGGTGGTGGCGCGGGCCGGTGGCGCGTTCAGCCGGCGCGATCCCGATCCCAAACAGGGCCGGCTCACCACTGTCGCTGGGCTGGATCAGATGGTGCTGGTCTTCGCCACACGCGACCCGGAGCCGCATCTGGGCCTGCTGGATCGCTTCCTCGCCGTAGCGGAGGCGCAGCAGACACAGGCGATCATCTGCGTCACCAAAGCGGACCTGGGCGTGCCGGCGTGGCTGGCGGAGCGGCTGGACGTATACCGGCGGCTCGGCTATCCCATTGTGTGGACGAGCATCGCCACCGGGCAGGGCGTGGACGAGTTGCGGGCGCTGCTTGCCGGCAAGACCTCGGCCTTCCTGGGCAAGTCCGGCGTCGGCAAGTCGAGCCTGCTCAACGCCATCGAGCCGGCGCTGGAGCAGCGCGTGAGCGCGATCAGCGCCGCCACCGGCAAGGGCCGACACACCACCACCAGCACGCGCCTCTTCCCGCTCGGCGGACCCAGCGGCGGCTACATCGCCGACACCGCCGGCATCCGCGCGCTCGGCCTGGAGCGCGAGGTGGAGGCCGATCTGGACCATTACTTCCGCGAGTTCCGCCCATATCTGGGCGCCTGCGCGCTGGCCGACTGCACGCACACCCACGAGCCGGGCTGTGCCGTGTACGCCGCCGCCCGCGCGGGCGAGATTGACGCCGAGCGTTACGACAGCTATTGCCGCATGCGCGGCGCCGCGAGCGCGCTTGATGCCGCCTACGACGACGCGGGATAGCCACCCGCGCCCACACGTATGACCGGTGCGGCGTCATCGCGCATCTACGCAGATGGAAAGGAGCGATGCATATGGATGGAGACGACGAAACAGACGAGATAGACGAACACACCTGGCCGGAAGAGTTGGTGGCGGTGGGCGCGGTCCGCGCGTGGATCGCGTCCGCCCTGCCCGGCCGGCCGGAGGTCGTTGGCCCGATCCTGGTTCACATGGCGAAGGAGTGGGGCGTGACGGCCTCGTTCGCGGTGACGGGAGCGGGACCGGCGCGCGAGGTCGTCTTCAAGGCGTGTCTGCTACCGCGCTTCGCCGCTTCGGCCGCGCGCCTCTATCCCTTGCTCGATCAGCTCTGCCCCGGCGCCGTTCCGCACGTCCTGGCGACACGCACACTGCCGGACGGCGCGAGCTGGCTGCTCTTCGACGCCTTCGAGGGCACGCCCGTCGCTGAGACGAGCGCGATCGATGCCCTCCTGGCGCTGGCGCGCACGTTGGCGCGCATTCAGGTCGCGGTGGCGGACGCGCCGGAGGCTGAGAAAGACGGGCTGCCGCGCACGCCGATCAGCGACGCAACGGCCTGGCTCGACGCGACGCTCTCAGACGTGCGCGGGCGCTATGCCGCCTTCTGGCAGGGTGAGGGGCGCGAGCTGGCCGCACAATTTCACCTGCCACCCGACATTGCCGAGCGCATGGAGATGTATCGCCCGCACGTGGCGGCATGGGCGCGCGAGCTGGATCAGGGCAACTGGCCGCTTACGATTGACCACGTAGACCTACACGGCGAGAACGCCGTGATCCAGCCCGGCGGCAGCATCCTGATCTTCGATTGGGAGGAGGCCAACCTGAGCTGTCCCTTCTTCTCGCTGGATCGCCTGCTGGACGACGTCCGTGATCTGGAAGAGGAGCACGAGGAGCGCGTGGCAGAAATCGGGCGATATACTCCAGCGGAGTGGGCGCTGCGCGACGCCTACCTGGCGGCGCTGCCCTGGGCCACCGCGGATGCCCGCTCGCGCGCCTTCGACCTGGCGCGGTGCCTCGCGCCGCTCAAGACGGCCTACGAGGCGGGCATACTGGCGCGGGTGCGTGGCTGGCCGGAGGGCGCCCCGCACATCGCGGCGTGGGCGCTCGGCCGGGCGCTGCCGCGCTGGCAGCGCATGGCGGCGGAGTCGTGAGCGCGAGCAAGAACGGGCATGAGCGAGGAGCGAGGTGGAGCGAGATGCGAAGACTGATCGGTGCGGGCATTCTCTGTGCGGCGCTACTGATAGCGGCGTGTGGCGGCGCCACGTCATCCAATGCGCCGGGTGGCGCATCCGGCACGGCGGCGCCAATCGCTACCGCCAAGGAGGGTACTGTGAGCTTCACCCTGACGAGTGACGACTTCAACGCCAACGGCCCGATCCCCGCGCGCTTCACCTGTGACGGCCAGAGCACCTCGCCCGCGCTCACCTGGCACGACGCCCCGGCCAACGCCGCCGCATTCGCGCTGATCGTGGACGATCCCGACGCGCCATCCGGCACCTTCACCCATTGGGTGCTGTTCAACCTGCCCGCCGGCACCACGAGCCTGCCGCGCGGTGTGCCGACCAATGACCGGCTGGACAATGGCGCGCTGCAAGGCGCGAACGGCGCGGGCGGCACCGGCTATACCGGCCCCTGCCCACCGTCCGGCACCCACCACTACCACTTCACGCTCTATGCGCTGGACGGCACGCTGAATCTGGGCGCCGGCGCCTCGAAGCAGCAGGTGCTCGACGCGATGAAAGGCCACATCGTCGCCCAGGCCGAGATCGTCAGCACCTATCGCCGCCAGTAACCTGGATTCTTCACGAGGAATCCCAGCCTCCAGTTCCCCTTCCCGCGCGGAGAGGGGCGACAGAGAGGCTGCGACAGCACGTAGGCGGGCGGTGTTCTCCCTGAAGAATCCGGGCTAGCGCCCTTCACCTGGGTGTCGCTGCTCCCGCCATTCCTGAATCATGCTGGTATGAATAGGGTAATGGCTATAGGTATCGAGCCGTAGGCGACGGCGGGCGCGCGTTTCCCGCGTGAGCTGGCTTGCTGGCGCGCGCTCGATGAAGGCGATGAGCCGGCGATGGGTGTCATCCAGTTGCCGGCGGACGTCGGCGAGCGACAGGCCGCGCTTCTCCGCGGTCATCCGCGCATTGAACGCGTCAATACCGCCGTATGCGGTGACGTAGCGCGGTGGTCTGCCGCCCGCGATGATCAGCGGCAGATGCTTCAGCGCTTCCTCCTCCCAGGTGGTCACGTGCGCGAGGATGTCTTTCACCGACCAGTCACCCGCGACGCCAGGCTCCATGAGCTGCGCGTCTGGCAATCCGGCGTATGACGCCGTGAACGCCGTCCACGCCGTCTCAAGCCGTTTCAGCAGCTTCTCGACCTGATCCTCGCTCATGCGCACCCACCTCTCCTATGCGTCCTCCGCGGTTCAACTCTCCTCTTACGCCGACTTCGCGGCGCGGGCAAGGTTATCGCGGTAGCTGATCAGGAAGTTCCACAGCGCCGCCGCCGCCGCCGAAGGATGGCTGCCCGCGCGCCGCGCCAGATACCAGTAGCGATGCACCGGGAAGCCGATCACATCCAGCACGCAGACCCGGCCGGCCGCGATCTCCAGCTCCAGCGCCGCCAGCGGCATCACCGCGATGCCCAGGTCCGCCGCGACCGCCTGCTTGATCGCCCCACTGGAGCGCAGCTCCATGCCAACGTGTAGGGTAGTGTCGCGCGCATCGAAAAGGCGCTGCGTATCAATGCGCGTGCCGGAGCCGGCCTCGCGCAGCAGGAAGACCTCCTTGCTCAGCTCGTCCAGCGCGATCTTCTTCTTGTGGGCCAGCGGATGGCGCGGCGAGGCGATCACCACCAGCTCGTTGGGGACGAACTGCGCCACCTCCAGGTCGTGCGCGTCCTCGATCAGGCCCATCACCGCCAGGTCCACCTCGTTGTCCAGCAGCATCTTCTGCACGGTGAAGCGGTTGAGCACGTCCAGCGTCAGCTTCACACCCGGCGCCTCGCGGTGGAACGCGCCCAGCGCCGGCGGCACGACATAGATACCCGCCGTCGTGCTCGCCGCCACCTTCACCGTGCCACGCCGCCCGCCGCCCAGCTCCTCCATCACCAGCCGCGTCTCATCCAGCAGCGCGAAGATGCGCTCGCTATAGCCCAGCAGCTCGCGCCCCGCCTCGGTCAGATGCAGCGTGCGCCCCACCTTCTCGAAGAGCGGCAGACCGATGCTCTTCTCCAGCGCCTTGACCTGGAGCGAGACGCCCGGCTGGCTCAGATACAGCGCGGCGGCGGCGCGCGAGTAGCTGCCATGTTCGGCCACGGAGCGGAAGATGTGGAGCTGGTGGAGGTTGATATCCATAAGCTTATCCTTATGCCGAGCATGAGGAACAGATATTGCGGATTATACATCCGGGCGGGTATGCTGCACAATGCAGCCCCGTGCGAGCTGGTTGTTGCGCAATGGGGCGTAGCGACGCCGCACAGGCGCCGGGAGGAGCAAAACCTCATGACCACACTGTTACGTGATCAGACGAGGAAGACGGAAAAGACCGAGAAGACGGGCAAGCGCTCCACTCTGGAGCGCGAGTGGGAGACGAATCCGCGCTGGCGGGGCATCACACGCCCCTACACCGCCGCCGCTGTCGAGCGGCTGCGCGGCACGCTCCAGATCGAGCACACGCTGGCGCGCAGGGGCGCGGAGCGCCTGTGGAACCTGCTGCATACCGAGCGCTACGTCGCATCGCTCGGCGCGCTGACCGGCAATCAGGCCGTCCAGCAGGTGAAAGCGGGGCTACAGGCCATTTACCTCAGCGGGTGGCAGGTCGCGGCTGATGCGAACCTGTCCGGCCACATGTACCCCGACCAGAGCCTCTATCCCGCCAACAGCGTGCCCGCCGTGGTGAAGCGTATCAACGCGGCGCTGCAGCGCGCGGACCAGATCCACCACAGCGAGGGCAAGGACGACGTCTACTGGTACGCGCCGATCGTCGCCGACGCCGAGGCGGGCTTTGGCGGCCCGCTCAACTGTTTCGAGCTGATGAAGGCGATGATCGAGGCGGGCGCGGCCGGCGTCCACTTCGAGGACCAGCTCTCCTCCGAGAAGAAGTGCGGCCACATGGGCGGCAAGGTGCTGCTGCCCACCCAGACCGCCATCAAGAACCTCGTCGCCGCGCGGCTGGCAGCCGACGTGATGGGCGTGCCGACGCTGCTCGTCGCGCGCACGGACGCCAACGGCGCCAAGCTGATCACCAGCGATGTGGACCCGCGCGACCAGCCCTTCCTGACCGGCGAGCGCACCGCCGAGGGCTTCTTCGGCCTCAAGGCCGGCATCGAGACGGCCATCGCGCGCGGCCTGGCCTACGCGCCCTACGCCGACCTGATCTGGTGCGAGACCGCCGAGCCGAACATCGAAGAGGCAGAGCGCTTCGCCGCGGCCATCCACGAGCGCTTCCCCGGCAAGCTGCTGGCCTACAATTGCTCGCCCTCCTTCAATTGGCGCAAGAAGCTCGACGAGCGCACCATCGCCACTTTCCAGCAGCGCCTCGGCGACATGGGCTACAAGTTCCAGTTCGTCACGCTCGCCGGCTTCCACGCGCTCAACCTGGCGATGTTCGAGCTTGCGCTCCAATACCGCGACCGCGGCATGGCGGCCTACTCCGAGCTACAGCAGCGCGAGTTCGCGATGGAGGAGTTCGGCTATAGCGCGACCAGGCATCAGCGCGAGGTCGGCACCGGCTACTTCGACGAGGTCTCGCAGGTGATCGCCGGCGGCGCATCCTCCACCACCGCGCTCTCCGGCTCCACCGAGGAGGAGCAGTTCCACTAACCGAACGATACGGATTCCTGTTCAGATGTGCAAGGCGGTCCCACGACGGGGCCGCCTTCTCGTCTTCATGTGTCGCCCGCGGCCAACCGCCACTCAATCGCCTGGATATCCGCCACACTCGGCTCATTCGACCAGCCGCTTAGATCGCCGTACACATCGCCGCTACGTATCCATCCGTATCCGACGTGCTGGCCGAGCGCGATCAATTCAATCACTCGTTCGCTACGTATCGTGCCCTGCAAGGCCAGGCGGAAGGTGAATATCCATCCCCCTGTCTTGGGGTACGGTGCGAATGTGGCACCCACAGGCTCCCGCCCCATCGGCACGGCGTGTGCGAGAAATAGCGCCATCCTTGACTTTGAGCCGCCACCATGCTACATTTCTCGCAACATGGATCGGCTTTCCGCCATGTGAAAACGGACGCACGGATGACCGTTCGCCGCGACAGCGCATTGCGCATTGCGCATGTGCGCATGTCACGACTGATTCGCTGTAGCAATACGCAGCCGTTCCATACGGCATGGCGCGCAATGAAAGGAGTAGATATACTCGCCGGCGTGGGCATGGCACGAGTCGCGCGCGCCCCACGCGCCGCATCCCGCGGTCCACGGCACACCGAGACGATCACGCCCACTCTGGGAAGCAACAACGTCGTGTGGTTCAGCGCCCATCCCTCGCCATATTGGAGGCAACACCGATGTTCCACGAGTTGCTCAGTCCCAACGCGGCGGCTCACCTCGCCGCCAGTTGCACATCCGCCTTCCGCTTCTGCCAGCCCATCCAGCCGGTCTTCGACAACCTCTTCCTCTCGTTTCTCATCGGGCTGATCCCCATCGCCGTCGTGCTCGTGCTGCTCGGCGTCGTGCGGCGCCCAGCCTGGCAGGCGGCGCTCGCCGGCCTGATCGTCGCCCTGATCTTCGCCGTCTTCATCTGGGGCATGCCCGTCGATATGGCCGCTAGTTCCACCCTCAGCGGCTTCGCCTTCGCCATCCTGCCGGTGATGTGGATCGTGTTCAACGCCATGTGGCTCTACAACATCACCGTCCGCACCGGCAAGTTCGATCTCTTCCGCCGCTGGATGATCCACAACGCGCCGCCCGACAAGCGCATCCTGATGCTGATCGTCGCCTTCAGCTTCGGCGCGCTGCTAGAGGGCATCGCCGGCTTCGGCACGCCGGTCGCCATCGCCAGCGCCTTGCTGATTGGGCTGGGTTTCCCAGTGTTGGATGCCGTCGTGCTCACCCTCATCTTCAACACATCGCCAGTCGCGTTCGGCGCCCTGGGCGCCCCCATAGCCGCCTTGAACGGCGTGACAGGCCTGCCCGCGGCGACACTCGGCGCCCAGATCGGCCGCCAGCTGCCGATCATGGCGTTCATCCTCCCGTTCTATGCGCTGGTTGTCTTCTCCGGCGCACGCGGCCTGCGCTCGGCCTGGCCCGCCGCGCTGGTGGCGGGCGGCTCCTTCGCGCTGACGCAGTTCTTCGTCTCCAACTTCATTGGGCCGGAGCTGCCAGATGTGCTGGCCTCGCTCGTCTCGCTCATCTGCCTCATCGTCTTCGTGCAGTTCTGGAAACCGCGCGACATCGAGCAGTACCGCGCGCAGTTCGGTGGCGAGCGGATGGGTACGACGAACGCCGGCGCGATCGGTGAGCGTGGCGTCCCGACACCCGTCCCGACACCCGTCGCGGCATCCGCTGGCCGTGATGACGGCAGGCCGACGTCGGGGCAGTCGCTGCTGGCATGGCTGCCCTGGGTGATCGTCTCCGCGGTCGTCATCGTCTGGATCTTCGCCAAGGTGCCAGCGGTTGGGCAGCAGAAGATTGCCTGGCCGGACCTGGACAAGCTGGTGTTCCGCACCGCCTACGGCGACGCCTACGCCGACACCTACCTCTTCCAGCCCCTCGGCACCGGCACGGCCATCTTGACCTCGGTGTTGATCACCTGGCTGGCGCTCGGCGCCAAGCCTCGTGTCCTGATTGGCGCGTTGGTGGACTCCTGGCGGCAGCTCTACCTCGCCATCCTGACCGTCGTGCTGATCGTCGGCGTCTCATTCCTCTACAACTACTCCGGCATGGTGTACACCCTGGGGCTGGCGGTCGCCTCGGTCGGGAAGGTCTTCCCCTTCTTCGCGGTGTTCATCGGCTGGATCGCCTGCTTCCTCAGCGGCAGCGACACCTCCAGCAACGCGCTCTTCGGCAACCTGCAAGTCGTAGCTGCCAAGCAGCTCCACCTGAGCCCCGTCCTGATGGCCGCCACGAACTCCTCAGGCGCGGTGACGAGCAAGATGATCTCGCCGCAGAACGTGACGACTGGTGTCTCCACGACCTCTCTCAAAGGCAAAGAAGGGCTGGTGATCCGCCGTACCTTCGTCCACAGCCTGATCCTGGCCTCATTCCTGGGCATCATCGTGATGCTGCAGCAGTACGCCTTCCCGCAGCTCATCGCCACTGGGCTGATCGGGCGCTGATCTCGCCCAACTGAAATCAAGCGCCAAACGGCGAGGGGGAAGCCGGATGTATCGTCCAGCTTCCCCCTCGCAGCTTCAGTGATCTATCTCCACCTTTGCCCAGTCGGGATGAGCCCTGGCATGATGCGGTTTGACACAGAGATGTGGACCCCTCGCCGCTTCCGCGGTCCGCGCCGGCGGACGTCGCGGTCGCCAGGCCCGACAGGCGCGATTGCAATCGCCGGCTGGCCGGCGGCGCGGGTGGCCTGTCCGTGTTCATTCGTCAAAACGCATGTATGCCGGGTATGCCGGGTATGCCGGGTATGCCGGGCGGCCAACAACTGACAACACCGCACGCGGATCAGACGTCATTCCCTGTCCGCTGGCGCGCTGCCTCCCTCAGCCACAGCCGTCTCCAGCACCGGAATCACCCGCCCGATCGCGTCGTCCACGCCCTCCGCGAGCGAGAAGCCGGCGGCGCGGATGTGGCCGCCGCCGCCAAAGCGCCGCGCCAACGCCGCCACATCATACGGCGCCGCCGCACGCAGGCTGACCTTCGTGCCGCCGTCGGGCTGCTCCTTGAAGAGCGCGCTGATGGCGACACCGTCTGTGTCCATGAGATATGAGGGCAGGCCGTCATCGCTATCGGCGCTCGCGCCCGCCTCAGCCAGAGACGACCGCCGGATGGCCGTCCAGATGACACGGCCATCCGCCACTGTACCGAGGTCGCGGTCGAGCGCGATGCCCCAGAGCCGAGCCTTGGCGAGCGGCTTCATACGATACATCGGCTTGATGATCGACTCCGGCACGCCACCTCGACCGACGAGGTAAGCGCCGGCCATCAGCGTGCGCGGCGTGGTGGCGTCGAACTCGAACGAGCGCGTATCGGTGATGACGCCCGCGAGCAGGCATTGCGCCGCCGCCGCTGGAATGTCCACGCGGCGGTTGAGCAGGAAGAGTGTGAGCAGCTCGGCGGTGGCGGCGGAGATGGGGTCAATGATGTTGACGCGCCCGCAGCCCGCCGAGGTAACGTGATGATCGAAGTTGAGGATGGTGGCTGCCTCGAAGAACGGCTTATAGCGGTCATAGAGCGCGCCGTAGCGGCTCAGCTCGCCCGCGTCGAGCGCGATCACCAGATCGAAGTCCTCATCCGGCAGGCGAGTGACGACGGCCTCACGTCCCGGCAGGAAACCGTAGTTAGCCGGAACCGGATCGGCGCAAGCCACGACGCACTCCTTGCCGAGCGGCGCCAGCGCGTGCGCCAGTCCCAGCGCCGAGCCGAGCGCATCCGGATCGGGGTGCTCATGCGCCAGCAGCAGCATGCGCCGCGCCGGTGTGATCAAGCGCCACGCCGCTTCCGCGAGGTCGTCATCTATGCCGCCGGCCAGGATGCTCGCGAGCGCGTCCAGGTCAACTCCCGCCGGAAGCGTCACGCTTTGGATGGTATGCGGATGGCTCACGTCGCTGTCCTCTCGCCGTAGATATAGCATGGATATATCGAGGCGGCGAGCGCCCTGGTGTGCGAGCGAAAGCGCCCGCACCTGGCACCCACCGCCTCCATACGATCACCGAATCAACACATCACCGATCAGTCGTCGCCTCCATCCGCGACGGTCGCCGCGCCCGCCGCCCGCCCGCGCTCAGGGGCGTCGGCGTTCACCCGATTGATCAGATCGATCACATGGGCGCCACGCGCGATGGACTGATCCAGGCGGAACACGATCTCCGGAGTGTGACGCACGGTCAGGCGCTGCGCGAGCTCGTGCCGCAAGAAGCCGGCGGCATGCTCCAGGGCGGCAAGCGTGGCGCGCTGCTCCGCCTCGTCGCCCATCACGCTCACGAACACCTTCGCGTGACGGAGATCGGCGGATACCTCGACACCCGTAATGCTCGCGAACCCGACCCGCGGATCCTTCAAGCGCGTGCGCATCAGATCGCTCAGCTCGTGCGCGATCACGTCGCCGAGCTGATCCTGACGCCAATTCTTCGACATACATCACCTCCGGCGAATGGGCCGGCGCAAGTCGCTGGCCGGCGAGCGGAGGCGCACTCCGCCTAGCTACAGCATAGCCCGCGCTCGCAAGCACAGCGAGAGCACGGAGCCACAT
Source organism: Ktedonobacterales bacterium (assembly GCA_025935195.1). Lineage (GTDB taxonomy): Bacteria > Chloroflexota > Ktedonobacteria > Ktedonobacterales > JADMIN01 > JAICVS01. Next base: position 43,454 of record JAICVS010000012.1, read on the forward strand.
GCCGCCAACATGGCCCCTCTCCTCCGTGGAGGAGAGGGGCCATGGAGTGAGGATATGCGCTACACACGCACCATGTTGAACGTCTCGACGATGTCACCGGGCTGGAGGTCATTGAAGTCCTCCAGAAGGATGCCGCACTCGTAGCCCTGGAGCACCTCGCGCGAATCCTCCTTGCCGCGGCGCAGCGACTCGATCAGCCCGGTGAAGATCACCTTCCCGCCGCGCTGCACCCGCGCCTGCGACGAGCGCGTGAGCCGGCCGTCCGTCACCCGGCAGCCGCCGATCATGCGCTTACCCGCCTTGAAGAGCTGCAGCACCTCCGCATGACCCTCGACCTGCTCCCTGTACTCCGGCTCCAGCAGGCCCTGCAGCGCCGCGTCAATATCGTCCACCAGCTTGTAGATCACGTCGTAGCCGCGGATGTCCACGCCGTCGTTCTGCGCCACACGCTGGGCCGGGCCATCCACCTTGACGCTGAACGCGATGATGATCGCCTTCGAGGCCGATGCCAGATGGACGTCCGTCTCCGTCACATTGCCCACACCGTCGTGGATCAGCCGGACCTTGAGCGTCTCCGTGCCGGCGCGCGCGAGCGCGTGCTTGAGCGCCTCGATGGAGCCTTGCACGTCGGCCTTGACCAGCAGGTTCAGCTCCTTGACCTTACCCTCCCGCATCTGCATGTAGAGCGTGTCAAGCGTCACATTGCCCTGCGCCGCCGCCTGCGCCGTGGCCTTGCGCTGATCCACCAGCGTGCGCGCCGCCTTCTCGTCGCCGACCACCTCGATACGGTCGCCGGCCGCCAAAACCTCCGGCAATCCCAGGATGCTGACGGGCGTGCTGGGCAAGGCCTTCTTGATGCGCGCGCCCGTGTCGTCGAACATCGCGCGCACCTTGCCGGAGATCGTGCCCGCCACGATGATCTCGCCGACCTCCAGCGTCCCCTCCATGATCAGCGCCGTCGCCGTGACGCCGCTGTTCCTGTCGAGCCGCGCCTCGATCACCACCCCCTGCGCCTTAGCGCGCGGGTTGGCCTTGAGGTCTTCGATGTCGGCCACCAGCAGTAGCATCTCCAGCAGCTCGGCGATGCCGGTGTTCTGCTTCGCCGAGACTGGCACGCAGATCACGTCGCCGCCATACTCTTCGATGACCACGCCGTGATCGGCGAGCTGCTGCTTGACCTTATCCGGATTGGCGCCGGCCTTGTCAATCTTGTTGAGCGCGACGACGATCGGCACCTTGGCCGCGCGCGCGTGGTCAATCGCCTCGATGGTCTGCGGCATCACGCCGTCGTCCGCCGCGACCACGATCACGGCGATGTCAGTGGCCTGAGCGCCGCGCGCGCGCATGGCGGTGAACGCCTCGTGGCCCGGCGTGTCCAGGAACGTGATCTTGCGCCCGTTGATCTCCACCTGATAGGCGCCGATGTGCTGCGTGATGCCGCCGGCCTCGCCCGCCGCCACGCGCGTATTGCGGATGGCGTCCAGCAGCGACGTTTTGCCGTGGTCCACGTGGCCCATCACGGTGACGACCGGCGGCCGCGTGATGCGTCCCACCTCGCTCACCCGCGCGCCGATCTTGCCCGCCTCCGGCCGGGTCGCGCTCGGCGGTGCGGCAGCGGCGGCCTCCTCCGGCTCAAAGCCGAGCGTCGTGGCGACCTTGGCGGCCGAGTCGTACTTGACCACCTGATTGATACTGGCGAAGATGCCGGCGGCAATCAGGTTGCGGATGATCTCGTTGACGGTCACGCCGAGCAGATCGGCCAGGTCTTTGACCATGATCTGCGCCGGAATGGCGACAGGCCCCGTCGGCTTCGTCGGCACAGCGGCCTTGGGGCCGCTCGGCATGCCCCCCGGCCCACGCGACGGGCCGCCGCGATGGCCGTTCGCGCGGCCACGCTGGCCGCCTCCGGGTCGTCCACCGGGTCGTCCGCCCGCGCCACCGGGCCGGGGCGCCGGGGCGCCGGGCCGCGCCCCACCCGGAGCCCCCGGCCGGGGAGCGCCGGGACGAGGGGCCATCGGGCGTTGGCCGCCGCCGCCATTTGGGCCGCCGGCGGGGCGGGCAATGCCGCCGCCGGGCAGCGGACGGGCGCCAGCCGGCAGGGCGGTGCGCTCAGGGCCAGGAGTGGGTGTGCGTCCGGTCGTGGTTCGGGATGTTGTATCAGGCATGTTGGCCCTCCTTCGTACACACCCTGGCAAACGCCCTGACAAAAACACAGGCCGGCCATCCCACAAAACGGGAAAGCCAGCCCAACGCGGTGCAGTGTGTTGTGTCCGGGCCAGAGATGTCAGCCCGCGTGCCGACTGCCACTAGCGCAGCCTGCGAGCGCCCTGGTTAAGCACACATAGCATTGCTCTTCTTGCCCCGCGCTGGGGTCATCATGAGGTGTGTGAACAATCGCTTCCTGTGGGGAGTCGTCTCAGCTCATCGTGACGCCGCCATATGATGTCGCCATCCCGTAGGCTCCGGCGACTCCCCAACCTCGTTAGCATATCGCAAAATGAGCCGATAATCAACAAGCGAGTACTACTACCCTACGGCTGGTGAATGCTTCCCATCCGTACGAGTCCATACGAGGCGCATCTCAGTCCGCGGCGCGGGCTTTGCGGTCGCGGGCTCTCCAGAGATGGCCGCACCCTGCCTACGCCTTGATATTACCGCTCGTCTATAGGCATTTGCGGCGAATACGCTATAATAGGGCGGCGCAACGCGGGAACGTGGGAGAAAGGATGCGCCGCCGTCCGGCACGCGAGGGTCGCGTGGAGCGACCGCCGCGAGATGTTGGGGGACGTAACGTAGATGCCAGCAGAGAAGCCAGCGGAACGTGACGCGCGCGCGCTCCAGCCCGCGCCGCCACCAACTCCTTCCGGGCCGCGGCGCTCGCGCGGCGCATTCGCCATCGGCTGCGCCGCTCTCGTCGGCCTCTCGCTGCTGCTGCTGCTCACCGATGCCGGCCACGCGGTGGTCGCGTCGGCTGGGACGGCCGAGCGGCGCGCGACGCCGGCTCCCAGAGCCACAAAACCGTCTACCGCCACACCTACGCCCGCCCCGCGCTCCGGGTTCCTCACCTACGCCGACCAATCCGGCGGCTACCGCATCCAGTATCCGCTCGGTTGGGTCTATTCACATATCGGTCCAGCGACGGAGTTCGCGGATAGCGGCGACGCTCCAAGCTATGAGGTGCAGGTGCTTGTGCCCGCCAACCTGGATACCGTTGACCTCGGCGGCGCCGATCCGTCCGACGCGGCGTCGTGGACGAACTACGCCCTGACCGCCCTGGCCCATCGCTACCGCAACGAGTTCGCCGTCATGCAGAGCGGCCCGACCGTGGCCACCTTCGGCCGGGCCACCTGGCGTGTGGGCGCTGCCCGCATCGCGTCCGGCACGTCGTCCATTCGGGTGGATGTGTACGCGACCGTGCATACCGACAAGCCCTACATCATCAGTCTATTGACCGCGGACACTAGCTTCTCGTCGGCCGACGCGCGCTACTTCGCGCCAATGCTGCGCAGCTTCGAGTTCCTCCCCGGCGCCACCGCCGGCCCGGCCTGAAAGCGACGGTTGCATGCGACTGATCCCCGGCGCCCGCGCCACCCCCGCCGCTAGCTCCTCAGGGGTTTCGGCGGCCGCACCGCGCACGGTCGCGCCCACGGCGCATGGCGCTCCGGCCGTCCCCGCGAGCGCGACCACTTCCGCCGTCGCCGGGGTTGTGCCCATCGTGCCGGCGCGACTCATCACGCTCGTCTTCGTCGCTGGCGTGGCCTCGCTCGCGCTGGAGATGTGCGCCCCGCGCCTGCTCGCCCCCTACTTCGGCACCTCGCTCTTCATCTGGGCCAACGTGATCGGCCTCTTCCTGATCTATCTGGCCTCCGGCTACTTCATCGGCGGCCGCATCGCCGACCGCCATCCTGAGCCGCGCCTGCTCTGCGCGCTCACCGCCATCGCCGCACTGGCGGCCGGCCTCATCCCCTTCGTCAGTCGCCCCGTGCTCCAGTGGTCCGTGCAGGGCTTGCAAACCGTCAACGCCGGCGTCTTCTACACGTCACTGCTGGCCGTCATCTTGCTCTTCTCCATCCCAGTGACGCTGCTCGGCGTCGTCTCGCCCTTCGCCGTGCGCCTGAGCGTGCGCGCCGTCGGCAGCACTGGCCGCAGCGCCGGCAACCTCTACGCGCTCTCCACCGCCGGCAGCATCCTCGGCGCCTTCCTGCCCGTGCTGCTGCTGATCCCCTGGCTCGGCGTGCGCCGGACGCTGCTCACCATCTGCGTGGCGCTGCTGCTCGTCTCGCTCTGGGGGCTGGATATGCCCGTCGCGCTCGGCCCACGCACCGTGCCCGCGCGCTGGCTGGTCGCGGCCGTCGGCATCCTGCCGCTGCTGCCGCTGCTGCTGCCCCAGGCCGTCCCGCTGGGCTTCCTCAAGCCCCAGCCCGGCCTGATCGCCGAGCGTGAATCTCTCTACAACTACATCCAGGTGGTCAAACAGGACGACGGCACCGTGAACCTCGTGCTGAACGAGGGCCAGGCCATCCACTCCATCTACAACCCGAACCGTGTGCTGACCGGCTGGTACTGGGATTACTTCCTCGCCGCGCCCTACTTCAACAGCGCCGCCATGGGCCAGGTGCATCGCATCGGCATCATCGGGCTGGCCGGCGGCACCGTCGCTCGCCAGTTCACCCAGGTCTACGGCGCGAACGTCCAGATTGACGGCGTGGAGATTGACCCAGAGATCGTCTCCGTCGGGCGCCAGTATTTCGCCATGACCGAGCCAAATCTGCACGTCTACGTCGAGGACGGCCGCACCTTCCTACGCGCCACCCACCAGACCTACGACGTGGTCGCCATTGACGCCTTCCAGCAGCCCTACATCCCCTTCCAGCTCACCACCAAAGAATTCTTCGAGGAGATCAAGGCGCACCTCTCGCCCCACGGCGTCGTCGTACTCAACACCGGCCACACGCGCACCGACTTCCGGCTGGTGCGGGCGTTCGTCAACACCATGAGCACCGTCTTCCCCAACGTCTACACCTTCAACGTGCCTGATACCTTCAACACCGAGGTCATGGCGACCAACAGCCCCACCTCGCTGCAAGGCTTTCTGAACAACCTGAACACCATCCCGCGTGGCACGGACCTGGGCGCGGTGGCGGACGAGGTTGCCCCCGTCGCGCAAGCGGCGCATGCCGAGCCGGGCGGCGTCGTCTTCACCGATGACCGCGCCCCCATCGAGCAACTGACCGATCAGCTTCTACTCAACTATATCAGCAGCGGCGGCTAACCCATTCAGATCAGAAGACCGGGAAGAGGATATCCGCGATGAGCGTCACGGCGATTGTCGGCGCCCAATGGGGCGACGAGGGCAAAGGCAAGATCATAGACGAGCTGGCCGCGCGCACCGACTTCGTCGTGCGCTACCAGGGCGGCGGCAACGCTGGCCACCGCGTCGTCCACGGCGGGCGCGAGTTCGCCTTCCACCTCGTGCCCGCCGGCATCCTCCACCCCAACGTCACCTGCGTCATCGGCAACGGTGTGGTGGTGGACCCGCGCGGCCTGCTCGCCGAACTGGCGATGCTGCGCGAGATGGGCGTCGGCCTGGATCGCTTCTTCATCAGCGAGCGCGCCCACGTCGTCATGCCCTACCATTTCGTGCTGGATCGGCTGGAAGAGGAGAGCCGCGGCGTCGAGAAGATCGGCACCGTCATGCGCGGCATCGGCCCCGCCTACGTGGATAAATACGCGCGCACCGGCATCCGCATGGCCGACCTGCTAGACGCCGACCAGTTCCGTGCCAAGCTCGCCACCGCACTGGCACAGAAGAACCGCATGATCACGCAGATCTACGGCCAGTCGCCGCTCTCGCTCGAAGAGATTCACACCGAATACTTCGGCTACGCCCAGCAGCTCCGCCGCTTCATCGCCGATACCGAGGGCATGCTCCAGAAGGCCGTCGCCGATGGCCGCTCGATCCTGCTGGAGGGCGCGCAGGGCGCGCTGCTGGATGTGGACTTCGGCACCTACCCGTTCGTCACGGCGTCTTCCACCGTCGCCGGCAACGCCTCCACCGGCGCCGGCCTGCCACTCCGCGGCATCCGCCAGGTGCTCGGCATCTACAAAGCCTACATCACGCGCGTCGGCTCCGGGCCAATGCCGACCGAGCTTTTCAACGGCGAGGGCGACGCGCTGCGCGAGGCCGGCCATGAGTACGGCACCACCACCGGCCGGCCGCGCCGCTGCGGCTGGTTCGACGCCGTCAGCGGACGCTTCGTCGCCCGCCTCAACGGCTTCGACAGCATCGCCGTCATGAAACTCGACGTGCTCGATACCCTGCCCACGCTCAAGATCTGCACCTCGTACCGGCTGGGCGAGACGGCGTTGAGCGTCCCACCCGCCAACCTCAACGATCTCGCCGCCTGTGAGCCGGTCTACGAGGAGTGGCCCGGCTGGCAGACCCCCACCAGCGGCGCCGCCGGTTGGGACGACCTGCCGGAGAACGCCCACCGCTACCTGCGCCGCATCGAGGAATTGCTGGAGACGCCGCTCGCCCTCGTCTCCGTCGGCCCCGGCCGCGGCGAGACCATCCACCTGCGCGAGCTGAACGTGTAGGGCAGGCCATCGTGAAGCGCATCCTGCTGACCGGGCTGTCGGGAACTGGCAAGTCTACACTCATCGCCGCGCTCGCCGCACGCGGGTATCGAGCCGTGGACGCGGATTGCGACGCCTACTCGACGTGGGCGGAGCCTACCAGCGACCCCAGCGCCGTCGGGCCGCCAGTGGAAGTAGGCAGGGATTGGGTGTGGCGCGAGGACCGCATCCAGGCGCTCTTATCCACAGAGGACACTGACGTCTTGTTCCTGGGCGGATGCGCGGAGAATATGGGCCGATTCCTTCCCCAATTCGACCATGTCGTGCTACTGCGCGCGCCGGCCGCCGTCCTCGTCGAGCGCCTACGTACGCGGACCAACAATCCGTATGGGAAGCATCCCGACGAAGTCGCCCGCGTGCGGGGCCAAGTGGAAACGGTCGAGCCGCTCTTGCGCCGTGCGGCCGGACACGAGGTTGACACCAACGTCCCACTCGCCGCGGTCGTGGCGACCGTGCTCCGGCTGGCGCGGGCACCGAGGCATGGTATGCGCTGATCGGCCGCGCCCGCGAACCGTCCTGTAACATCCGGCCATGTGTCGGTGACAGGACTAACGCTCCCCAGAATCACGGCCAGAAATCTGCCCGCACGCCGTTCGGCGTGGCGTAGAATGAGAGAGAGGAACAGCTCAATGCCCGTCACCCTGCGCGACATCACCCGCCACAACTGGCGCGAGTGTGTGAACCTGACGATCCGGCCGGACCAGCAACACTTCGTCGAAACCAACGCCGTCTCGATGGCGCAGGCCCGCTACGAGCCGGAGTGGATCCCGCTCGCCGTCTACGACGGCGCCGCCATGGTCGGCTTCGTCATGTACGGCATCGCGCTCGAAGACCACCAGCACTGGATTTTGCGCGTGATGGTGGACACCGCGCACCAAGGCAAAGGCTACGGCCGCGCCGCCATGCGTGAGCTGCTCGCGCGTATGCGCAACGATCCCGCCTGCGACGAGATTTTCATCGACTTCGCACCGGACAACGCCGTCGCCGAGGCGCTCTATCTCAGCTTGGGCTTCGAGAAGACCGGCGCGATCGTCAAGGGCGAGGTGGTGGCGCGGCTGAGCGTGCGCCAGCGGGAGCCGTCGTGACGCCATCAGATCAGCCAGATCAGCTGGACCCAACACGACCGCGCATGCAGGAGGGATGGGAGCGTCGTCACGCCGCGCTCGCGCTGGACGCCGCTCCCATCGCCGCGCTCCTTCAACCCGCCTTTCCCGACCGCGCCGTACTCTCCGCCGAGCTGTTGAGCGGCGGGCTTGCCAACACCAACTACAAAGTGACGCTCGCCGGCCTGCATGAGCCGGTCGTCCTGCGCCTCTTCACGCGCGACCCCGCCGCCTGCCAGACCGAGCTGGATATCTACCAGCTCACCGGCGCGCATGTGCCGATGCCCGCCATCCTCTACGCCGACCCCACCGGCGAGCCGCACAGTCGCCCATACCTCGTCGCGCGCTGGATCGACGGCACAAAGCTCGACGCGCTGCTGGCGCATGGCGACGAAGCGGCCATCGCCTCCGCCGCCCATACCGTCGGCGCCACGCTCGCCGGTCTCGCCGCATTCCCCTTCGCGCGGGCCGGCTTCTTCGGTCCCGGCCTCACCATCGCCCAGCCCCTCGCCCCCTCAACCGAGTCCGTCCCGGCGTACGTGGATGAAGCCCTCTTCACGGGCGCGGCCAGCGCGCGCCTCGGCCCCGAGCTGACCCAGGCGCTCCAGCGGCTCTTGCGCGAAAACGCCGCGCTGCTCGCCGCCGCCGACACACAAACCGTCCTCGTCCACGGCGACTACAAAGCGCAAAACCTGCTCGTCTGCCAAGCGGGCGCGGGCTGGAATATTGCCGCCGTGCTCGATTGGGAGTTCGCCTTCGCCGGCTCGCCGCTCTTCGACGTCGCCATCTGCCTGCGCTACGCCGATACGTTGCCGCCCGCCTTCGTCTCCGCGTTCGCCACCGGCTACCGCGCCCACGGCGGCATCCTCCCGACCGACTGGCGGCGCATCATCCGCCTGCTCGATCTCGTCAACCTCTGCGGCTTCCTGGCCGCCCCCGATGCGCGCGGCCCAATGATCGCCGAGGTCACATCGCTTGTGCGCGCCACCGTCGCAGGCTGGCAAACCGTGCCGCGTGATGTCTAGCGATGCCTCAGCTTTGGAAGAGGAAGCACGCATGCCATTACAGAATCGGGTGACGCCGTTCGGCGCAATCGTCGCGGTTGCGGAGCGCGGCCTGCTGATGGGCAATCGTGGCATCTTACACGACGAGGCGCGGCGGATGGTGCGTCCCTGGCAGGTCAAACGCTGGATCGCCTGCCGCACCGCGTTCCGTGGGCGCCGGCGCCAGGTGATGCGTCCCCACTCCTACACGGAGTTGTTCTTCCTCGACGAAGCGACCGCCTTCGCCGCCGGCCACCGTCCCTGCGCCGAATGCCGCCACGCCGACTACCAGCGCTTCAAAGCGGCCTGGGTGGCGTGGTCCGGCGGGCCTGCCGATGCCGGGCGGATAGATACCGTGTTGCATGGCGACCGGCTGGAAGGCCGCGGCGCTCACCAGCGGCAGCGCACCTATCAGGAAGATGCCGGCGCGCTCCCAGATGGCGCCTTCATCCGCCTCGACGGTTCAGCCTGGCTGCTCTGGCATGGACAACTCCTGGCGTGGTCGGCGGCCGGCTACCTCTCGCGGCGGCCGCTGCCTGCCCTGAGCCACATCGAAGTGCTGACGCCGCGCGCGCTCATCGCCGTCCTCCGCGCCGGCTATCGCCCGCTGGTCCATCCAAGCGCCGAAGTTGCGGGTAGTTGATGATGAGCGATCGTCATTCTGCCTTCCTCTCGCCCCATAGGGAGAGAGGGTCAGGAGGTGAGGACTCCACCCGCGCCGTGTACAATGCGTTCACGCGCCGGTTTCCTGGCCGCGTGCGCACCTGTTACGCCGAGGGTAGCCTGGCGGATGGCTCGCGGCTGGCGACGAGCGATGTCGATCTCGTCATCGTCTTCGCCGATGGTTTCCACGACGAGGAGGAGCACCGCCAGGCCGAAGCGCTCGCGCAATCGCTGAATCGCGACGCGCGGGTCGAGTTAGATGTCACTATCACGGACGAGACCGCGCTTGCCCATGGCGTCTGGCCCGCGCTCAAGCTCGCGAGCCGCCTCATCGCCGGCGTGGACATGCTCCCCCGCTTCCCGCTGATCGCGATTGACCAATGGGCGCGCGAGCGCATGCACGCCGCCTACTGGCTCACCATCAAAGTCCACGGCCGTCCTGAGATCGTACAGCTGCCGCTCGCCTACCCCGACCCAACCTGGGATGAGCCTCGGCATGTATGCCGGGAGCCAACGCATGGCACCACCTCAACGCACATCGGTATAAGCGCTAGAATTCTCCCTTGACATCCCATCTCGTGCATGGTAATTTAGTTCCATGTCCACAGCGCCACGCCACGTCATCAGCACCTTGAACAACCGCATAGCGCGCCAAACATGCCACCCACACCCGCTTGCAACCGCTGGGCTAGCGGCGTGGAGACGGCCAGCA